>CALJLV010000119.1 GCA_937982505.1 uncultured Desulfobacteraceae bacterium | reverse complement strand
GCGCAGCTTTTTTCAATGGGCCATACCGGTGTATTCGACCGTCTGGCCCAGGCGCGGTCCGAGCGCCAGACGCCGGTGACACCGGAAGCCTGTATCGACAAATTGTTCGGTGATGACGGCTTGCTTCGCTTCTAGCGTATAGCGTATAGGGACGAGGCTAATTTAACAAAAAACTTTGACATTCCCCGCCACCCGAGTTAGCTCCGCATCATGCCGCGAAGCGCACGTTTGGATAAGCCCGGGATGCTGCAGCATGTCATCATTCGAGGCATCGAGAGGCGCAAGATTTTTCGGGACGATGCCGACCGCGATGACATGCTGGAACGGCTGGCCGGCCTGTTACCCAAGACCGGCACGGCTTGCTATGCTTGGGCTTTTTTAGACAATCATGCCCATTTTCTGTTTCGCAGTGGTCCACGCGGCATCGCTGCCTTGATGCGCCGGTTGTTGACCGGATATGTGGTTGGCTTCAACCACCGGCATCGTCGAAGCGGCCAGTTGTTCCAGAACCGCTACAAGTCCATCGTCTGCCAGGAAGATGCCTATCTGAAGCAGCTTGTGGCCTATATTCATCTGAATCCCCTGCGCGCGTGCTTGGTTGGCGATCTGACAACATTGGCCCATTACCCGTATTGCGGTCATGGCGTTTTGCTGGGAGCATGGTCGGCGGCCTGGCAAGACATAGGTTTTGTGCTTCGTCGGTTCGGCCAAGAGATAGGAACCGCCCGCAGGCAGTATCTGGAATATGTCATCAAAACCGAAGAGATGGGCAAACAGGCAGACCTGGTGGGGGGTAAGGTCAGACGCAGCCGCTATGGCTGGGAAAAGGTCAAGCCCCGCCAGGAAGTCAGGCTCGAGCGGCTCATGGTTGACAGCCGCATATTGGGTAAAGCGGAATTTGTCGAATCGGTGCTTTCCGAAGCACGCCAACGGCTCGACCGGCGCTACACGCTGCAGCAGCAGGGATGGGATTTTGAGCGCGTTCTGGATCGGGCGGCGGCGATTTACGAGCTGGCCAGCGATGAGGTGTTGTCCAGAAGTCGAAAACGGGCGCGCAGCGAGGCGCGCAGCCTGGCGTGCTTTTGGGCGGTGCGTGAATTAGGATTGTCCACGGCGGAAATGGCCCGGTGCTTTGCCATGACGACCGCCGCTGTGAACTATGCGGTCGATCGAGGGGAACGGATAGCCGCGGAGCGGGGTTTGGTGCTCGATGGTGGATAGTTATTTGTTTTCTTAGCAGCGTCCCTCTTTTTTCTCTTTTTTGCTTGACACTGGTACCGAATATGGTACCATGCGCCCCATATCAAGTTAGGCCGGCGCTAATGCGAACCCATTGACCGGCATTCTGCCCATTCAACCAAAGGATAGAAGGAGGAACCCAGAGATGAGTTTTATCATGATCGAGAAAATCGGCGCGGTGTCCCTGAGAAACGGCGTGATCCGCATGCAGTGCATGGCCACCGCGGCCGACGGGACCGAACAGCAGACCGGCGAACTGGTGATTCCGGCCATCGCTTACGGCATGGTGGCCGGTGCCTTCCAGGGCGCGGCAAAGCAGCTTCGCGACAAAATCGAGGAGGCGCGCAAGGCCCAGGAAGCCCAGGAAGGCAAGAAGGAAGGGGCTGCGACCACCCATTGATTCCGCTGGTGTTGCCGCTCCCACAGGGGCTCGGAGACTCGGCCCTGTGGGAGCTTGCCTGCGCGCAGCGCGCAAGCAGCCGGATTGCATCCGCGACTAGAGGCGTTTCGCGTCAGCCCGAGATCGCGCTTGAAAAAGCCTGTGCTGAGCTTGTCGAAGTACGCTCCCACGGGGGCTCAGGCGCCTCGGCCCAGATCGCCCTCGCAACGGTCCCGCTGAGCCTTTCGAAACAGGCTTTTGCCGGCTCAAATCCTCGCTTTTAAATAAAATCACGAAGCTCACCGCCCGCAAATTGACACCCCCGCGCGCACCTGTTAACTTTGATGCGTTCGTAAAAAGTCCCGAATTGTCATCCCGAGCGCAGCGAGGGATCTCTTCATAAAACGAAATGTGTCATAATAGTTGATGGTTGAGATTCCTCGTCGCAAGCTCCTCGGAATGACAATGGCTGTTTTCGGTTTTTTTGCGACGTTATCAGAGGTGTTGCTTCGGCCTTTTTACGACCAAATCAGTTTTGGCTTGTCACCATTCAACGGCTAAGGCAGAGGGGGTGGTTCCATGGCCGAGGAAAGCGTTCAGGGCCCGCTGCAGGGGCTGACCCTGGATCAAAAGACGGTGGAGGTGCTCGTGGCGCACATCATCCCCACCTCCAAGTACTTCGAGAGCCGCTTCGACCACTTGCAGTACCAGGTCAACGAGATCAAGGAGGACATCAAGAATCTCGAGACCCGCATGGGCCAGCGCTTCGAGCAGGTGGACAAGCGCTTCGAGCAGGTGGATGCCCAGTTCGTGGCGGTCAGGGGGGAGATTTCCGGCCTCGAAGTGCGCATGGACAAGCGCTTCGAGCAGGTGGACAAGCGCTTCGAGCAGGTGGACAAGCGCTTCGAGCAGGTGGATGCCCAGTTCGTGGCGGTCAGGGGGGAGATTTCCGGCCTCGAAGGGCGCATGGGCCAGCGCTTCGAACAGGTGGACAAGCGCTTCGAGCAGGTGGACAGGCATTTCGTGCAGGTGGAAGACAAGCTGGACAAGATCATCGAGCGCATCGACCGGCGAATCGACGCGGGGATGCGCGAAAACCGGGCCCAGATGGTGCGCCTTTTTACCTTCGCCATGACCTTTTCGGCCATCTCCATGATCGGCCTGCTGGGCAAGATGCTGAATCTGTTCTGACCAGATTCCGAAAATCCCATTGCCGGGTTTCTTGAGATCCATTTCATGGCCGTCGAATTGATGGAAGCCAGCCCCGACAGGATCCCGGCCAGGCCCGAAATGGCGGTGGCGGTGCGCGCCCTGGCCGAGCAGGTGCTCCATAGCGGGGATCTGAGCTTCCATTTCCTGGGCGCGGTGCGGGCCCAGGAAGGGATCGCCGGCCACCGGCGGGTCCAGTCCTCCCGGCCCGGCGGCTATGAGCCCGAAGTGCCCGTCTCCGGGCGGGTGGACACCGAGGATCTGGTACTCAGGGTCGGCGGGCGCATCGACGGGGTCTTCGATCGGGATGGCATCGTGGTGGTCGAGGAGATCAAGACCACTCTCCAGCCGCCCCAGGAGGCCGCGGCGGCCGAAAATCCGGTCCACTGGGGCCAGGCCCGTCTCTATGCCCATCTGCTGGCCCAGGAGCGCGGCCTGGCACAGGTGGGCGTCCAGGTGACCTATTATCAGATCGAGACCGGCCGTCTCCAGGAGGTGCGCCGCATCGAGAGCCGCGCCTCCCTGGCGGCCTTCTTTCAGGCGGTGGTGGACCGCTACATGGCCTGGGCCCGGAGGTTGATGGCCCTGCGCGCCCGGCGCGACGCCGCCATCGGGCCCCTCGCTTTTCCCTTCGGCCGGTTCCGCCCCGGCCAGCGCGAGATGGCCGTGGCCGTGTTTCGCGCCGCGCGCCACGGCCGCCCCCTGATGGTCCAGGCCCCCACCGGGATCGGCAAGACCATGGGCGCCTGGTTCCCGGCCGTCAAGGCCGTGGGCCAGGGGCTGGTGGAGCGGGTCTTTTTCCTCACGGCCCGCACCACCGGACGCCTGGCGGCCGAAGAGGCCCTGGCCCGGCTGCGGTCGGCCGGGCTTTTTTTCCGGGTCCTGAGCCTGACGGCCAAGGAGCGGATCTGCTTTGCGCCCCAGGCGGTCTGCGGCCCGGAGCAGTGCCCCTTCGCGCGGGGCCATTTCGACCGGCTGGGCCGCGCCCTGGATGCCGCCCTGGGCGAGGAGGCCCTGACCCGGGAGCGGATCGAAGCCCTGGCCCGCGGCCACGAGGTCTGCCCCTTCGCCTTTTCCCTGAGCCTGGCCGACCAGGTGGACGGGATCATCGGCGATTACAACTACGTCTTCGATCCGCGGGTGCGGCTGGGCGCCCTGTTCGAGGCCGATGCCGGGGCGCGCACCCTGCTGCTGGTGGACGAGGCCCACAATCTGGTGGACCGGGGGCGCGAGATGTATTCGGCCGCCATGGGGCGCGAGGCGGTGTCCGCGGTGCGCCGGGAGGTGAAAACGGCCGCGGCGACGCTCTACCGGAGTCTGGGTCGGGTCGGCCGCGCCATCACCGCGGCCCTGGAGGCGGACGAAGCCACCGTGTCCCAGGCGGCGCCCGAGGCGCTGCTGGCCGAACTGCGGGGCGCCTTGAGGCTCGGCGAGGCGGCCCTGATCCGCCACGGCGACGCCCCCTGGCGTGCGTCCCTGATGGACCTCTACTTCCAGATGCTGGCCTTCGCGCGGGTGGGAGACGGTTTTGACCGGCGTTACGTGACCCTCGCGACCCGCGAGGCCGGAGATGTCCAGGTGCGGCTCTTCTGCCTGGATCCGTCTCCTGGACTGGCAGCGACCCTGGCCGGGTGCCCCGCGGCGGTGCTGTTTTCGGCGACCCTGGCCCCGATGGCCTATTTCACGGCCCTTTTCGGCCTGCCGCCGCAGACGGCCCACTGCCGCCTGCCCTCGCCCTTTCCCCGGGAGCATTTCGGTCTTTTCGTGCTCTCCTCGGTCTCCACCTGCTACCGGGACCGGCCGCATACGGCAGAGACGGTGGTCGAGGCCACCGGCGCCGTGGTTCGGGCGCGCACCGGCAACTATCTGGTCTTTTTCCCCTCCTATGCCTACCTGGAACAGATCCATGCCGTGTTTGCCCACCGCTGGCCCGGTGTCGCCGTCCGCTGCCAGACCCCGGGCATGGCGGACGCGGACCGGGAGGCCTTTCTCGACTGGTTTCCCGAAACGCCCCGGGAGACCCGGGTCGGTTTTGCCGTGATGGGCGGGGTGTTCGGCGAAGGGATCGACCTTCGCGGCGAGCGGCTCACCGGGGCCGTGGTGGTGGGGGTCGGGCTGCCGGCCATCTGCCCCGAGCGGGAAGAGATCCGGCGCTTTTTCGACGGCGAAGGCGGAGCCGGGTTCGACTTCGCCTACCGTTTTCCGGGGTTCAACCGGGTCCTGCAGGCCGCCGGGCGGGTGATCCGCTCGGCCAGCGACCGGGGGGTGGTGGTGCTCATCGATGCCCGCTACGGCCGCGGCGCCTACCGCCGTCTGCTGCCGCCCCACTGGCAGCCGCGTATCGTCAGCCGGATCCATGGGCTGGCCGAGGCACTGGCCGAATTCTGGCGCGCCTCGGGGGCGCCATAAGCCGGTGGCTTCGTTTGCCGGTCGGCGCCGGCCTCATTTCGTCCTGTTGAGGAGGTGTTTCGGATGAACCTGTCGCCGGATTCCAGCCTGGATGAACTGCGACGGCGCCATGAGGCGGCGCTGGCGTCTTCGGCGCGGGCGGTGGCGCGCCACCGGGAGGCCTATGGGAGGCTGCGGCGGGATGCGGCCCAGGTGGCCTTCGGGACCCTGGACATCGGGGCCTACCACGAGACGGCCGCCAGGATGGTGGGCTGTCTGGAACTGCTGTGCCGTCCGGAGGCCGGCACCCTGTTCGTCTTTTACCGCCGGGCCCTGGATCCGCGGGCCGAAGGGCACGTGCGCACCTTTCGCCCCTTGTGCTGCGACCTGCTGGCGACCCTGGCGGAACTGGACCGCTGGCGCCGGGACAGGGGGCGGCTCCGGCGCGTCAAGTGACCGGCCCGCAAAAGCGGGTCAGCGCTTCTTGGCGGCGTAGCCGTCGGCGTACCAGCCGCCGCCCTTGAGGGCGAAGCTGCACGAGGAGATGATTTTTTCGGCCCGGGCGCCGCAGGCGGGGCACTTGATGGTTTCGGTTCCCATGCGCACGAGTTCTTCGGCGACATGACCGCAGCGGCATTTGAATTCGTAGACTGGCATGGCACTGGATTCCTTTTGTCCCGGGAGATCCGATTCCCGGTTCAGTATGGCGTCGACCGCGTCCCGGCGGTCAGGCATCAGATCCCTCAGCCCTTGGAGGGCACGCATTTGGGCGGCTTGAAACCGCCCCCGCCGCTGGGGATCCCGTGGGGCCGCGCGCTGCCGGCCGAGATCAGCTTGCGCACGTCCTGCCCGCAGCAGGCGGGGCAGGCGGGAAGCTCCCGGTCGCCGGGCAGCACCAGGGTCTCAAAGCGGCACCGGCACTGGTTGCACTGGTACTCGTAGATGGGCATGGATCGTCCTCGTGTGGCGGAAACAGAAACCTGGATGCGTCGTTGCCTCGATCCGGCCCCCCTGTTCCGGGCGGGCTGGACGAATCTGATTTTTTACTTCCCTTTGCCCCCCAAGTCAAGCGGACAGCCGCGCGGTCGCCGGGGTCCCGCCAACTGAAGACGCGCGCGGGGCACCCCTTCCCGGCGTTCAGCCGCGGTGGCCAACCGGTCTCGGGGGCCAGCGGCGCAACGCCCGGTTGTCAACGCCGCGGGTGCGTGTTAGCTTCATGGCGCCCAACGGATTTGGCCCTTTGCCGAAAGCGAGACCCCTGATGACCGTATCCTTTCGCGCCGCCCTGAACACCACCCTCATCGGCAGCCTGCCCCTGGCCGATGCGCGCCAGGCCGTGGACCTGGTCCTGGCCCACGCCCCCCGGGTGCCCGTCTGGCCCCAGCTTCCGGTCCATCCCGAGGAGAGCTTCGTGGCCCAGTTCGCCGCCGGGCTTCCGGGCTACGGGGGCAACCCGGCCCGGGTGGTGCTGGAAACCGGCGCTGCCGATTTCGACGCCGCCGTGCTCGCCTTTTACGAGGCCTACCTGCGGGCCGAAGCGGCCTGGCCCGGGGAACCGGATCCGCGGTTTACCCTCACCGCCCGCAATGCCCGGGGCTTTTTCGCCCTCTGCCAGCGGCTGCCCGGGCTTTCGCCCCGGCCCCTGGCGGTCAAGGGGCAGATCGCCGGGCCCTTTTCCCTGGGCACCGCGGTGAAGGACGCCCGGGGGCGGCCCATCTTCTACGATCCCCAGTTGCGGGACGTGCTGGTCAAGCTGCTGGGCCTCAACGCCCGCTGGCAGGCGCGCGTCCTGGGGGACCTGGCCGGGGCGCCGGTCATGGTCTTCATCGACGAGCCGGGCCTGGCCGGGTTCGGCAGTTCGGAATTCATCAGCGTTTCGCGCGCGGACGTGGCCGAGACCCTCTCCGAGATCGTCGCCGCCGTGCACGCCGAGGGCGCCCTGGCCGGGATCCACGTCTGCGCCAACACCGACTGGGGCCTGGTGATGGATACCGGGGTGGATGTGGTCAATTTCGACGCCTTTGCCTACTTCGATCGCTTTGTGCTCTATCCCGAACAGATCCGCGCCTTTTTCGCCGCCGGCCGGATCCTGGCCTGGGGCATCGTGCCCACCCTGGATCCGGCGGACATCGACGGTGCCACCGTCGCCGGGCTGGTGGCCCGGTGGGAGGAACAGGCCGCGGCCCTGGAACGCCTCGGGGTGGACCGGGGGCGCCTGGCGGATCAGGTGCTCATCACCCCGGCCTGCGGCACCGGCGCCCTGTCCGCCGCCAGGGCCGAGCGGATCCTCGCGCTGGCCTCCGGGGTTTCGGCGGCCCTGCGGGCCAGATACCTGCGCTAAACAAGTACGGACTTCGTCATCAGACCTGAAACAAGGACATGCCATGATCCAGAGTGAAACTTCCTTTTCCGGCGCGGCGCGCTACGTCCTGGACGACGAACTGGCGCGCATCGTCAACATCTCCATGGCCCTGGAAATGCCCCTGCTGCTCAAGGGGGAACCGGGCACGGGCAAGACCATGCTGGCCCATGCCATCGCCGAGAGCCTCCAGATGCCGCTCATCGTGCTCAACGTCAAGTCGAGCATGAAGCTCATCGAGGCCCTCTACCAGTACGATACCCTGACGCGGCTCAACGACAGCCGCTTCGGCGACTCGAAGCGGGACGTGAGCCACATCGAGGACTACATCAAGATGGGCAAGATCGGCCAGGCCTTCACCGCCGAACGGCGCACCGTGCTGCTCATCGACGAGATCGACAAGGCCGACACCGACTTCCAGGACGACATGCTCGATGTGCTCGACCAGATGGAGTTCGACATCATCGAGATCGACAAGACCATCCGGGCCCGGCACCGGCCGGTGATCGTCATCACCTCCAACGCCAAGAAGGACCTGTCCGACCCTTTCCTGGGCCGGTGCAACTTTCACCACATCGCCTTTCCGGATCCCAAGATGATGCGAAAGATCCTCCGGGTCCACTTTCCCGAGATCGACACCCAACTGCTGGACGGGGCCGTGGAGACCTTCTACCGGCTCCGGGAGATCGACGGGGTGGAAAAAAAGCCCGCCACCCGCGAACTGGTCAACTGGATCCGGGCCCTGCAGGCCGACGCGGATTTTCATCCCAAGAGCCTGGCCAAGGGGGATATCCCTTTTCTAGGGGTACTGTTCAAGAAAAGCGGGGATACCGACCGCGCCACGGCCGCGGTCAATCGCCGGCGGCTCTTCTAGCGGAAACGGAGAAATTGAATCCCGCCGAAGGCATGAATTTTGGGGGATGCCGCTTCATTGATTTGGCCCAACGCATTTCCCATATAAATGTTTTCGATGGTTGCGCCGCCCCTCGAAGTTCGATCGAAGCGCGTCGCCCGTCGATAACGGGCGCGGGGTCAGAGGACGAAACCATTTATGTTTGTGGAATTTTTTTACAAACTCAAGGACCAGGGCGTGCCGGTGAGCCCCACGGCCTTTCTCACCCTGCACCGGGCCCTGGAGGCCGGGCTGGTCCAGAGCCTGGACGATTTTTACACCGCGGCCCGGGCCATCCTGGTCAAAAGCGAGCGCTACTTCGATCTCTTCGACCAGGTCTTCGCCCACCAGTTCCAGGGGGCCGAGCTGCCGGCCGAGGAGGGCTTCGAGGTGGACGAGATGGCCCGGCTGCTGCTGGAACAGTGGCTGGCGGATCCTAAGACCGTGGCCGAGGCCCTGGGGATGGATCCGGGCGAGCTGAGCCGCCTGACCCCCGACGAGCTCATCGAGTACTTCAAGCAGCGTCTGGCCGAACAGAAGGGGCGCCACGACGGGGGCAGCCGCTGGATCGGCACCGGGGGGACCTCCCCGGTGGGCCATTCGGGCCGCCATCCCGGCGGCATGCGGGTGGGCGGGGTCTCCCGGGGCAAGAGCGCCGTCAAGGTGGCCCTGGAGCGGCGCTACCGGGACTACGCCCGGGGCGGGCCGCTCACCGAGGCCCTCATCGGCGAGGCCCTCAAGCGGCTGCGCCACATGGTGCCGGCCGGCCCCAAGGACCGGGTGGACGTGGACGCCACCATCTACCAGACCATGAAGAACGCCGGAGAGATCGAGATCGTCTTTTCGCGCGGCCTCAAGGACCGGCTCAAGGTGATCCTGATGATCGACAACGGGGGCTGGTCCATGGATCCCTACATTCCGGTGGTCCAGACCCTCTTCGACTACGCCCGGGCCCAGTTCAAGGAGCTCAAGACCTTCTTCTTCCACAACACGGTCTACGACACGGTCTGGCGCGACGCCGCGCGCCACCGCCAGCCCCACCCGGTGGCCGAGTTCGCCCGCTACGATCCCCAGACCCGCCTGATCATGCTCGGCGACGCCTCCATGGCCCCCTACGAGCTCATGGCCACCGACGGATCGATCTACATCACCGAACGCAGCGGCCAGCCGAGCATCGTCCAGCTCAACACCCTGGCCCGGACCTTTCCCCGCTGCTGCTGGCTCAATCCCGTCGCCGAGCGGATGTGGGGCTACACCCAGACCATCGGCGCCATTGGACGGATTTTCCCCATGTTCGAGCTCTCCCTGGACGGGCTGGAAAAGGCGGTCACCCACCTGATGATCCGCCGCTAGGCCGCCGGTTCGTGTCGCCCGGCCGGTTATTGCCGGAGTTCACCGGCCGCGGTTTTATCCAAAATGCGATCCCATCCTGCGCCGGACCGGCGAACCGCCCCGTGTGTGGGGGGCCTGATTCCGGCGGCCGGATAGTCTTTGTCCAGGCGGAACCAGACCATGGCGTCGAAGGGCACCCGGGCCGGCCGGGCCCTTCCGGCACTCCCGCAACGGCCGGCCCGTTCCCCCACCAGGACCTTTTCGACGCTGGCGCCCGCCACCCGGTAGCCGCTTCCGTCAAAGGCCGCCTGCATCGTGGCGAGGACCTCTGTGCCGGAAAGCACCCCGGCGACGTAGCGGTGGATGTCCCCGTTTTTCGGTCGGCCCCTGGCGCGATTCCAGTCCGGATCCTGGCAGGCCGTCTCGGCCAGGTACTCGGAAAGCCACGGATAGTCCACCAGGCGGCCGATGAACAGGGAGGTGCACGCCTGCCCGGAGGATGGCGACGCCGCGATGCGCCCCATGGCCGCTTTCAGGGCCGAGACCATCTGGTGGGCGGCGACGCGGCAGCCACCCGACTGGGGAAGGACCCGGAGCCCGAGGCACCCGGAGTCGTCGTCCATCTCGACCTGAAGGGTGCAGTCTCCGGCCGGCATGCCCAAAATCACCCGCTGCCGGTATCCACCGGCCGGAGCGGCGGCCAGCAGGAAGCCCAGGGCGGCGGTCAACACGAACCTGCCTTTGGGGGATTCCACGTTCGTCACCTTTGCGTGGCGTCTCGTTGCCCATGGGGGACATCGCCCCGGTCCGGTTCATGGACCTCGCGTTGCGCCCCTTCATAAGCGCCCGCCACCGCGTTAAAAACGCCGTCCCAGGTGTAGCGCGCCAGCAAGGGACCCACGGCCGTCAGATCCGGGCTGGGCTCCAGGAGGGCGGCTCGCGCCTGGCCGCCGACGGCCTGGGCCAGACGCTGGACGAAATCGGCCGCGCCATCCGCGGCGGGGGTGTCGATTTCGGCCATGGGGGGCAACGGTACCAGCCATACGGCCGGATCGGCGATGGGGCCGAACAGCTCCTGCACCCCGGGCAGGGCCGTGGCCACCAGGCGGCACCCGCTGGCCAGGGCCTCGAGCAGAACCAGGGGCAGGCCTTCGAAAAAGGAGGGGAGCACGAAGACATGGGCCCGGCGCATCTCGCGGGCCAGGGCCGCCTGGTCCATCAGTCCCCGCACCTCGACCCGTTTTCCCAGGGGCCGGGCCAGGCCCAGGATTTCCTCCTTCTCCGGGCCGCTGCCCTCGCCGGCCAGGGTCAGGCGCCAGGCCGGGGCCTCGATTCTGGCCAGGGCCCGCAGCAGCCAGGCGGCGCCCTTGGTGCGGCTCAGCTTGGCGGCAAAGAGGAGGCGCACCGGATCGGGCGGGGGCTTGGGGGCCGGGAAAAAGCGCTCCGGATCGTATCCGGCGCCGGCCACATGAATGCGCCGGGGGGCGATGCCGTAGAGCGCGGCGATTTCATCGCGCTGGATGCGGCTCAGCGCCAGGACCGCGTCGATGCGGCGGCAGGCCCCGGCCACCCGGGAGCGCAGGTGGGGGCACTGGCGGAACTGGCGCAGATCCGTGCCGTGGCAGCTCGCCACCAGGGGCAGGTCCGGGAAGAGGCGGCGCGCCCGGGCGGTGACCAGCCACAGGTGATGGCTGTGGATCAGGTGGGGGCGGAAATCGGCCGCCGCTTCGCGCAGGCGGCGGTCGAAGGCGGCCTGGTAGGCGGCGATCGCGGCAGGCTCCAGATCGCCAAAGCGGGTGCTGGGGTAGGGCATCACATCGCTCATGCCCGGCACGGCGAAGGGCAGATCCGGGCCCTGGAAATGCACCCAGCGGCACCGCTGGGGGGGCAGTTCGGGAATCGCGGGCGGGTCGGGACCCGAGACCCCGGCCAGGAGGTAATTGCGGTGGCCGCGCCGGGCGGCCGCAACGATCATGGCCCGGACGTAGATGCCGCTGCCGGTGGCCTCGGGGTGCTGGCTCAGGACGTGCAGGATGCGCATGGCCGGTATCCCCCTAAGCGGGCGGATCCGCCGCCGGATCGAAGCCCAGCAGAAATTCCCAGAAGGCGGCCGCGTCGCGGGCCACATGGTCGATGCCGGCCCGGGCGGCCAGGTCGGGATCGGCGGCGAAGACCGGGCCGCCGGCCACCACGCGGGTGGCCGATGGGATCGCGCCGCGCAGCCGGATCAGATCCGCCTCGGTATCGAACTGCAAGACGGTGAGCCCCAGCAGATGGGGGCGGTGCCGCCGGCAGGCGGCGGCGACGGCGGCGGCGGTCTGCAGGGTCCCCAGGGGGAGCAGGCGCAGCCCGGCGGCCCGGCCGAAGCGGTGGATGACCTCCAGCCCGTGGCCGAAGGCGTCGTCCAGGGTGGCGGTGATCATCAGGGGCGGGTCGGGCCAGAGTCCCGGGATGCCGTTGGCGTGGCGCAAGTCGGTCACCGCGTCGGCGGCCTCCATCAGCTCCTCCCGGGAGGGGCGCCGGCCGCGCCACGCTTCCAGGTGGCGCCGGATCCGGCGGTCCAGGGCCTGGCGGTCATGGATCGCGTCCGCTGTCAAGGTCTTTCCTTGGGTTCGGGGTCAGGGCTCCGGGGCAGACCCGCGATGAAGGCGGTGACGGCCGCCATCCAGGCCCGGGGAGACGCGTTGTGGGGCGTGTGGCCGCAGTCGGGCAGGATCAGGGGCCAGGCCGGCCCCCCGACCGCGTTGACGATCCCGTCCACCTGGGCCCTCTCCCCATACGGATCGGCCGCTCCCTGGAGGGCCAGCACCGGGCAGCGCACCGCGCGGATCTCCGCCTCGATGGACCAGGCCCGGAACCAGGGCGCCAGCCAGGTGTCGGACCAGGAGCGGAACACGGCCTCGGTCCGGTCTCCATGGTAGGGCTCCAGCGCCTGGCGCAGGTTTCCACTTTCGTAAGCCCCCACGGCGCGGCGGATGCCCTCCAGGGTGGTTTCGTCCACGTAGATGTGGGCCGCCTCGGTGACGATGGCCGCGCAGCGCTCGGGAAAGCGGGCGGCGCACAGCAGGGCGATGGAGCCGCCGTCGCTGTGGCCGATGAGCACGGCCTGGTCGATGGCGAGCCGGTCCAGCAGCGCCGGCAGATGGACATGGGCCTCGTGGTGCAGGTAGCGGATGTCCCGGGGATCGGGGCAGGGGCTGCTGCGGCCGTAGCCCCGGCGGTCGTAGACCACGGTCCGCCGTCCGGTGGCGGCGGCCAGGGCGGCCGGCAGATCGCGCCAGAATTCGATGCACCCGAGTCCTTCGTGGAGCAGCACCAGGGGCGCGGCCGGTCCGGCGCCGGGCGGCACGTGGGATTGCACCCGCAGGCCGAAGCCTTCCACCTGGAGCCATTCTTCCGTGCATGTGGCGTTCATGGCGGATTTCTACCGGCTGGGGGTCGCTCCTGTCAAGCCGGACGCGCCGGCGGCCGGGGTGCCCCGTCCCTTGCCCCAAGAGAACCCAGCGATCTCCCCCCTTTGGAAAAGGGGGGCCGGGGGGATTTCACCCACCATCGCGCTCGGATCCTTTGGAGTTCAGGCGTCAGCCTTTCATGCCTTTGATAAACCCGTGACCGGTGAACGCCGTTCCCCGCCGATGAACGCTTCCAGGGCTTCCAGGGCCTGGGGGAAGCTGTGGCGGCCGAAGCCGACGCGAAAATGGGGCCCCGGAAAGTCGTACACCGCGCCGGGCAGGAGCAACACGCCGGCATCCTCCAGCAGCCGCCGGCAGAAGGCGGCCGCGTCGCCGCCCTTGAGACGCGGAAAGGCGATGGGACCTGCCTGGGGCGGCACCCAGGCGAAGCGGTCCCCGTGGCGGGCGAAAAATGCCTCCAGCAGTCCCAGATTGCGGCGGATGACCGCCAGGGAGCGGGCCGCCAGGGCCTCACGCCGGCGCAGGGCCAGAGCGGCCAGGAATTCGCTCGGAGCGCTGTTGCAGATGGTGGTGTAGTCCTTGAGGGCCGCCATGCGGCGGTGGATCTCCGGGTTGCGGGTGGCGATCCAGCCGATGCGCAGGCCGGGCAGGCCGTAGGTCTTGGAAAGGACCCCCAGGGAGACGGCCTTTTCGTCCAGGTCGCAGGCCGCCGGGAGGCGCCGGGCCGGATCGTATTCCGATTCGCGGTAGACCTCGTCGGAAAAAAGGATCAGGCCGGCCCCGCGCACGATCTCGACCAGGGCCGCCTGGTGGGCGGCGGTCATCAGATGCCCGGTGGGGTTGTGGGGCATGTTGACCACCACGGCGCGGGTGTCCGGGCGCCGCAGGGCCCGCAGCTCATCCAGGTCCAGGGCCCAGCCGTTCTGTTCCCGGGCCTTCCAGAAGCTCACCGCGCAGCCCAGGCTCCGGGCCACGTCGAAGAGGGACTGGTATGCGGGCCAGTGGACGATGACGTGGTCTGCCGGGGACAGCACCGCCTGCATGAACAGGAAGATGGCCTCTTCGGCCCCGGTGTGCACCAGCACCTGGTCCGCATCGATGGTGGTGTAGAGGCGGGCGATTTCCCGGCGCAGGGCCGGGGCGCCGGCCGCTTCGGTGTAGCCGAGCCAGCAGGCCTCGAAGGCCCGGGCGGCGCCTTCCTCCATGGCCAGCAGGTCGCCCACGGTCATGGCCTCGCAGTCCGAGGCGCACATCAGGTGGCGCACGCGGAACTCGTGGCGGGCGAAGTAGCGCTCCAGTTTGAAGGGGGGCAGGTTCATTCCGGCCGGGACTATAAGCCATCGCCGCATCCGGGGCAAGCTTCCCAACGGGCGTCTCACGGCCCCGTCAACGCCAGGGCATCCGTCGCTTTCCTGACCCAACGCCGCCCAGGCCGTGGCGGGGGTCTGCACACAGGGCGGCCGCGGATCAGAGACCTTGCGGGAACGGCGCGCCGGAGATCGAAAAACCGGGTTCATCGACTGAGGCTCAAAAAATCCCTTGACACCGCCCAAGTGGTATGACAACAGACGTTATACCCTGCCATTGGGCTCGAAACCTGAAAGGTGTTCATCATGGAAGGCTTTCCGTCATTGAAAAAGCCCCTTCTCTCCCAGGAAGTGGAGCATGCCATCAAGCAGTCGATTCACGACGAGGTGTTCAAGCCCGGAGAGAAGATTCCCTCCGAGCGCGAACTGGTCGAACAGTTCCAGGTCAGTCGGGTGACGATCCGCGAGGCCCTGCGCAACCTCCAGCGCAGCGGCCTGATCACGATCCGCCGCGGGGTGCGCGCCGGCGCCTATGTGTCCGAACTCACCTCGGATCCCATCACGGAAAATTTTCAGAACCTCATCCACCTGGGGCGCATCGACTACTCCCATCTCATCGACGCCCGGCTCTACATCGAACCGCGGGCCGCCGAGATGGCCGCCAAATATCGCAGCGACAAGGAGGTGCGGCACCTCAGGGGGCTGCTGGAGCGCGCCGAGGCCGTCGCCGATCAGAATTGCAAGCGCGCCCGCATCATCAACGTCTCCTTTCACTGCGAAGTGGCCCGGATCACCCAGAATCCAATCATCGTCTTTATCACCGAGTCCATCACCCAGTCCTATTCGACCCTGATCATCGAGACCACCAGCACTCAGCTCAACCGCGGCGACGTGCAGAAATTCATCGACGAACACCGCGAGATCCTGGATGCCATCATCAAGCAGAACAGCGCCGAGGCTTACGAAAAGACCCGCCGCCACCTCATCGAGACCTACCTGACCTATTCCAGGGTCGCCGGGGCCAGTCTCGAAAAGGATATCGACCGCCGCATTCGCCACGACTGCGACCTCTAGTGCCAGCCGGACGATCGGCTACCGCAAAACCAAGAACAAGGGGAGGGGATCATGCAGATGCAAAGGTGTCGCTGGGTTGTCGGGCTGTTGGCGCTGATGGTGGCGGGGGGATGGCTGGGAGGCTGCGCGGCCGCTCCCAAGCCGGCCGCGGACGCCGGCATCGCGCCGAACATCACCTACCAGGTGGCCGATTCGGCCCGGGTCACCAAGGTGGCCTACTATTTCAAGGTCTATGAAGGCGCCGAAAGGCTGCACATGGAACTGACGGTCAAGAATCTGGCCCCGGTGGCCAAGCGGTTCCGGGTCCACGTCTTTTTGCCCGAGGGACCGGCCGCCGGCGGCTTCTATCCGCTGCAGGTCAAGGGAGACGTCAAGGGGATCAAGCCCGGCGAGGAGCAGACCCAGGCCTTTCCCATGTACCATGACCGGATGCCCAGCGGTTTTACCATCGTCGTCAAGGAACTCGGCTGAAGATGCCGGAAAGGAGGATGTCATGAGAACAACGGTTTCCCCCCTGCGTGTCGCCGCCGGTCTGGCCATCTTCGCGGCAGCCCTGCTGCTCGTCGGCCCCCGGAGCGCTTCGGCCATGAAATTCCTCTCCTTCGGGACCGGCAGTCCGGCCGGCACCTACTACTTTATCGGCGCCGGTTTTGCCTCGATTATCAACAATCACGTGCCCGGGGTGCGGGTGGCGGCCGAATCCACCGCCGCCTCCACCGAAAATGCCCGCCTGCTGATCCGCGGCGAGATGGAATTGGGCCTGGCCTGCATGGGCACCTTGAAAGACCTGCAGGCCGAGGGCATGGATGTGGATCAGGTGCGGCTCATCGCGGTGGGGCATACCAGCGATACCCACTGGATCGTGCGCCGGGATTCGCCCATCCAGTCCATCGCCGATTTCAAGGGCCGGGTCATCGGGGTGGGGCCGGCGGGCAGCGCCACGTTGAACCTGTATTCGAAAAAGCACCTCACCACCGGCTGGGGGCTGACCTTCGATGATTTCACGCCCAAGTATCTTTCCTTCAGCGAAGTCGTCCGGGGAATCCGGGACAACACCATCGACGCCGGCATCATCGGCGCCGGCGCCCCGCTGGCCTCGGTCATGGAACTGGCCCGGGACATCCCCATCCGCCTGATCGAAATCGAGCCGCAGGCGCTCAAAAAACTCCGCGCCGAGTACAGCAACGTGGTCCCCCTGGTGATTCCGGCCGGCACCTAGGAGGGGATCGACCAGGACGTGCACACCTACACCCTGCCCCAGATGTGGCTCTGCCGCACCGACCTGCCCGAGGACCTGGTCTATCAGATGGTCAAGGCGGTCTACGAGCACGAAGAGGAGAAGAACGCCATTCATCCCCTGGCCAGGCTCTACACGCTTCAGAACGCGTTCAGGGGCTCTCCGGGGGTTCCGGTGGGCTATCATCCCGGAGCGATCCGCTACTTCCAGGAAAAGGGCATCTGGGACAAGCGCGCCCAGTATTACGAGTGACGCGATACGGCCGCGGATCGCGACGATAGCGCATCCGCGGCGCGGTTTTCAGCGCGAACGGGGGCGGGTCGCCGCGCCCCCGCTCGCCACCATAGGATGTCTGCGTGTCGAGACCCTCGGTCACGGATGCTTTGCGGGGAGCAAACGGCGGGACGGGCAGGCGTCCTGCCCGAACGCTAGCCTGGTCTGACCACAGACCTTTTCAAGTCGGCCGTTTCCTTCGGCCCTTTTTCAGCCGCGGCTGGCCACCCGGCCGTCCCGTCGCGCGCATCGCGCCGCCAGAGGAGCACCATGGAGATTTCAAGCAACACCCAAAAACCGCCGATTCCCGTGCTCGTTCGGGTCATCGCGGTGGCCATGAGCCTCTACCAGCTGTATACCGGGATTTTCCAGTTGACCGCCATGAACCAGCGGGTGACCCATGTAAGCTTCGCCCTGATCCTCATCTTTCTCTACTACGGCTTCGATCAGAAGAAAAAGGAGCGCATCGCCTGGCACGGCTACCTGATGGCCCTCACGGCGCTGGGGCTGGGCATCTACGTGCTGACCACCTGGTTTACCAAGGTCGGCGAGTGCGGCATGCGTCCGCCCTGGCATGAACTTGCCCTGGGCACGGTCTTTTTGCTTCTGTCCATCGAGGCCGCCCGCAGGACCCTGGGGTGGGCCTTTCCCATCATTGCCGTCATTGCCATGCTCTATGCCCGTTTCGGCGAGTTTCTGCCCGGAATCCTGGCGCACAAGAACTATCCCTTCGACCGCATCGTGGGCAACATGTTCATCACCACCGAAGGGGTGTTCGGCATGCTGGCGGGGATTTCGGCCACCTACATCTTCTTGTTCATCCTCTTCGGGGCCATGCTGCGGTCCGCCGGCGGGGGGGAATTCTTCATCAATCTGTCCTTCGCCCTCTTCGGCCACGTGCGCGGCGGGCCGGCCAAGATCGCCGTGGTGGCCTCCTCGCTGTTCGGGATGCTCTCGGGCAGCGGCACGGCCAATGTCGCCGGCACCGGACAGATCACCATCCCCCTGATGAAGCGCAGCGGCTACAACCCCCATTTTGCCGGCGCCGTGGAGGCGGTCTCCAGCGCCGGAGGGCTGCTGATGCCGCCCATCATGGGCAGCGCCGTGTTCATCATCATGGAGATCCTCGGCGTCAACTACACCACCATCATGAAGGCCGCCGGGCTCTCCGCGATTCTGTATTACCTCGGGCTGTTTCTGATGATCGACATCGAGGCCCAGAAAATGGGCATGGTCGGCCTGCCGCGCGAGGAGCTGCCCAGCATTCGCCAGACCCTGCGGGAGGGGTGGTTTTTCATCATTCCGATCCTGGTGCTGATCTTCTTTCTGGTCTATTCCAAGGTGTCGGTCACCCTGGCGGCCTTCTGGGCCACCGTGGCCATTCCGGTCTGCAGCCTGCTGGGGGGCAGAAAGCGCTGGATGACCCTGCCCAAGATCATCGAGGGGCTCGAAAGCGGGGCCATGACGGCGCTGCCGGTGGTGGCGATCCTGACCCTGGGCGGCGTCGTGCTGGGGATGATCACCCTGACCGGTCTGGGCCTGATGATGTCCGGCCTGCTGATCCAGCTCAGCGGCGGCAACCTCATCGTGCTGCTGTTGCTGACCATGGTGGCCTCCATCATTCTCGGCATGGGGGTGCCGCCGGTGGCGGCCTACATCGTCTTGGCCATCCTCGTGGTGCCCGCCCTGATCAAGATCGGGGTCTACCCCATGGCGGCCCACATGTTCGTTTTTTACTTTTCGACCATTGCCGGCATCACCCCGCCCATGGCGCCGGATGCCTTCGTGGCCGCCGGAATCGCCGAGGCGCCGATGATGCGCACCGCCTTGACGGCCTGCCGGCTGGCCATCGTGATCTTCATCATTCCCTTCATGTTCGTCTACAACAACGCGCTGCTGCTGATCGGCACCCCGGGGCAGATCCTGCAGGTGTGCATCACCTCCGTGTGCGGGGTGGTCGCCATCGCCTGCGCCGCCCAGAACTACCTGGGGGGCAAGCTCCCGCTTCTGCTGCGGCTGATGCTTCTGGTGATCGGCCTGATGCTCATCGATCCGGGGTGGAAGACCGATCTCATCGGGCTTCCCGCGCTGATTCTGATCTTTGCGTTCCGCGTCCCGGACACCCTGCGCCGGCTGACCGTCGGACTTTTCGGCAAGAAGCGCACAGCCTGACGCTTCAGGAGGATCTCAGCAGATGCCAACCGCCATGATCGCTCGAATGACCTGGGAAGATTTCCGGGACCGGGTGGATGCCCACAGCGTGGCCGTGATTCCCATCGGTTCGGTGGAACTCGAGGGCCCTCACCTGCCCCTGGGGGTCGATACCCTCACGGCCGAGGCCGTGGCCCGGGGCCTGGACGGCGCGCCGGGAGTCCTGATCGGCCCGACCCTGCCCGTCGGCTACTCCAAATGGTTCATGCCCTTTGCCGGCACCATCTCCCTGGAAATGGAGACCCTGATCCGGGTCCTTTCCGACTACGCCGGCAGCCTGATCGCCCACGGTGTCCGGCGCATCCTGTTTCTCAACGCCCACCGGGGCAACAACGCGGCCATCGAGGCGGTGGCGCATTCGCTGATCGCCGAAAAGAAGGTGCGCGTGGCCATGATCAACATCTGGAAGCTGGCCAACGATCTGGCGGCCGCTCCGGACAGCGGCATTGCCGAGGGGCGCTTCACCCATGCCGGAGAGGTGATGACCTCGGTGATCATGGCCCTGGCTCCCGAGGCGGTCAAGGCGGACCGGATCCGCGCCGATCGGGTCGCTTCGCCGCCGGGATCGGCCTTCAAGGTGCGCAACTCCCTGGGTGAAACCGAATTTGACGGTTCGGTGCAGATCCTGTTCCAGGACATCCGACAGGTCACGGGCACCGGCACCATGGGCGATCCCGGGCCGGCCAGCGCCGCGAAAGGGGGATCCCTGATCCAAGCCATTACGGCCTACAGCCGCAACTTTGTCGCCGAGTTGCGCAAACTGGGTCTGGAATCCGACGGATAGGAGCTGCCATGTCCCGACTCGACCTCGAACTGGAAACCCGGCTCATCGACCTGCTCGCGCAAACGGATTACTCCGACCTCGACGACCAGGCCGTGGCCTGCTGCAAGCGCCTGGTCATGGACACCCTGGGGGTCGCCTTTCCCGGCCGCCAGGCCCCGGGCTGCCCGGAGCTGCTGGCCATGGTCGAATCCTGGCAGGGCGGGCGGGGGTCTTCGGTGCTCTTCGCGCCGTTCAAGGCGGCCCCGCCCCTGGCGGCCCTGGCCAACAGCACCCTCATGCACGCGCTGGACTTCGACGACACCCTGGATGCCTCGGCCCTGCACACCTTCGTCACCGTCCTGCCGGCGGCCCTGGCCGCGGCCGAATCCGCCGGCCGGCCCGTCGACGGCCGGACCCTGGTCACCGCCCTGGTGCTCGGGGTGGACGTGGTCTGCCGCCTCAGTCTGGGGATCCACCGGCCCCTTTCCTGGATCCGAACCGCCACCTGCGGCAGTTTCGGGGCCGCGGCGGCGGCCGGCAAGGTCCTCGGCCTGGACCGAGACCAGCTCTGGAATGCCCTGGGGCTGGTCTACGCCCAGACCGCCGGCAATGCCCAGGGATTGCTCGAAGGGCGGCTGGTCAAGCGCCTGCAGCCGGCCTTTGCCGCCTCGGCCGGGGTGACGGCGGCCTTCCTGGCGGCCCGGGGGGTTACCGGCAGCCGCGCCTTTCTCAGCGGGCCCTACGGCTATTACCCGCTTTACGAGCACGGGCAGGTGGATGGCGCGGCGGTGCTGGACGGACTCGGCAGCCATATGACCATCACCGACCTGAGCATCAAGCCCTATCCGTGCTGCCGCATGACCCACAGCGCCATCGACGCGGCCCTGGCGGTGCATGAACGGGTCCCCGACAGCGGAACCGTCGAGGCCGTCGAGGTGCAGGTCTCTTCCATGGTGGCCGAAATGGTGGGAAAACCCCTGCGCCTCGGGCCCAACCCCCAGGTGGACGCCCAGTTCAGCATTCCCTACACGGTGGCCTGCGCCCTGCTGCAAGGAGACGTTTTCCTGGGCGATTTCGAGACCCAGGCCATCCGGCGGCCCCCTGTTCAGGACCTGGCCGCCAAGGTGCGGGTAACCGTGGATCCGAACCTGGCGGCCAAGGACATCCTCCCGGCCCGCCTGCGGGTCCTGCGCAAGGGCGCCGCAGCGCTCGAGGCGCGCATCGCCGCTCCCCTGGGCAACCCGGCCCGGCCGGTGAGCGATGCCCAGTGCCGCCGGAAGTTCGACAAATGCGTCGCCTACAGCGGCTATCCCCTGGGCGCGGAAGAGCGTGCGCAGTTATTGGCAAGCATCGAAAACCTGGAAAACCTCACCAGTGCCGCCGAACTGCTGGCGCCCTTGACCCATTGAAGGGATTCGCGCGGTTACGACGGTTTCGGAAAGGATGCGGCACCCATGTCGGTCAAGGCGCTTTTCGATGCCGGCGCGCTGGTCTACGATGCGGCCAGGCGCCGGGTGATCTTCTGCTTCGACGATTTTTACGGCACTCTGCTCGACCTGGTGCCGTTTGCACCCCAGCAGACGTTCGCCTTTCTCGATCTGGGTGCCGGCACCGGGCTGGTGTCGGCCCTGATCCTGGGGCGTTTCCCGCAGGCCCGGGCCGACCTGATGGACGTCTCGGAACCCATGCTGGCCCAGGCCCGAAAGCGCTTTTCCGGAACCTCGCGGGTCCGCTTTTTTATCGGCGACTACGCCCGGGAGCCTTTTCCCGGCACCTATCCCCTGGTGGTTTCGGCCATGTCGGTCCACCACCTGGAGGATGCGGGCAAGCAGGCGTTGATCCGGAAGATCTTCGCCGCCCTGGAGCCGGGCGGCGCCTTTGTGCACGCCGAGCTGTGCCTGGGGCCCACGCCGGGCGCGGAACAGCGGTACCAGCAGCACTGGCAGGACCACCTGGCGGCCAGCGGCCTCCATCCCCAGGAACTGGCCCGCATTCGAGAGCGCATGGCCTGCGACCGGCCGGCTCCCCTGGAGGCCCAGCTGGCCTGGATGCGCGCGGCCGGTTTTGCGGACGTGGACTGTTTTTTCAAGCATTACAACTTCGTGGTGTACGCCGGAACGAAGCCCGGATCAGGGCAGTAGACGGCGGCCGCCGCATGGGCAAAACCCGTTTCGGCACCACAGCGGCCCCATGCCGGGCCGGCCATCTGGAGGGGCAATGCAATACGATCTGAAGCGACTCGGCCGGGATCTGGCCGACCTGGTGGGAAAGGAGAACGCCTTTACCGACCGTCCCACGGCCATGGCCTACGCCAAGGACACCATGCCCTGGGACGTGGAAGCGCACCACGTGCCCTACGCGGTGGTGCGGCCGGCCGACAGCCGCGAGGTCTCGGCGGTGCTGCGCTACGCCAACCAGAGAGCGATTCCGGTGCATACCCATGGATCCGGGACCTCCCTGGTGGGCCTGGGGCGCCCCAAGACCAACGCCATCGTCCTGGACACCGGGCGCATGCAGAAGCTGGAGATTTTCCCCGAGCGGGGCTACTTCGAGGTCGAGGCCGGAATGCACATCGGCAAGCTTCGAAAGGCCCTGGCGCCCCACAAGGCCCTGCTGCCCATCTTTCCGGGCAGCGAGCCGGTGGCCACCATCGGCGGCTCGGTGGCGGTCAACACCAGCGCCCATGCCGTGGATGCCAGCCTCTGCAAGCCCGGCGACTATGTCCTGGGCCTGGAGGTGGTCCTGGCCAGCGGCGAAATTCTCAACACCGGCACCGAATCGACCCGCAAGCCGGCCGGCATCGAGGCCACCAAGTTCCTCGTGGGCTCCGAAGGGCTGCTGTGCGTGATCACCAAGATCCGCATGCGCCTGATCCCGTTGCCGCGGATGGCCAACATCGTCGCCTATTTTTCCAGCACCGAGGAGATTCTCGATACGGTCATGGCCATGTACCGCGAGGGGATTCCCACCCCGCTGTTCTTCGAATACCTGGATGAAAAATCGGCACCGGTTGGTTTTTCCGCCGTGGGCCTGGATCCGCCCCAGGGGGCCGTGGCGATGATGAGCATGCATTCGGCCACCGCCGCCGGGTGCGAGGCCCGGGCGCAGGTCTTTCTCGATTTTCTCAAGCGGCAGAAACCCCTCGAGGCCGAAATCGTCGCCGACGCGGCCCGCTGGGGCAAGATCTGGAGCAGCCGGGCCGAGGCGGGCAACTACGTCTACCGGCTCGGTTCGACCTTCGGCAGCGAAATCACCCCCCGGGTCGACCGGCTCAAGGAGGCCTTTGCCGAGGCCAGGCAGATCATCCTCAACCTCGACAGCGTCAAGGGCAACGAGTTCTACTCCTTCGGCCACATCGGGGCCCCCACGATCCACGCCTACGCCTTTATCCCCTCCAAGGAGATCCCCAACGCGGTCAAGAAGGCGGTCACCCTGGAGGTGCGCGAAAAGACCGAGGCCCTGAACATCAAGTACGGCGGCTGCGGGGGCGAATGGGGACTGACGGCCCAGCGCGCCGGCTTTCTCGGCAAGAAGTACGGGCCGGCCTACACCGCCTTTCTGACCGGGCTCAAAAAGACCTTCGACCCGAACAACATCCTCAACCGCGGCAACCTGGAGGGCTGGCTGTGACCCACGACGATGCGGCTCGGGACCAGTTGCTCAAGGAAATCGCCAAGTGCCGGTCGTGCCGTTTCTGCGTCGATGTCTGTCCCACCTACCAGGCCTCCCAGGGGGTGGAAAGCTACTCCGCCTTCGGACGCCTGCAGATCATCAAGTACCTGCTCAACGGCACCCTGGCCTTCGACGACGCCCTGACCTACTGCCTGTACAGTTGCCTGCAGTGCCGGCGCTGCGAGGTGATGTGCAAGAGCAAGGGGCAGAACCTGGACGTTTGCGAACTGATCGGGCGCGGCCGCCGCCTCCTTTCCGGCCGGCTGGCCCGGGGAGGGACCCATGCGAAGCGCTAAGGCGTTGGTGGCCCAGGCCCTGAAGACGATTGCGGGCAACCTGGAGCGCACCGGAGACCCGCTGGGCCTCAAGACCGTCTACTGGACCCGCTGGGCCGGCGGGCTGGCCCTGCCCCCGCGGGGGCCGATTCTGCTCTATACGGCCCGCATGTACCCGATGCTCCCCTTCGTGGCGGGTGCCACCGGGATGGCCGCCGCGGCCCTGCCGCTGGCGCCGGCCCTGGAGGTGAGGGCCCTGGCCCGCATGGCCGGGATGGCCGGGGCCCTGGCCGCCGATCCGCTCCTGCGCCTGCGGGCCCGCGGCGAACAGGAGATCCGCCGCCGGGGCCAGGCGGCCCTCAGGGGCATCGTGGCGGCCCTGGCGCATGTCGGGATCCGGCCGGCCTACCTCCATGAACGCGAGCCCTACAGCGGGGTCCTGCTCCACGACCTGGGGATGGAAGCGGCGGTGGCCCCCATCGCCCGGGCGGTCTACCGGACCCTCAAGGCGGCCGGGGCCCGCACCGTGGTGACCACCGATCCGCACACGACCTTCATGCTGCGGGAAGTCTACCCGCGCTACGTTCCCGGCTTCGATCTGGACGTGCGCCACTATTTGCAGGTGCTGGCCCAATCCGCAACAGCGGCCCTGGAGACACCGGCGCCGGGTCTTCCCCGGCGGGTCGTTTTGCACGATTCATGCGTCATGACCCGGGACCTGGACATCGTCACGCCGGTCCGAACCGTCCTCGCGCGATTGGGGCTCACGGTGGTGGAGCCGGAAAACTGCGGCCAGAACACCGCCTGCTGCGGCGGCCCGGTGGAGTACGCCTTTGCCGACCTGAGCCGCTCGATCTCGTGCATCCGGGCCCGGGAGCTGGCCCAGGGCGGGCGGGATCTGGTGGTGGCCTGCCCCATCTGCCTGATCAACCTGATGAAGCACGAACGGGACCTCGGTGTCCGGGTCTGGGATATGGGCGAACTGTTGCGCCGCGCTTTCGGGCGTCGGCTGAACAAGCAATTGCGAACTGACCGCGCAGAAAGGAAGTAACCGATGGATGCAGACCGCAGGGCCGCCTTTTTGAAGCAACTCCACGACGCCGTGGTGGACATGGACGAGGAAAAGACCCCCCGGCTCTGCCGTGAGGCCCTGGAGGCCGGCATCGACGCCTACACGGCCATCATGCAGGGCCTGGCGGCGGGCATGGACACGGTGGGCAGGCTCTATGAGCAGAAAGAATACTTCGTGCCCGAGCTGCTCCTGTGCTCGGATGCCATGTACGCCGGGCTCGAGGTGCTGCGGCCTCAGGTGAAGGTCGGCGAGCACGAGGCGGCCGGCAAGATCATCATGGGGGTGGTGGAGGGCGACATCCACGACATCGGCAAGACCCTGGTCAAGACCATGTTCGAGGCCGCCGGCTGGGAGATCTTCGATTTGGGCAAGGACGTCAAGCTGGAGCGTTTCGCCCAGACCCTGCGGGAGACCGGCGCCGACGTGGTGGCCCTCTCGGCCCTGATGACCACCAGCATGATGGCCATGCCCAAGGCGATCGCCATGCTCAAGGCGGTGGATCCCAAGGTGATCGTGCTGGTGGGCGGCGCGCCCCTCAACGCCGAGATCGCCCGCCAGTACGGGGCCGACGGCTACGCCCCGGACGCCATCGCGGCGGTGGAGACCGCCGGCCGTCTTTTTACCAAGGCCGCCTGAATACGGACGGAGGAGTTAAACGATGCACCTGCCACAGGATCGTATGACGAGCCAGGAGCGGATGGCGGCCCTCTTTGCCGGCCGACGGCCGGACCGGGTGCCGCTGGGCGCCATGAGCACCGGGTTCAACACCCGCAATGCCGGCCACACGGTGGCCGAAGCCTACGAGGATCCGGAAAAGAGCTTTGCCGACATGCAGTGGACCACCGAACAGTACGGCTGGGACCCCATTCCCCAGTACGCCGGGCACACCGTGCTGGGGGCCTGGGACTTTGGCGGCCAGGTGCGCATGCCCCGGGGCGAATACGAGGGGGCCCTGGTGGTCACCGACTATCCGGTCAAGACGGAAGCGGACATCGAGCGCCTGCGGCTGCCCGACCCGCGCACGGCCGGGCGGATTCCCCTGGCCCTGCGTTTTGCCCGGCTCCAGGCCGAGCAGGGTCTGCCGGTCTACTTCTTTTCGCGCAGCCCCTTCACCATGGCGGCCAACATCGCCGGGATCGACCGGTTCCTGCGCTGGACCATGAAGCGGCCCGAGCTGTGCGAGCAGCTGCTCGCGCTGTCCATCGACCACATCTTCAACGTGCTGGGCCTCTGGGTGGACACCTTCGGCGCCGAACGGGTCTTTGCCTGGATGAGCAGTCCCACCGAGTCCAACCAGCTCGTTTCGCCGCGCATCGTCAAGAAATTCGCCCTTCCCTATCACCTCGCCTACCACCGGCGGCTGGCGGACCTGGGGGTCAGGCGCTTCGGCTTTCACATCTGCGGCGAGCAGAACCTCAACCTTCCGCTGCTGGCCGAGGCCTGCCCCTGGTCCCATCCCAGCGTGCTGAGCTTCGGCCACGAGGTGGATCTGGAAACCGCCGCGGCCCACTTTCCGAAGGATATCCTCTTTGGCAACATCGAACCGGCCGTGATCCAGACCGGAACCCCGGAGGCGGTCTACGCCCTTTGCCGCGCGGCCATCGAGAAGGGCAAGAACGCCCCGGGCGGATTCATTCTCGGGCCGGGCTGCGGCCTGCCGGTGGGCGCTCCGCCGGTCAACGTCTACGCCATGACCCGGGCGGTGCACGATTTCGGGTGGTACGCGGCGTGAGCGGGCGTCGGTGGCGATGCGCGATTGCCCGCCAATTTTCAGGAACCCATGATGAATCCACGCAGCGCGATCAGCCTGCGCTAAAGAGGACGCAACCATGCATCCGATGACCTCCAGGGAACGCACCGACGCCATCCTGGCCGGAAAACCGGTGGACCGTATCCCCCATTTTCCCTTCATTCTCGGCTTTTGCGCCCGCAACCTGGGCTATCCCATCGCCACCATTTACAGCGATGCGGAAAAAAGCTTCGCCGCCCAGAAAATGACCTTCGAACAGTACGGGGTGGACTGGGGGCCCCTCTACGGCTACGCCTCCTACGGCACCTGGGAGTTCGGGGGCCAGATCGACATGCCCACCGGCGCCTACCAGCAGGCCCCGGCCCACAAGTGCTTTCCGGTCAAGGCCGAGGAGGACATCGACCGGTTGATCCTGCCGGACGTGCGCACGGCCGGATGCCTGCCCATCGCCATGGCCTTTTCCCGCCTCCAGGAACGCCACGAAACGCCCATCTCTGTGGTCATGGGGGGCAACTTCACCATCGCCGGCAACATCTGCGCCGTGGAAAGGCTCTGCCGCTGGATGATCAAGAAGCCCGAACTGGCCCACCGCATCCTGCGCCTGGCCACGGACCACATTCTGGACATCGTGACCCACTGGGTCGAGACCTTCGGCGCCGAACGGGTGATTCCCCAGTTCTGGGAGCCCCTGGCGTCCAACCTGATCATCTCTCCGCGCCAGTTCAGGCATTTCGTGCTCCCCTACCTGGTGGAGACCGGCGAGCGGATCCAGGAGCTGGGGGTGCGCCATGTCCTGCACCATATCTGCGGAGACCAGAACGCCAACCTGCCCATGTGGGCCGAGGTGCCCATGGGCGATCCGGGGCTGTGCAGCTTCGGCGAGGAGATCGACATCGACCGGGCCATCGCGGTCCTCGGCGCCCAGGCGGTCATCATCGGCAACCTCGATCCGAGCCTGCTGCTCACCGGGGAGCCGGCCGAAATCCTGGAGCGCTGCCGCCAGACCATCGAGAAGGGCAAACGCGCCCCGCGCGGCTTCATGTTCAGCGTCGGGTGTGAACTGGCCCCCGAGACCCCGGGCTACCATCTGTTTCTGGTCCAGAAGGCCCTGGAGCGCTTCGGGACCCTGGGCGAACCCTGATCCCCGGACGCTGACGGCCAAGGAGCGGTCATGACCCGCGTGGCGGTGGAATGCGGCGCCTGTGGTTTTAGCGCCGATCTCGAGGTCGTGCGCGCCGGAAACCGCCAGGTGCGCCTCAAGGTGGCCAGCGGCTGCGAGGCGGTGAACCGATGGGGCGCCGCGGTGGCGCGCATCCGCTGGCCCGCGGTCCTGGGCCGCGCCCCGGAGGTCCCGGGGTTCTGGGGTTCGGCGCTGGACATGCTCACGCATCGGACCTGCCCGGTGCCCCTGGCCGTGCTCAAGGCCATCGAGGCGGAGATCGGCGCGGCCCGGCCCGCCGACGTGACGATCCATTTTCTGCCGTCCCCGGAGGGGGCCGCGGTTCGCGGGAAGGGTGGATGAATTCCGAAACCGTTCAAGTGGTATTTCTGCCCGCCGGCCTCCGGGGGGCCGTGGCCGCCGGCACCCGGCTCGCCCAGGCCGCCTGCGACCTGGGCGCCGATCTTCAGAATCTGTGCGGCGGGCAGGGCCGATGCGGCAAATGCCGGGTGCGGATTCCGCCTGGAAAGGCGGCCGAAAACCGGCTTTCGGCGGCAACCGACAGGGAAATCGCATCCCTGGCCCAAGCCGAACGCCTGGACGGCTGGCGTCTGGCCTGCCAGGTCCAGGTCCTGGGGGATGTGACGGTGGAGATCCCCGACGAGAGCCGCACCGGGCGCCAGGTGATCTGCAAGGCGCCCGGGCTCCAGACCGTGGCGCCCGACCCCCGGGTGCGCCGCCGCACCGTCCGGGTCGGCCTGCCGGAGCTGGCCTCGCCCCTGGCCGACTGGGAACGCCTGGCAAACGCCCTGACCGCGGCCGGTGAGGCCCGAATCCCGGTCCCGGATCCGGCCATGCTCCAGGCGCTGCCCGGCGCCCTGGCGCGCTCCGGAGGCCGGATCACGCCGCTTCTGGACGAGGCCGACCGCTGCATCGGCCTTCTGGAGGACGAAACCCTGCCCCTGGCCGGGGTGGCCCTGGACATCGGCACCACCTCCCTGGCGGCCTATCTGTGCGACCTTTCCAGCGGCGCCGTCCTGGCCATGGCCTCGGCCATGAACCCCCAGGTCTCCTTCGGCGAGGACGTCATCGCGCGCATCGCCCATGCCGCTTCGGTTCCCGGCGGACGGGCGGCCCTCCAATCGGCCCTGGTGGGCGCCGTCAACCGGCTCCTCGCCGATCTGGGGGCCGGCGCCGGAATGCCGCCCCGGGCCATGGCCGAAATGGTCTGCGTGGGCAACACCTGCATGCTGCATCTCTTCGCGGGCCTCGATCCGGCCGGTCTGGGCCGGGCTCCCTTCGTGCCCGTGGTTTCCGGGCCCGTGGACATTCCGGCCCGGGATCTGGGGCTGGACCTGGCCCCGGGCGCGCGGGTCCATCTGCTGCCGGTGGTTTCCGGCTTCGTGGGGGCCGACACGGTGGGGGCGGTCCTGGCAACCCTTCCCGCACCGCGGGATGACCGCGTCACTCTCCTGGTGGACGTGGGCACCAACGGCGAAATCGTGGTGGCCCATCAGGGGCGCATGGTCTGCGCCGCCTGCGCCACCGGTCCGGCCCTGGAAGGCGCCACCCTGGGCCACGGGATGCGGGCCGCGGCCGGGGCCATCGAGCGGGTCTGGATCGATCCGGATACCCTGGACGTGCGCTGCCGGGTCATCGGCGATGCCCCCGGCCGGCCGGTCCCGGCCCGCGGCATTTGCGGCTCGGGGATCATCGACGCCCTGGCGCAGATGGTGGCCGCCGGAATCGTGGACCCCAGCGGGCGCCTCGACCGGCGTTTTTGCGGCGAGGGCCCCCTGGCGCAGGCAGACCGCCTGGCTTTTGTCCTCGTGCCGGCCGAACAGAGCGCCACCGGCCGGCCGATTCTGGTGGACCAGGAAGACGTCCGGGCCGTTCAGATGGCCAAGGGGGCCATCCACGCGGCGGTGCGCCTGCTCATGGAAACCCTTGGCGTGGACCGGGTGGACCGGGTCCTGCTCTGCGGGGCCTTCGGTTCGCTCATCGATCCGGCCTCGGCGGTCGTCATGGGGCTGATTCCCGACTTTCCGGCGGCCAGGATCCAGGCGGTGGGCAACGCCGCCGGCGACGGGGCCCGCCTGGCCCTGCTCAGCCGTGAAAAACGCCGGCAGGCCGAGCACCTGGCCCGCCGGATGGAGTACGTCGAACTGACGGTTCACCCGCGCTTTTCGCGCGAATTCGCCATGGCCATGTACTTTCCCCATATGCGGGTGACGGGCACGGTGGTGCGCCGCGCCAGGGGCTGACGATCCGGGCATCCACCCCGGCAGGCAAGGGGGCGACGGCAGCGCCGCCGCACCGCGGGGCGCATTTTTGATGCCCTGTGGTGTTTCGTCAGCCCCGCCGGGCGGCGTCGGGCGGAACGGGCGGATGCAGGTCCTCGAAGCGTTCGAAGTAGCCCAGGAGCCGCCCCTGGCCGTCGCGCACCGCCACCATGGACGCCTTTTCGTTCTCCGGGGTGATCTTGACGAAGACGGCGTCCTCGCCCTGCTGCAACCGCCGGTAGAGTTCGAGCAGCTGTTCACGGGAATCGGGGTTGTGGCAGGCGAAGATCGATCGGCCCACCAGGTCCGCATATCCGCGTTTTTGGTAGAACCACCGGCGGGCGGCCCGGTTGAGGTAGCGGATCACGTGATCGGTGTCCACGAAGACCAGGCGGTGGTGGATGCTGTCGAGGATCGCCTCGTAGGTGGAGACGTCGAGCATGGGAAAACCTCTTTTATCTCAGGTCGTCGATGCGGGATCGGCGCCCCGGTCCCCCGGGCGCCGCGGGACGCTCCGGCCATACCATTTTTTCCACTTTCCATCCATGGGCTTTCCCCTTTCCGCCCTCGCTTGACTTTCCGCCGGCCGGGGTTAATGTTTACCTCAAAAAAGCGTAACGCCCCGAATACACATTATAACACCTTTGTCCGGGATCTGGTTGGAGGTGATATCGTGTGTCGCTTCGCCAGCCGTACCCTCCACTTCCCATAGCCCCTGACAAGGGGCGCCGAAATCCCTCCTTCGGATACCGGCCAGGGGTTGAAAAGGCCCGGGGACGGCGCCCACGGCCGCGCCGGCGGCCCGTCCCGGGGCCGAAGGATTCATGACCCGAGACCATTGCCAACAGGAAAGGAGGTTCACCCATGATCGTGCGCAGAATGTATCCTCAACTGGCTTACGGTGCCCGCGACGCCTTCGAGGAACTGGACCTGATGCGCCGCTATCTCGACCGGCTCTCGGAGAGCGTTTTCGGGGGGCCGTCCCCGGGGCGCGGGATGCCCGCCGGCGTTTTTCCGGCCCTGAACCTCACCCAGGACAGGGACCACTACTTCGTACGCGCCGAGCTGCCCGGCCTCAGGGCCGATGAGCTGAACATCGAGGTGGTGGGCCGGAACCTGACCATCTCCGGAGAACGCCGCATCGCCCATGACGAAAACGTGCGCTACCACCGCCGCGAGCGCGATGGCGGCTCGTTTTCGCGGATCATCGGCCTTCCCGGCGATATCAATGCCGACAGGGTGGAGGCCGGGATGGTCAACGGGATCCTGACCGTGACCCTGCCCAAGGCCGAGGCCTCCAAGCCCCGGCAGATCACCGTCAAATGAGGGATGGGAAAGGAGGAACCGACGATGAGCGACTCGAAAGAAATCCAGGTGAAGGGAAAACAGGAGCTGGCCACACCGGCCGAGCAGACCAAGAGTGGTCCGGTCTTCGTGCCGGCCGTGGACATTTACGAAACGGAAACCGCCATCGTGATGACCGCCGACCTGCCGGGGGTGGCGCCCGAGGACATCCAGATCGATCTGCGCGATGACGTGCTGACCCTCTCGGGTGATGTCCGGCCCTTCGAGGGCCCCGAGGAAGACGACATCCTGGTGGAGTTCGAGGTGGGGCGCTACTACCGGCAGTTCACCCTGACCGAGGCCATCGACCAGGAACGCATCCAGGCCAGCCACCGGGACGGGGTCCTGCACCTCAATCTGCCCAAGCAGGCAAAGGCCCTGCCGCGCCGGATCACCGTGAGCGCGGCCTGATCGGCCGGCAAACACCGAGCGCGAAGCGGGCCGGTGGCGGGAGTGCCGGCCCGCTTCCCGTTCACGGATCATGGCGGACCTTGATTGAGCACCGGCAAGCGACCCGCCCCGGGCGAGGTGACCCCCGGAGGGGGAATCCCAAGATGGGCAAGGCCGCCGGAACCAGGGACGAGTGATGGCCAAAGATTACTATCTGCTCCTGGGCCTGAGCCACGGGGCCGACCTGAACCAGATCAAACAGGCCTATCGCGCCATTGCCAAGACCTGCCATCCGGATCTGGCCGGAGCCCCTGACCCGGACCGCTTCCGCCAGATCCAGGAAGCCTACGAAACCCTTTCGGATCAGGATCGCCGTCGCCGCTACGATGCCGTTCTGACGCCCCGGCGGGGCCCGGCGCCTTTTCCGGATCCGCCGGCGGAGCCGCGCCATGGCGGCCCTGCCGGTATGGTGGCGCCGGCCGCCGCGGAGGCAGGGGCCCGGGACCTTTACTTCGAAGTGGTGCTCGATTTTCAGGAGGCGGCCCGGGGCTGCCGGGCGCCGATCCGTTTTCCCGTCCTGGCGCCTTGCCCCGCATGTTCGCGGGGGGCCAGCGGACCCACTTGCCCGTGTGGCCTCTGCGGTGGTCGGGGCCGGGTTGCGCAGTGGCGCTGCGTTGCGGTCAGCATCCCGCCGCATACCCCCCATGGCACCACCGCCACGATTGCTCTCGAAGATCTCGGGCTGCCCAACCGGCGCCTGCACCTGACCATCCGTGTCGGCGGGTTCCAGGTCTGACGGCCGGCCGGATCACGCGTCCAGGGCCCGCGCCACCGCCGCGGCGGCGTGGATCCGGGTGGTGTCATAGAGGGGCATGGCGGTATCCTTCGGTCCGATGAGCATGCCGATTTCCGTGCAGCCCAGGATCACGGCCTCGGCCCCCATGGCACCCAACTGGTCAACAATCTCCAAAAAAAAGCCGCGCGAAGAAGGGCTCACGACCCCCTGGCACAACTCCTCGAAAATGATCCCGTTGATCCGGGGGCGGTCGGCCGCCGCGGGGATCATCACCTCCAGTCCGTGGCGATCCGTCAGGCGCCCCTTGTAAAAGTCCGCCTCCATGGTCACGGCCGTGCCCAGCAGTCCGACCCGTTTCACCCCGTCCGCCGCCAGCACCCGGGCGGTGGCGTCGGCGATGTGCAGCAGTTCGATGCCCGCGGCCCGGGCGACGGTTTCGGCCACCTGGTGCATGGTGTTGGTGCACACCAGGAGAAAGTCGGCGCCTCCGGCGGCCACCCGCCGGGCCCCGTCGCTCAGGGCCGCGGTGACCGCATCCCAGTCGCCGGCGCGCAGCAGGGCTTCGATGGGGGCGAAATCCACGCTGTACAGGACGATCCGCGCCGAGTGCAGACCGCCGAGGCGGGCCTTGATGCCCCGGTTGATTTCGCGATAGTAGCCCACCGTGCTTTCCCAGCTCATTCCGCCCAGCAGACCGATGGTTTTCACAGGTGCACCTCCCTTTTTCCCGGCCCCGCCTCCAGGGCCCCGATGCCGCGGTGCCGGGCAAGCCCGGCGGTTGCCGGTGATCCATAGAACGATCCCGGCCGGGGGGTCAACCGAATTGCGTCCATGGGGGGCCATTGCCCTCGGGCGGTGCTAGAACTGCTTGAAATCTAATCCAGTTTATTGTACGAAGGCCGGAAACCAAATCGACCGGCCCTTCAGGACGGATCACGAAGCACCGGGCCCGCGGATGTAAATCCCCAGAAAAGATGATATCGCTCATGAAATCGACCCGCCTGCGCCCCCTTTTGCTGGGATCCCTGATCGTCTGCGCCGCCGTCTATCTGCTGCCCGTGCTGGCGGATACCGGCAAATCCACCTCGCCGCGCATCGCTCCGCCGCCGGTATCGGCGCCGGCTCAAGTCGCCGCGGCCCCGGCCGAACCCGAGGCCCCCATTCTCTACGGAATTCGTCTGGAAGGGCTCAGTCCGGTTCACGGCGAGGTGCAGCGGGGAGAGACGCTGGCCGGCATTCTGGGCCGCTACGGGGTCCCCTACGATCAGGTGCACCAGGCGGCCAAGGCCTGCGATGGAATTTTCGACCTGCGCCAGATGCGCGCCGGACATCCCTACTGCGCCATCCAGGACGAAGCCGGGGGCCTGCGCTACTGGGTCTACGAAGCTTCCCTGCGCGATTACGTGGTCTTCGATCTGACCGAGGCCCCCGCCGTTTCGGCCGGCCAAAAGCCGGTCCGGACCGATCTGCGCCAGGTGTCGGCCACGGTGGCCTCCTCCCTGTGGGACGCGCTGCAAGGGCAAGGGGTCGGCCCCGAGACGATCGTGCAGCTCGACGAGGTCTTCGGCCAGGTGGTGGACCTTTTCTATCTGCAGCCGGGGGACGAGATCCGCATCGTGTACGAGGAGCACCTCGTCGACGGCCAGCGGGCCCCCGCCGGCCGCATCCAGGCCGCCCGCCTGGTGCACCAGGGCCGTCCCTACAACGCCTTTTATCATGAGACCGCCGCCCGCCGCGGGTATTTCGACGAAACCGGGCGCAGCCTGCAGCGGGCCTTTCTCAAGGCGCCGCTCAAATATGCGCGCATCAGTTCCGGTTTTACCGACCGCCGTCTTCATCCGATCCTCAACATTTACCGCAAGCATCACGCCATCGACTACGCCGCCCCCCTGGGCACCCCGGTCCTGGCGGTGGGCGACGGCAAGGTGATGCGTGCCGGGCACGACAAGAACGCCGGCCGCTTCATCCGGTTGCGCCACGGCAGCCGCTACGAGAGCCGCTATATCCACCTGTCGCGCTTTGCCGACGGCATGCGCCCCGGCCGGTCGGTCAAGCGTGGCGAGGTGATCGGCTACGTGGGCCAGACCGGTCTGGCCACCGGACCCCACCTGGATTTCGCCTTTTACCGGGACGGGGCGGCGGTCAATTTCCGCCGGATCGAATCGCCGCCGGCCGATCCGGTGGCCGCCGACCAGATGGCGCGCTTTCAGGCCCGGGTCGCCCAGTACAGCGACCTTCTCGAATCGCCCATGATGGCCGAATCCGAATCCCCCGACAGCGGCGGCGCCTGAGGCACGGCGCTTCCCTCCGCCCCTTTTCCACCGACCGGACATGGCGGCCCGGCGACGCCCCCTTGCGGGTTTCGGCCGGCCGCCGGGTCCTGCTCCGCGGCCGCCGTCCGGCGGCCTTCGCCAAGATCTCCGCGATTGGCCAATCTGCCCCGCGATACGCCCGCTTGCTTACAAATATGTATTTTTATCGGCATGGAAATTACATAATTGATCTTCCTTGAATTCTTTGGGGATCAGCTCGAAGCAGTTTCAACAGCCTGTAAAACAACATGAAAAGCAATTTTAAACACCGGTGGCACGCCCATTGCTCATTGGGATGGCGACACCGAGAAAGCGAGCCCAAGGCCCATGCATCCACCAGACGCCCACATCCCCAAGTCGGATTCGACCCCTGCCGCGGGCCTTTTTGCGGCCCGCGAGGCCCTCACGGCCCGCATCCTGCGCGGGGAGGTGGCCGATCCCCTGGGATCCCTGACCGCCCTGCTGGACGACTACTTCCGGCGGCGTTTCGAGGCCAGCAGCGTCGGGCCGCGCCTGGATCTGGTGCGCAACCCTTATGCCATCGTGGCGCTGGGGGGCTACGGCCGGGCGGAACTGTGCCTGCAGAGCGATGTGGACCTGATGCTGCTTTTCGAAAATCCGCTGCCCCGGGACACCGACGCGCTGATCCGCGAGGTGGTCTACCCCCTGTGGGACGCCGGGATGGACGTGGGCCACGCCACCCGCAGTCTCAAGGATTGTCTCCATCTGGCCCGGCGCGACGGCGAGGTGCTCACCTCGCTGCTCGATGCGCGCTTCATCTGCGGCCAGAGCCGGCTGTACTCGACGCTGATGGAAAAACTGCGCCAGACCGTGATCCGGCCCCGCAAGACCGAAACCATCCGCTGGCTCATCGAGACCAACCAGGCCCGCCACCGGCGCTTCGGCGACTCGTCCTACCTGCTCGAACCGAACCTCAAGGAGGGCCAGGGGGGCCTGCGCGACTACCACACCATGCTGTGGATCGCCCGGATCATCTCCGACATCCACCGGCGCCGGGACCTGGAATACGACGGTTATCTGTCCCACGAGGAATACGAGGCCTTCGAAGCCGCCCTGCAATTGGTCTGGCAGGTGCGCAATCGCCTGCACCACGCGAGCGGCCGCAAGAACGACCAGCTCCATTTCGACCACCAGGAGCGCCTGGCCCGTCAGATGGGCTACGTTCCGGCCGGGGGCCAGCAGCCGGTGGAGCGCTTCCTGGGCCAGCTCCACGCCCAGATGGAGCTGATCAAGGAAAAACACCTCATGTTTCTCTACGAGCAGGGCTATGCCGCCTCCCGGCCGCGGCGTCGGGGGGCCTCCGAAAGCGGCACGGAAGGGGTCGAGGTGGAGGGGGGACGGCTGGCCTTCCGGGCCCCGGAAGAGATCGTCGCCCGGCCCGGCCTGCTGCTGGAGATTTTCGAGGCCTCGGCCCGGCAGCGCATGCCCCTGGGGGCCGAGGCCAAGCGGCTGGTACGCGAATTTTTGCACCTGGTGGACGCCTCGACCCTTGCCGATCCGGCCATTCTGGCGGTCTTCGAGCGCATCCTGGTTCTGCCGGCCCCCCATTTCAACGTCTTTAGCGAGATGCGGCGCACGGGGATCCTCTTTCGCCTCATTCCGGAGTTGGAAAGCATCCGGGACCGGATCCAGTACGACGCCTACCACCTGTATCCCGTGGACCGCCACTCGCTGCGGGTGGTGCGCACCCTGAAAAGCTTCGGCACCGAGGACGACCGGTCCCAGGACTCTCTGTGCGCCGAGCTTTACCGCCTGCTGCGCCAGCGCCGGCAGCTCCTGTGGGCCGCCTTGCTCCACGACATCGGCAAGGGGCAGCCGGGCGGCGATCACGCGGCCCGGGGGGCCGAGACCGCCCGCCAGGTGCTCGGGCGGCTGGGCTACCGGGAGAAGGATGTCGAGGCGGTGGCCTTTCTGGTGGCCGAGCACCTGCTGCTGATCAAGGCCGCCACCCGGCGCGACATCAACGACGAGGAGACGGCCATCACCTGCGCCCGGCGCATCCAGGATCCGACCCGCCTGCGGATGCTCTACCTGCTGACGGTGGCCGATTCCATGGCCACCGGTCCCAAGGCCTGGAACGCCTGGACCGCGGCCCTGCTGCGCGAGCTGTTCTTCAAGGTGCTGAGCACCCTGGAGCGCGGCGAACTGGCCACCGGCGAAGTGGTGACCCTGGTGGCGGCCAAGCAGGAACAGTTTCTGGCCCGGGCCGAGGACGAGGCCCAGGCGGAACGGCGCAGGCGTCTGTTGACGGTCATGTCGCCGCGCTACCTGATTTACGTGGGCATCGAAGAGATGGACCGCCACGCGGCCCTCTGCGGCCGGCTCAAGGATTCACGTTTTGTCTGGGACATCTGCCCCTCGCCGGATACCCGCACCCGCACCGTGACCCTCTGCGCCCAGGATCGGCCCGGACTCTTTTCCAGGATCGCCGGGATCTTCACCCTCCACGGCATGAACATTCTCGGCTGCCAGATCTACACCTGGCGCAACAACGTGGCCCTGGACATCTTCGAGGTCACGCCTCCGGCCGACCCGATCTTCGAGGCCGAGCGCTGGGACCGCGCCGGCCGGGATCTGGAGGCGGCCCTCGACGGCCGCCTGGACCTGGCCCGGGCCCTGGCCGAAAAGATGGCCGGGTGCCGTCCATCCCCGCCGGTGGGCCGGCGACCGCCCAGGGTGGTGGTGGACAACGCCGGGTCGAGCTTTTTCACCATCGTGGAGGTCTTTGCAGACGATTATCCGGGCCTCCTTTACCGGGTGACCGACGCCCTGCTGCGCTGCCGGCTGGATATCTGGGTGGCCCGGGTGGCGACCCACGTGGATCAGGTAGTAGATGTCTTTTACGTCCGGGATTTCGACGGGCAGAAGGTGGACAACCCCGAACAGGTGGCGGCCATCGAGGCGACCGTGATGGCGGTTCTGGCCGACTTGACCGAAACGGCGGCCTGCAAGGCGCCCGCCACCGGAAAAGGCAGGCAAGACCGATGAAGTCAAAAACCCTCGTTACCGCGACCTTGATCGGCCTGGGCGCCGGCGCGGCACCGGCCCTGGCCGCCGAAGGATCCCTCGACAGCGGGGACACGGCCTGGATGATCGTGGCCACGGCCCTGGTGATGCTGATGACCCCGGCCGGGCTGGCGCTCTTCTACGGCGGGCTCTCGCGCTACAAGAACCTGCTCAACACCATCGCCATGACCGTGGCGGCCTACTGCCTGGCCAGCGTCATCTGGGTGGTCTGGGGCTACAGCCTGGCCTTCGGGCCGGATCGGGGCGGGATCATCGGCGGCCTGGATCATCTCATGCTGGCCGGTATCGGCCCGGATTCCGTTTCCGGAACCATTCCCACCTTTGTTTTTCTCCTCTTCCAGATGACCTTTGCCGGCATCACCGTGGCCCTGGTGCTGGGATCGGTGGTGGACCGGCTCAAATTTTCCGCCTGGCTGGTGTTCACCCTCCTCTGGGTGACCCTGGTCTACTGCCCCATCGCCCACTGGGTCTGGGGCGGGGGCTGGATGGCCGAGATGGGGGCCCTGGATTTCGCCGGCGGCAACGTGGTGCACATCAACGCCGGGGTGGCCGGTCTGGTCCTCTGCCTGGTGCTGGGCCGGCGCCGGGGCTACGGCAAGGAGGCCATGTTTCCCTCCAGCATCGCTCTGACCTCCCTGGGCGCGGCCCTGCTCTGGTTCGGCTGGTTCGGTTTCAACGCCGGCAGCCAGCTGGCGGCCGACGGCCTGGCCGGCTCGGCCTTCCTGGTCACCAACACCTCGGCGGCCCTGGCCGGACTGGCCTGGATGGCGGTGGAATGGCGCGCCACGGGCAAGCCCACGCTGCTCGGGCTGGCCTCGGGGATCGTGGCCGGGCTGGTGGCCATCACCCCGGCGGCCGGTTTCGTCAACCTGTCCGGGGCCTTGATCATCGGCCTGGCGGCCGGGGTCCTGGGCTACGTTTCCGTATCGGCCCTCAAGCACCGCCTGGGCTACGACGATTCCCTGGATGCCTTCGGGGTCCACGGGATCTGCGGCCTGTGGGGGGCCCTGGCCACCGGTCTGCTGGCCGATCCGGCGATCAACGCCAACGCCGCGGGGCTTTTTTACGGCAACCCGGGTCAACTCTGGATCCAGGTCGTTTCCATCCTCGGCACCATCGCGTATACTGCCGTCGCCACCCTGGTGGTGGTGTACGCGACCCGGGCCCTGACCGGCGGTCTGCGGGTGGACGGCGACAGTGAGGTGGCGGGTCTGGACAACGCCATCCACGGGGAACGGGCCTTCGAGATCGCGTAAGCCGCCGAGCCTATCGGCCAACCGAAACACCTAAGGAGCGGGACCATGGGCATGAAAAAGATCGAAGCCATCATCAAGCCGTTCAAGCTCGACGACGTCAAGGAGGCCCTCAACGAGATCGGGGTCCAGGGCATGACCATCATCGAGGTCAAGGGATACGGGCGCCAGAAGGGGCACAAGGAGATCTACCGCGGGGCCGAGTACGTGGTGGACTTCATTCCCAAGATCAAGCTCGAGATCGTGGTGCCCCAAGAGATGGCCGACCAGGTGGTGGACACGATCCTCAAATCGGCCAATACCGGCAAGCTCGGCGACGGCAAGATCTTCGTTACCCCGGTGGACCAGGCCATCCGGGTGCGCACCGGCGAGCGGGGCAAGGACGCCATCTAGCCGGGGCGGGATTTTATCGGACGCCGCGATCGGCCCGCGGCTTGCGGCCCGAAAGCGGCGCCAGGCGTGAGACCTCCACAGGATTAAGACAGCCCCTATTCACCCCAACACCAAGGAGATCAGGCAATGACACCCGCGCAAGTGCTCAAGATGGCAAAGGAGAAGAACGTCAAGGTGGTCGACGTCCGTTTCATGGATTTTCCCGGCATGTGGCAGCATTTCACCGTGCCCATCAATCAGTTGGACGAAGGCAGCTTCGAGGACGGGTTCGGCTTCGACGGATCGAGCATCCGCGGCTGGCAGCCCATCAACGCCAGCGACATGCTGGTGATCCCGGATCCCACCACGGCCAAGATTGATCCCTTCTTCGACGTGCCGACCCTGGTGCTCATCGGCGACATCGTCGATCCGGTGACCCGGGAACCCTACAGCCGCGATCCGCGCTACATCGCCAAGAAGGCCGAGGCCTTTCTCCAGCGCACCGGGATCGGCGACACGGCCTACATCGGCCCGGAGGCCGAATTCTTCATCTTCGACGACATCCGCTACGAATCGAGCCGCCACATGGGCTTCTACGCCATCGACTCGGTGGAGGCGCCCTGGAACACCAGCCGCGACGAGGGGCCCAACCTGGGCTACAAGACCCGCAGCAAGGAGGGCTATTTTCCGGTGCCGCCGTCGGACAAGTTCCAGAACCTGCGCACCGAGATGCTTCTGACGCTGGAGAATCTGGGCATCGAGGTCGAATGCCAGCACCACGAGGTGGCCACCGCCGGCCAGTCCGAGATCGACATGAAGTTCAAGCCTCTTTTGCAGATGGCCGACCAGCTCATGTGGTTCAAGTACGTGCTCAAGAACGTGGCCTACCGCGCCGGCCACACGGTGACCTTCATGCCCAAGCCCCTTTTCGAGGACAACGGCTCGGGGATGCACACCCATCTGAGCATCTGGCGCGACGGGCTGCCCCTGTTCGCCGGCGACAAGTACGCCGGGGTCAGCCAGGACGCCCTGTACGCCATCGGCGGGATCCTCAAGCACTGCCAGGCCATCTGTGCCATCACCAACCCCACCACCAACTCGTACAAGCGCCTGGTGCCAGGGTTCGAGGCTCCGGTGAACCTGGCCTATTCGAGCCGCAACCGCTCGGCGGCCATCCGCATCCCCATGTACTCGGCCTCGCCCAAGGCCAAGCGCATCGAGTTCCGCACCCCGGACCCGTCCTGCAACGGATACCTGGCCTTTTCCGCCGTCCTCATGGCGGCCATCGACGGGATCGAGAACAAGATCGATCCGGGCGATCCGCTGGACAAGAACATCTACGACCTGCCCCCCGAGGAGCTGGCCACCATCCCCTCGGCCCCGGGTTCCCTGGACCAGGCCCTGGCGGCCCTCAAGGCCGATTGCGGCTTTCTGCTCAAGGGGGACGTCTTCACCCAGGACGTCATCGACATGTGGATCAGCTACAAGACGGCCCACGAGGTCAACCCGGTGCGGCTGCGGCCCCACCCCCATGAATTTTTCCTCTACTACGATATCTGAAGCGCATCCCTGGGACCGCGGTCCCAGGGATGATTTTTACACAATTTGGATTGACAGCCTTGACCGGGGGTGGTACTGGCGGACGATAACGAACCAGGATGGGAGTTGGACCATGAAATGTTTCCTCGCGGGTCGCGCAAGCCGCTATCGGGGGTATTATTATTACGACCCCACCGGTCTGTCCGGGGCGCCCTGAGGGAACATCGTTTCCACCATCGAAGGCCGCGGGCGGATCAGCCGCCGGCGGCCTTTTTGTTGTCCAGGGGGGCCGCCGGCAACATCCGCCGCGGCCTTCGCTTTTGGGCCGCCGCGCCATCCCGGCGGGCGGCCCGGCGAAAGGACCCTGTGATGCAAGCCACCCATGATTTACGGATCGCGGCCTACACCCCCCTCATGACCCCCGACCGCCTGGAGGCCCTGCTGCCCGTCAGCGACCGGGCCCGCGAGACCGTCACCGCCGGACGGGCGGCCATCGACCGGATCCTCGACGGCCGGGATCCGCGGCTGATGGTGATCTGCGGGCCCTGCTCGATCCACGACGAGAAGGCGGCCCGGGAGTACGCCGAGCGCCTGGCCGCCCTGGGCGAGGAACTGCGGGAAACGCTTCTCGTGGTGATGCGGGTCTATTTCGAGAAACCGCGCACCACCGTGGGCTGGAAGGGGTTGATCAACGATCCGGCCATGGACGGCTCCTGCGACATGGAGGCCGGGCTCTGCAAGGCCCGCCAGATCCTGCTGCGGATCAACGAGATGGGGCTGCCGGCGGCCAACGAGGTCCTCGATCCCATCATCCCCCAGTATCTGGCCGGGCTGGTGAGCTGGGCCGCCATCGGCGCGCGCACCACCGAAAGCCAGACCCATCGGGAAATGGCCAGCGGCCTGTCCATGCCGGTGGGGTTCAAGAACGGCACCGACGGCAACCTCGACGTGGCGGTCAACGCCATGCTGGCCGCCCGGGCGCCCCAGAGCTTCGTGGGCATCGACCAGCACGGGCACACCTGCGTGGTCAAGACCACCGGCAACCCGCGCTGCCACCTGGTTCTGCGCGGCGGCCGGCGGCCCAACTACGACGCCACCAGCATCGAGGCGGCCCGCATGCAGCTGGTGGCCCACGATCTGCCCCAGGGAATCGTGGTGGACTGCTCCCATGCCAACTCCATGAAAAAGCACCAGGGCCAGCCCATCGTCTGGCGCAACGTGGTGGAACAGCGCGCCCACGGCAACGAGGCCATCATCGGCCTGATGCTCGAAAGCCACCTGCACGAGGGCCGCCAGAACTTCAGCCCGGATCCCGGGCGGCTGCGCTACGGGGTTTCCCTCACCGACGAGTGCATCTCCTGGCAGACCACCGAGACCCTGCTGCGCTGGGCCCACCAGCGGCTGCGGCCCCAGGTGGAGGCGGCCCAGGCGAACGCGGCCGGGGTGGAGGCATGACCCGCGCCTTTCGCGTCCGGGGCCGCGGCGGCGCCTCGGTCATCGAGGTGGGCCCCGTCCTGGACGGGATCGGCGCCTGGCTTCCCCTGGAGCGCACCGTCATCGTCACCGACGGCCCGGTGCGCCGCCTCCACGGGCACCGTTTTCCCGCCTGCCCGGTGATCGAGATCGGCACCGGCGAGGCCGCCAAGACCCTGGAGACCGTGGCGGCCGTGCACCGGCGCCTGCTGGCCCTGGAGGCCGACCGGAGCGCCTTTCTGCTGGTGGTGGGCGGCGGCCTGGTCTGCGACGTGGGCGCCTTCGCGGCCTCGACCTACATGCGCGGGATCCGCTTCGCCCTGGTGGCCACCACCCTGCTGGCCCAGGTGGACGCTTCGGTGGGCGGCAAGAACGGGGTCAACCTGGACGGGTACAAGAACATCATCGGGGTCTTCAACCAGCCCGAACGGGTGGTCTGCGACCCGCGCCTGCTGGCCACTTTGCCGGCCGCGGCCCTGGGGTGCGGGTTCGCCGAGGTCATCAAGCATGCCGCCATCGCCGACGCGCGGCTCTTCGCGTTCCTGGAACGGCACCGGGATGCGGCCCTGGCCCTGGAGGCGAAGGCCATCGCCCGCCTGGTCCGCGACTCGGTGCGCATCAAGGCCGGGATCGTCAACCGCGACGAGCGTGAAAGCGGCCAGCGGCGCCAGCTCAACTTCGGCCACACCTTCGGCCACGCGGTGGAAAAGGTCCTCGGGGTGCCCCACGGCGAGGCCGTGAGCCGGGGCATGGCCGTGGCGGCCCGGCTCTCGGTGGCCCGGGGCCGCCTGGACGCGGCCGCCTGCCGCAGGCTTCTGGACCTGATCCGGGCCTATGGACTGCCCGTAAAGATCGATGGCGATCGCCGGGCCCTGATGGATGCCCTGGCCAGGGACAAGAAGCGCCAGGGGGACCGGATCCATTTCGTGCTGCTGGAAGCGCTGGGCCGGGCCGTGGTGGAGGCGGTGCCCCTGGCCGAACTGGAGGCGGTATTGGGCCCGGATGGGAGAGAAACCGGATGAACGCCCTGTGCATCGATGCCGCCACTCCGGTCTACTGCGTTCTGGGCGACCCGGTGGCCCACAGCCTCAGCCCCCGGATGCACAACCGGGCCCTGGCGGCGGCGAACCTGCCCGGCGTCTACGTCGGTTTTCGCGTCGGGGACCCGGCCGCGGCCATGGCCGCCCTTCGCGCCCTGGGGATCCGGGGCGCCAGCGTCACCTTGCCCCACAAGGTGGCGGTGATGGCCCACCTGGACCGGATCGACGAAACGGCCCGGGCCATGGGGGCGGTCAACACCGTGATCAACCGGGGCGGGGAGCTTGCCGGGACCAACACCGACGGCCGGGGGGCCCTGGACGCCCTGGAGGCGGTGACGCAAGTCGCCGGCCGGGCGGTGGCCGTCATCGGTGCCGGCGGGGCGGCCCGGGCCGTGGCCTGGGCCGTGAGCCGGGCCGGGGGCCGGGCAACCCTCTTCAACCGGACCCCGGAACGGGCCGCGGTTCTGGCCGAAGCCCTGGGCCTGGTCCATCGGCCCCTGGCGGATTTGCGCCGGGGACGGTTCGAGATCCTGATCAACACCACCCCGGTGGGCATGGCCCCCCACGGGGAGGCCCTGCCGGTGGACCCGGAAATCCTCGATCCGGCCATGGTGGTCATGGATATCGTCTACACCCCCATGGAAACCGCCCTGCTGGCCGCGGCCCGCCGGCGCGGGTGCCGCACGGTGGACGGGGTGGCCATGTTCGTGGCCCAGGGGGCGCGGCAGTTCGAAGTGTGGAACGGGGTTGCGGCCCCGGTCGCGGTCATGCGCCGGGCCGTGGTCGAGGCGCTGTCCCCAGGCTGATGGCCGTTTTGCATTTTTGTCATTTCTGATTTGAGAAGATGGGTCGCCATGTCCCTCAAGCCGATCGCGCCGCGCGCCATCATCGACCGCACCGTCACGGTTCCCGGCTCCAAGAGCTACACCCACCGGGCCCTCATCGCCGCGGCCCTCTGCGAGGGCGCCTGCGCGGTGGAGGGGATGCTGCGCAGCGAGGATACCCGGATCACCCAGGCGGCCCTGGAACGGATGGGGGTGCGCACCGCGGCGCGGGGGCCGCATCTGCTGGTCCACGGCCGCGGGGGCCGGTTCGCCCCGGTGGCGGACCCCATCGAGGTGGGCAATTCGGGTACTTCCATGCGGCTGCTGGCGGCCCTGGCGGCTTTGGGGCAAGGCGCTTATGTGCTCCAGGGGTCGGCCCGCATGGCCCAGCGGCCCATGGGCGATCTGCTCGACGCCTTGAACCGCCTGGGGGTTGGGGCCCGCAGCCTGGCCGGCAACGGTTGTCCGCCGGTGCAAATCCAGGGGGGCCGGGCCCAGGGGGGGCGGGTGGCCATCGACTGCCATCTGTCCAGCCAGTTTCTTTCGGCCATTTTGCTCATCGCCCCCTGCTGCCGGCGCGATGTGGAGATCGAGGTGGTCCGCGGACCGGTATCGCGGCCCTACGTGGACCTGACCTGCGCGGTGATGGACCGCTGCGGGATTCGCCTCGAACGGCAAGGCTACACCTTTTTCCGGATTCCGGGAGGACAAGTCTACCGGGCCGACCGGCTGCCGGTGGAACCCGACTGCTCCCAGGCCAGCTATTTCTGGGCCGCGGCGGCCCTAGCCGGGGGCCGGGTCCGGGTGGCGGGCATCGGCGCCGACAGCCTCCAGGGGGATCTGAGATTCGTCGAGGTGCTTGAGCGGATGGGATGCCGGGTGGTCCGCGAATCCGAGGGCGTGGCCGTGGCGCCCGGTTCCCCCCTGAGGGGAATCGCGGTGGACATGGCCGACATGCCCGACGTGGTGCCGACCCTGGCCGTGGTGGCGGCCTTTGCCCAGGGCGCCACCACCATCAGCGGGGTAGGGCACCTGCGCGAAAAGGAAAGCGACCGGATCGCGGCCGTGGCCGCCGAGCTGGGGCGCATGGGGATCCGGGTGGAGACCGGAACCGACTGGATCCGGATCCACGGGGGCCGGCCCCATGGGGCGACCATCGAGACTTACGACGACCACCGCATCGCCATGAGCTTCGCCGTGGCCGGGTTGCGGGTGCCGGGAGTCGTCATCCGCCGGCCCGAGGTGGTGGCCAAGTCGTTTCCCGATTTCTGGCGGGTCTTCGAACAGCTTTACCTCGAATCTTGAACCTTGAACCTGAAACCTTTCACCCTGCTCTCATGACGCGACCCAACATCATCCTCACCGGCTTTATGGGTACGGGCAAGACCACGGTGGGCCGCATTCTGGCCCGTCGCCTGGGCTACCGGTTCGTCGATACCGACGAACTGATCGAAAAGCGCCAGGGGTGCGACGTGGCCCGGATCTTCCGAGAGCACGGCGAGGCGGCCTTTCGCGCCATGGAGGCCGGAATCGCCCGGGAACTGGCGGGCCGGCACGGCCTGGTGATCGCCACCGGCGGGGGGCTGCTGCTCGACGAACACAACGCCGCCGTGCTGGGCCGTTCGGGCCGGATCTTCTGCCTTACGGCCCGCCCCGAGGAGATCCTGGAGCGGGTCGGCCGGCCGGACGGGGAGGTTCGCCCCCTGCTGGCGGTGGACGATCCGCTGACGGCCATCCGGTCCCTGCTGGCCCGGCGCGAGGCGACCTACGCCGCCTTCGAGGCCATCGAGACCACCGGCCGCCGTCCCGAAGCCGTGGCGGCGGAACTGCTGGCCGCCATGGGAACGGATCAGGCGGGGGTGATCCTCGAGGACGTGGCCCTGCGCGACGGGCTCCAGATCGAAGCCCGGCCTTTCGCCCTGGCGCAAAAACGGCGGCTCTTCGACCTGCTCCGGGCCGCGGGCCTGAAGCGGGTCCAGGTCGGGGCCCTGGTCCATCCCGGACGCGTGCCCCAGATGGCCGACACCGATGAGCTGGTCCGCGTCCTGGCCCGGGTCGAAGGGGTCGACCGCTCGGTTCTGGTGCTCAACGCCCGGGGCCTGGACCGGGCCCTGGGGTGCGGGGCGCGGCGGGTGGAGATCTCGGCCTCCCTGAGCGATGACCACAGCCGCCGCAACGCGGGACGGCCGGCGGACCAGGCTCTGGACGAAATGATGGCCCTCATCCGCCGGGCCCGGGAGGCCGGTCTGGGGGTGCGCGCCGGACTCCAGTGCGTTTTCGGATGCCTCGTTGAAGGGCCCACGGCCACGGGCCGGATCATGGCGGCCGCCAGGCGGGCGGCCGAGGCCGGCGCCCAGGAGTTGAACCTGGCCGATACCACCGGGATGGCCGATCCCGTGCGGGTGCGCCGGGTGGTCGAGACGCTGGCCCGGGATTGCCCGCACCCGCCTCTGGCCCTGCACCTCCACGATACCCGCGGGCTGGGCCTGGCGAACCTTTTCGCCGGCTTCGAGGCCGGGGTGCGGATTTTCGACACCGGGGTGGGGGGGCTGGGCGGATGCCCCTTCGTGGCCGGGGCCGCCGGCAACATCCCCACCGAGGATGCGGTCCATCTCTTCGAGGCCCTGGGCGTTTTCAGCGGCATCGATCTGGCCGGTCTTTGCCGGGCGGTGGCTTTTCTGGAGCAGACCCTGGAGCGGCCCCTGCCGGGCCGCATGTGCCGGGTTCGCCGGGCCCTGGAAAAGGGCGGGGGGCCGGAGACGACCGATTGCGGGGAACGGTAGACCTTCGATTGCCGGGCCCTGGCTGCCGGCGCCCATTTTGTGATATCCGCCACGGATAAAAGGCTGACGCCTGAACTCCCTGGGGGGTGCCGGTCACGGTTTCATCGGCCCTCACCCGCGGCGCGGGTCCGCAAAAAGCCCCAGGGCCTGCCAGGCGGCCCGCAGACGGCCGATGGGGATCTGCCCGGGGGCGGAGGCCTCGGGACCGGCGGCGAAGGTCAGATCGGCGCCGAAAAGACCGCCGATGATCCGCGACAGTTCCCCCGCGGGGCCCATGGCGATGGGGATCAGGGGGGTGGACGGAAGGCGGCGCCGGGCCTCCAGCCCGGCCTCCAGCAACACCAGGAGGTCCTGGGGATCGCGGGCCATGACGGCCGCCTTGGCCACGTCGGCGCCCCGGGCCCGGGCTTCGGCCAGCCGCGCGACGATGGCGTCCCGATCCGGGGTGGCGCTAAAATCGTGGCCGGAAAGGATCAGCTTGACCCCGTGGCGGTGGCAGGCCGCCGCCACGGCCGTCACCATCTCCTGCGGGCCGGCCAGCTCCACGTCCACCAGGTCCACCTGGCCGCAGGCCACGGCGGCCAGATCCAGGGCCAGGCGGGCAGGGGCCGGGACGGGGTGCCGCCCGCCCTCGGCCCGGCGGCGGCAGGTAAAGAGCAGGGGCAGATCGCCGATGTCCCGTCTCAGCGATTCCAACATGGGGGCAAGGGTCTGGGGTTCGGGCAGAGGGGTCATGGCATCGACGCGCCATTCCACCAGGTCCGGTGCCATGGCGGCCGACCGCCGGGCCTGATCCGGCAGATCCTCCGGGGCGGCGGCCACCAGCGGCAGGCAGATCAGGGGCCGGGGGCCGCCCAGGAGGCGGCCGCGGATGAGAATGGGTGACTGGCAGGGGATGCGCATGGGGCGCTTCTCGGCGGGCGGTTTCGGGTTACCCAAAGCGGCGACGCGGTGTTTCGCGTTGCCCGAACGCGTTGATCTTGCATAGGGGAGAAGCTCATGTCCAGCAGTTTCGGCACGCTGCTGCGGGTGACGACCTTCGGCGAATCCCATGGCCGGGCCGTGGGGGTGGTTCTCGACGGGTGTCCGGCCGCCCTGGGCCTTTGCGAGGCGGACATCCAGGTCCAGCTCGACCGGCGCCGGCCGGGCCAGAGCGTTCTGAGCACCGAGCGCAGCGAAGTCGACCGGGTGCGCCTCCTTTCCGGGGTGGAAAACGGGCGGACCCTGGGCACGCCCATTGCCATGCGGGTGGAAAACCGCGACCAGCGGCCGGGCGACTACGGTGAAATGGATGCCGTGCCCCGCCCGTCGCATGCCGATTACACCTACCGGGTCAAGTACGGGATCGGTGCCCGCAGCGGCGGCGGCCGGGCCAGCGCCCGGGAAACCATCGGCCGGGTGGCGGCCGGGGCCGTGGTCGACAAATGGCTGGCGGAAGCCTTGGGCATTCAGATCGTCTCCTGGGTGGACGCGGTGGGTGAGGTCGCCGCCCCGCCCATCGACGCCGGCGTTCTGACGCGGACGATGGTCGATGCCCGGGCGGTGCGCTGTCCGGATCCCGCGGCGGCGGCGGCCATGACCGATCTGATCGCCCGGGTGCGCGCCGCGCAGGATTCGGTGGGCGGGATCGTGGCCTGCGTCTGCCGCGGCGTGCCGGCGGGGCTGGGCGAGCCGGTCTTCGACAAGTTCGACGCCCTCCTGGCCCATGCCATGCTCTCGATTCCGGCCACCAAGGGTTTCGAGATCGGTTCCGGGTTCGGCGCCGCGCGCATGCGCGGCAGCGCCCACAACGACCCCTTCGTTGAAAAAAACGGCCGCCTCGCAACGGCCACCAATCACAGCGGCGGGATTCAAGGCGGCATCAGCAACGGCGAGCCCATCGTGTTCCGCGTGGCCTTCAAACCCCCGGCCACCATCGGCCTGGCCCAGAAGACGGTGGATTACGACGGCCGCCCGGTGACCCTGGAGGCCCGGGGGCGCCACGATCCCTGCGTCGTGCCCCGGGCCGTGCCCATCGTCGAGGCCATGGCGGCCCTGGTGATCGGAGACCTGCTGCTGCGCCAGCAGGCGAGGGGCCGATGAAGCCGGCCCGGCGCGTGGCGCGCATCCAGGCCTCGCCCACGGCGGCCTTCATTCCTCTGATCCGCGAGCTGCGCCGGGCCGGCAAGGACGTGATCAATCTGGCCATCGGCGAGCCGGCGTTCGCCACCCCCGCGGCCGTCGCCGCCGCCACCGCCCGAGCCCTGGAAGAAGGGGCCACCCGCTACGACGCCGTCGGGGGGCTGCTGGCCCTGCGCCAGAAGCTGGCCGAAGGGTTCGACGGCCTCGGCCCTGAACAGATCGTCATCACCAACGGGGCCAAACAAGCCCTTTTTTCCATCTTCCAGACGATCTGCGATCCGGGTGACGAGGTGATTCTGCCCAGCCCCTGCTGGGTCAGCTTCGGCGCCCAGGTGCGTCTGGCCGGCGCCGAGGCCGTGGCGGTGGCCTGCCGCCAGGACCACCAGCTCGATCTGCGCGCCATCGAAGCGGCCATCGGACCGCGCACCCGGGCGCTGATCGTCAACAGCCCCAACAATCCCACCGGGGCCGTCTATCCGCGCCAGGCCTTCGAGGCCCTGGGGGCCCTGGCCGCCGCGCACGATCTGTTCATCGTCTCCGACGAGGCCTACCGTGATTTCGTCTACCCACCCCATCGGGCCTTCAGCCCCTGGGACCTGGCCGCCATCCGCGACCGGCTCATCGTGGTGCGCAGCTTTTCCAAGGCCGCTGCCATGACCGGCTTTCGCGTCGGCTACGCGGCCGCCGGACCCGAGGTGGCCGCCGCCCTGGTGCGCCTGCAAAGCCACCTTTGCGGCAACGTGTGCACCTTCGCCCAGTACGGGGCGCTGGCGGCCGCCGGCGATGGATCCTGGCAGGCCGAGTGGCTGGAGCATCTGGAGCGCCTGAAAGATTTTGCCGTCGCCCAGACCGCGGCGCTTTTCGACTGCCTGCGGCCCGGGGGCGCGTTTTACCTGTTTCCGGACGTTGCCCGGCGTCTGGCCCCGGGCCAGAGCAGCCAGGATTTCGCCATGGACCTGCTGCGCCGCGCCGGGGTGGCCATGGTCCCCGGAGAGGCCTTCGGCGCCCCGGGACACCTGCGCATCTGCTATGCCGTGGCACCCGAACGGCTCGCCGAGGCCTTTGCGCGGTTGAGGAAAATCTTATGATCGGCATCATCGGTTTCGGCCGTTTCGGGGCCCTGACGGCCCGCTATCTGTCACAGACCTTGCCCGTCAGGGTGTTGGATTCCGGCGGCAAGGCCGCGGCCATTCGCGCCCTGGGGGCCGAAGCGGCGGATCTCGACACGGTCTGCCGCCAGAAGATCGTGGTGCTCTGCGTGCCGATTTCCGCCATGCGCGATCAGTTGACCCGCATCGCCCCGCGGCTGGCCGCCGGCACGCTGGTGGTGGATGTCTGCTCGGTCAAGGTCCTTCCGGTCCGCTGGATGATGGAGATCTTGCCGCCGGAAACCCCGATCCTGGCCACCCATCCCATGTTCGGCCCCGACTCGGCCGCCGATTCCCTGGCCGGCCGCAAGATCGTGGTCTGTCCGGAGCGCATCGGCCCCGGGTGCTATGAAAAGATCCGGCGCTGGCTGGCCGGCCGCGAACTGCACATCATCGAAACCAGCCCCGAGGCGCACGACCGGCAGATCGCCGTCAGCCTGGGCCTGACCCATTTCATCGGCCGCGCCCTGGCCGTCTTCGGGGCCAACCCCCTGGAGATCGATACCGAGGGCTACCGCCGCCTGCTGCACATTCTGGGCGTGGTGGAGCACGACACCTGGCAGCTCTTCGAGGACATGCACCGCTACAATCCCTATGCCGCCGGCCAGCGCCAGGCCTTTGCCCGGGCCCTGGCCCAGGTGGAGGATCGACTGGGGCGGCGCGAAGATCCGGTAAACGGGTGACGCCTGAACTCCCCGGGGGGGAGGGGACTTTGCCGGTCACGGTTTCATCACCCGTAAAGCGTTTACCCATTCAGGAAGACAGCCGCCCCATGACCCTTGCGGAGACAACCCTCAAATCCCTCCGGACCCGGACCTGGCGCCGCTTCAGGCGCGCATCGACGCCTGGGTGCGCACCTACGGGGTGCGCTATTTTTCCGAATGGCCGTCGTTTCTAAAAGGATGGGATCCGACTCCCCGTGCTGACCCTGGCCGCCATCTTCGCCACCTCCTTCGCCGTGGCCCTTTCCGGCGCCATGATGCCCGGGCCCCTCTTTACCGTGACCGTCGGCGAGAGCTCCCGGCGCGGCCCGGGGGTCGGGCCCCTGCTGATCCTGGGCCACGGGATCCTGGAGCTGACCCTGGTGGCGGCCCTGGTCCTGGGCCTCGGCCCCCTGCTCCAAACCGAAGCGGTGTTCGTGGCCACGGCCCTGGCCGGGGGCGCCGTGCTGGTCTGGATGGCCTGGGGCATGCTGCGGGATCTGCCCCGGCTGCGGCTGGCGGCGGATTTCCGGCGCCCGGCCCCGGGCAACCTGGTCCTGGCGGGAATCGTGTTGAGCCTGGTCAACCCGTACTGGATCATCTGGTGGGTTTCCATCGGCCTGGGGTATATCACCCACAGTCTGAGCTTCGGCCTCTGGGGCGTGGTGGTCTTTTTCAGCGGCCATATCCTGGCCGACCTGGCCTGGTACACGGCGGTTTCGGTGGCGGTCTGGAAGGGCCGGCGTTTCATGAGCGATCGCTTCTACCGGGGCCTCATGGGGGCCTGCGCCATTTTTTTGATCGTTTTCGCCGGTCTTTTCGGATATGCCGGGGTGCAGCGGCTTTGGCACTGGTGGATCTGAACCCGAACAAAGGATGCGTGCATGGGCAATTTCGCGGAGTATGAGGAGTACGATGCCCTGGGCCTGGCCGATCTGGTCCGCAGCCGGCAAGTCTCGCCCCTGGAGCTTTGCGAGGCGGCCCTGGAACGGATCGACCGGGCCAATCCGGTTCTCAACGCGGTGGCCTGGCGCATGGACGAGGAGGCCCGGCGCCGGGCCGCGCGGCCGGCCGAAGGACCGTTCAGCGGAGTCCCCTTCCTGCTCAAGGACCTGCATTTCGCCGACCGCGGGATGCCCATGAGCAACGGCTGCCGGGCCCTGCGAAGCTTCCGGCCGGATCACGACGACGAGATGGTGGTGCGCTTCAAACGGGCCGGTCTGGTGGTCATCGGCCGCACCAGCGTCCCCGAATTCGGGCTGATGCCGGTCACCGAGCCGGACCTTTTCGGCCCCTGCCGCAACCCCTGGAACCCGGATCTGTCGCCCGGAGGCTCTTCCGGTGGCTCGGCCGCGGCGGTGGCCGCCGGCGTGGTGCCCATGGCCTCGGCCGGCGACGGGGGCGGCTCGATCCGCATCCCCGCTTCCTACTGCGGTCTTTTCGGCCTCAAGCCCTCACACGGGCGCAATCCCAACGGGCCCGGCCATGCCCGCAACTGGCAGGGCGCGGTGCAGCCCCACGTGATCAGCCGCTCGGTGCGCGACAGCGCGGCGGCCCTGGACGCCACCAGCGGTCCGGACACCGGGGCGCCCTACGAGGTCCGGCCTCCGGCGCGCCCCTATCTGCAGGAGGTGGGGGCCGATCCGGGCCGGCTCAAGATCGCCTTCAACCACCGTTCGCCCATCGGCACCCCGGTCCATCCCGATTGCGTCAAGGCGGTGGAAGACGCGGCGGTCCTTCTGGCCGGTCTGGGCCACTACGTGCAGGAGGACGCCCCGGCGGTGGACGGCAAGGCGTTGGCCCGGAGCTATGTCACCATGTATTTCGGCGAGACGGCCGCCGATATCCGGGATCTGGGCCGCAAGATCGGGCGCCGGGCGCGTCGCACGGACGTCGAGGCGGTCACCTGGCTTCTGGGGCTCCTGGGCCGCACCCTGACGGCCGGCGATTTCGTCGAGGCCATGCGCCGCTGGGATTTGGAGGCGCGCAACATGGGCCATTTCTTCGAGGACTACGATATTTACCTGACGCCCACCACGGCCGAGCCGCCCAGCCGTATCGGCGAGCTGGCGCCCCGCGGGGTCGAGGCCCTGATGCTCCGGACGGTCAATCGCCTGGGCCTGGGGGGGCTGTTCAACCGTGCCGGCCTGGTGGACCGCATGGCCACCCGCAGTCTGGCGCGGGTCCCGTTCAACCTGGTGGCCAACCTCTGCGGCCTGCCGGCCATGAGCGTGCCCCTTTTCTGGACCGGGGCCGGGATTCCCTGCGGGGTCCAGTTCATGGGCCCCTTCGGCGCCGAGGACCGCCTCTTGCGCCTCGCCGCCCAGCTCGAACAGGCCCGGCCGTGGTTCCACCGGCGGCCGCCGCCTTGCCACAGGGATGCGCCGGGACGAGGGGTCAAGGGTTGAAGCGAAAAAAGGAGGCGGGGCTAGCGTGGAGAATCTGACCCATCCCCATATTACAAAGTTGTTTCTGTCTTTGGGGATCCTGCTCGGCGCGGCCCACGTGCTGGGCGAGGTGGCCAGGCGATTCCACCAACCGTCGGTGCTGGGCGAGATGTTGGCCGGGGTCTTGCTCGGTCCGACGGTCCTGGGCAATCTGATGCCCGGATTTCAGGCCCTTCTGTTTCCCGCCAGCGGTCCGGGCGCCATTGCCCTGGAAGCCATCTCGACCCTGGCCATCGTTCTGTTTCTCATGGTGGCCGGCCTTCATGTGGATCTGTCCACCATCTGGCGCCAAGGGCCGGTCGGTCTCAAGGTGGGAATCGGAAGCCTCTTTTTCCCTTTTTCCGTTACCTTTGCCGCGGCCTGGGCAATGCCCGGGCTCCTGGGGCGACCCGAGGGAACGGGCCAGCTCTTGTTTTCGCTCTTCATGGCCACCGCCGTTTCGATCTCCGCTCTGCCCATCATCGCCAAGACCCTCATGGACATGGACCTCTACCGCAGCGACCTGGGGATGGTGGTGATCAGTGGGGCCGTCTTCAACGATCTGGTCGGCTGGGTCATCTTTGCCATCGTGTTGGCGCTCATGGGCAGCGGCGGCCTGACCCAGATGTCCATTTTCCCCACCATCGCCTGGACCTTGGCCTTTGCCGGCGCGGTTCTCGGTCCGGGCCGCTGGGTCATCCATCGGACCCTGCCCTTCGTGCAGGCCTATACCCGATGGCCGGCAGGAGAACTGAGCTTCGCTTTGGTCTTGACCCTCCTCGGGGCTGCCCTGACACAGTGGATCGGGATTCACGCCATCTTCGGCGCTTTTCTGGTGGGGGCGGCCATCGGCGACTCGACCCACCTGCGCGAATCGACCCGTGTGACCATCGACCATTTCATCTCCTTTATTTTCGCGCCGGTTTTCTTCGCCTCCATCGGCCTGAAGGTCAATTTCGCGACCCAGTTCGACCTGCCCCTGGTCCTGATCGTTCTGGGACTAGCCCTGAGCTGCAAACTGGCCGGTGGGATGCTCGGCGCCCGATGGGCCCGCATGCCGCCGGTGGAGGCGGGGGCCGTGGGGGCGGCGATGGTATCGGTCGGCGCCATGGGGATCATCATCGGTCTGCTGGCCCTTGAGGAAGGAATCATCGATGAGCGCCTTTTCGTGGCGCTGGTGGTCATGGCAATGGCCACCTCCATGATCAGCGGGCCATTGATTCGACGCATCCTCCAGCCGATTGTTCCTCGAAGGATCGGCGCGATCCTGACGGCCCAGTTTTTCATGCCGGACCTCAAGGCGTCATCCCGTCGCCAAGTCATCCGGGAGATGACGGCGGCAATCAGCCAGGCGGCCGGGCTGGACGGTCCGGAACTGGAAGCGGCGGTCTGGCAGCGCGAGGAAGCGCTCAGCACGGGGATCGGCAAGGGGGTGGCGCTTCCCCATGCCCGCATCGACCAGTTGAACGACCCGATTGTGGCGATGGGGATTTCCAGGGCAGGCATCGATTTCGACGCCCCCGACGGGGAACCGGCCCACGTGATTTTCCTGATTCTGACCCCGGTCCGGGACCCCGCCCTCCAGTTGGAAATCGTTGCCCAAATCGCCCGGCTCTTCAAATCCGGCCGTCTTCTCCAAGGCCTGCTGCAGGCCCGGAGCTTCACCGATGCGCTGGCGCTGATCAACGTGGCCGCCAGAATCAATGCAGCAGGAGCATAACCCGACGCCAGGGAGCCGCATCATGGACTGGACCCCGGAGGCCGAGGCCGCCATTCAAAAGGTTCCGTTCTTCGTCAGGTCCAAGGCTGGATCTTCGATGCCCAGAACCCTGTGGCTGTTTTTCTGTCTGATCGTTTGCGCCTGCACGGCGGTCCAGCCCGCCACGATCCGGGATTTGGAAGTGCTTCCCCAGGATGCCGGCCATTATCTGCCCGCATCCACGGAACCCTTCATCTCCCCGGACCGCCAGGCGGTGCTGTACCGGGACTGGCAGGCGCGCTTCTTCGCTCCCTGGCACCGGGAAAAACCCAGGTATGGGGCCGACGAGGTTTTTTCCGGCTTCCGGCGCTACGGGTTTCGCACGATTTACAACGAAACCAGCCTGCCTCTGCCGCCGGACTGGAGCGAGGCCATGGCCCGGGAAGCGGATCGGGCCGCCTACCCGTCGCGGCATTTGCCGGCCGTCACGGTGCTCCATGCGTCCTTGCGGGTCTTTCCCACCCACAAGCCGGTATTCTTCGACCCCTCGGCGCCCGGCCGGGGTTTTCCCTTCGATCAGATGCAAAACTCCCTGGTCGCCGCCGGCACGCCGCTTTTGATCACCCACGTGAGCCGCAGCGGGGAATGGGCCCTGGTGGAAACCGACTGGGCCGCCGGCTGGGTCCGGTGGCCGGAGATCGCCCTGGTGGATCCGGATTTCATCCGCGCCTACGGCGCCGCCCCCCTCATCGGATTCCGGGCCGACCGTATTGCGGTGGCCGAGCCGGACGGGCGTTTTCTGATCTCCGGGCGGGTGGGCATGACCCTTCCCCTGGCCGGCGATCCCCGGCCCGGCACCGGTTGGACGGTGGGCGTGCCGGTGCGCGACCACCTGGGCCGGGCGCGGATCCGTCAAGGGGTGGTGCCCCGGGCGGACGCCGGGCGACTCCCCTTCGCCGCCACCCGGGACAACGCCGTGGAGCTGCTCAACGCGCTCATGGGACAGCCCTACGGGTGGGGCGGGCTCTACGAGAACCGCGACTGCTCGGCCCTGATCCAGGATCTCCTGGGCGTTTTCGGCATCCCCTTGCCGCGCAACTCCAGGGACCAGGCCCGGGCGGGGCACTGGGTGGCGCTGGAGGGCCTGGGCGGCCCCGAAAAAGAGCGCCTGATCCGCCGGCAGGGGGTTCCGCTGCTGACCATCCTCTACATGCCCGGACATGTCATGCTCTACCTGGGCCAGGATCCGGATTCCGGCCGCGCCGTGGCCTGCCACGCCATGTGGGGGATCCGCACGGGCGGGCGCAACGGTTCCGGGCGCCTGGTGGTGGGCCGCACGGTGGTCACTTCGCTGGAGCCGGGCCGGGAGCTCTCCGGGGTGCCTCCCGGCGGCCGGCTCCTGGACAGGCTCACCGGGATGGCGCGCCTGGAGTGATGCCTTGCGGCTCTTTTCTCCGCCGCCGTGCCCCAAACCGGCCCCCCTTCGATAAAACCGTGACCGGTAAATTCCCTGCCCAAACGGAAAGCGATCTCCACTCCCCCCTTTTGACAAAGGGGGGCCGGGGGGGATTTCACCAGCCCCCCGGCCTCCGTCTTGACAGTTCCCGGGGGATGTCCCAGAATCAGAACAATCGCCGGATTCTCGGGACAGCCAACCCCTTCCCATGAGGAGCAGGCCATGTGGGTTTTCACCAAGGATGGGTTTTTCACCGCGGTTTTCAAGGAATGCCAGGCGGACGAAATCATGATCCGGGCCAAATCCAGGGCGGATCTGAAGTCCCTGTTGAAGAAGATCAGCGATGACGGCCCGATCCGGGAGACCGCCGAATCGCCGTACCGTTTTTTCGTGGTGCTCAAAAAATCGGCCTGGATTCAATACCTGAGCGATTACGTGGAGCATCTGGACTACGCCACCGTCAGGGACAACATCGTTTCCAGCAGCGACACGGCCCGCCAGAAGGCCTATCAGACCGTTTGGACGACCATGCACAACTGGATGGGCCGGGCGGCCCTGGGCCAGGACGATCTATGATCTGCCGAAACTGCGGTCCTCCCCGCCGGAACTGATCCGGGAAGAGAGCTCGAGGATGGCGTTGATCCGCTTTCACCGATTTCGGGTCGCGATTTCACTGCTCCTGCTCCTTTGCCTGACGCCGGCGGTGGCGGTCACCGACTGGTCCGTCGGCTGGGCTGTCGGGTTGACCGACAGCGACGCCGACCGTCGCACCCTCGTTTACACGGCGGCCTTCGAGAACAGCGTGCCGCCCACCGTCATCGTCGGACGGCGCACCAACCTCCATTCATGTGACGGTCCGGTCAAGACCGAACTGGTGGTCTGGCGGATCCGGCTCTCCTGGGCCGGACGATCCGTTTCCTTTCACCGCAGTTCCGACATCCCCTGCCTTCACCGGGCCGAACGCACGGCCGATTTCATCCGGGGTCCCCCGTCAGTGCCTGCCTGATTCGTGATTTTCGCAGCATCGGCAATCTTTTTTCGGACCTGCAACTCCAATTGCGTGACGGCGGCGGTGCGCCCGGGCCAAGGGACGACTGCCGCTCAAAGGAGACCCCAAGATGAAATGGAAATTCTGGGCCAAAGAGGAAGACGGCAGCGCCCCCAAACTCCCCAAACCGCGGGAAATGCCCCAGCAGATCGGGCAGCATCTGGTGACCCGACTGAACCAGAACCCGGACCATATCTGGAATTACAAGGCCCTGCTGATGCCCCGGGAGGGATCCAAGACGGCCTTCGCGGTGCGCATCTACAATCCGGTGGCCGCCTATGACCGGGGGATTCGGGTGGTCAACTACACCAGCCTGGACGAGGCCCCCGATCTGATCCTGTTCCAGGGATGGTACGACCAGGGCAGCGGCAAGATGGAGATCGCCCAGCCGGCGGCACCACTCCGGGCGGCCTGAAGGCTTGCCGGGTAAAAGGGCGGCGGCTTTGCCGGAAACCTCCGGCCGGGCCGCCAGGCGCCCCCGTCAGGGGGCGCGGCCATCCAGTCTCGGGTCAAAGGACAAACGACGATCATGATACGACATCCAACGGCATCCTCCGATCTGCCGGGGGACAACTCCCCCAGGGGGCAGGAGATCGACTATTCTCCCAAGACATACTCCCCGCGCCAGCAGGTCATTTTCGGCTTGAAACTCTTTTCCATCGGCGGCATTCTGCTGAGATCGGAAGAGCACACGTCTGAACTCCAGTCACGTCAGTCAATC
>CALJLV010000118.1 GCA_937982505.1 uncultured Desulfobacteraceae bacterium | reverse complement strand
CGCGCAGCAGGGGAGCCAGAAAGCGGCCGGTATGGCTTTGCGGGCAGGCCGCCACGGCCTCGGGGGGGCCGGCCGCCACGATCCGTCCGCCCGCCTCGCCCCCCTCGGGCCCCAGGTCCACCACCCAGTCGGCGGTCTTGATCAGATCCGGCTGGTGTTCCACCACCAGAACGGTGTGGCCCGCGTCCACCAGCCCGTGCAGGGCGGCCAGCAGGGTGCGGATATCCTCCAGGTGCAGACCGGTGGTGGGTTCGTCGAAGATCAGCAGACGCCGCCCGCCGTCGCCCTGGCCCAGGTGCCGCGAGAGTTTGAGGCGCTGGGCCTCGCCCCCTGAGAGGGTGTGGATGGGCTGGCCCAGGCGCAAGTATCCCAGCCCCACCCGGGCCAGGGGAAGCAGCCGGCGCCGGATCCGGGGCTGATCGGCGAAAAAGGTCAGGGCCTCGTCCACGGTGAGCGCGAAGATCTCGGCGATGTTCAACCCCCGGTGGCGCACCGCCAGGACCTCGGGGGTGAAACGCCGCCCGGCGCAGACCGCACAGGTGATGTAGACATCCGAGAGAAACTGCATCTCCACGCGCTCGAACCCTTCTCCCTTGCAAGCCTCGCAGCGGCCCCCGGCCGTGTTGAAGGAGAAATGGCCTGGACCGAACCCGGCCTGGCGCGCCGCGGGGGCGTCGGCCAGAAGGCGGCGTACGGGGTCCAGGGCCTTGGTGAAGGTCAGGGCGTTGGCCCGCGGAGTGCGGCCGATGGGCTGCTGGTCCACCAGCTCCACCGCCGAAAAACCCTCGAAGCCGGATAGATCGCGATGTGCCCCGGGCCGCCCCTCGTCCTGGCCCAGGGCCCGCTTGACCGCCCGGTAAAGGGTCTCCTGGGCCAGGGTCGACTTTCCCGAACCGGAGACCCCCGTGAGGCAGGAAAAGCGGCCCAGGGGCAGGCGCAGGTCGATCCCCTTGAGGTTGTGGGCGGCGGCGCCGTGAAGGGTCAGCCAGGCGGCATCCTCCAGGGGGCGGCGCCGCACAGGCACCGCGATGCCCCGCTCTCCACGCAGATACTGGCCGGTCAGCGATCCCTGCACCTCTGCCGTGGGGCCGAAGTACATCACCTGGCCGCCGCGTTCACCGGCTCCCGGGCCCAGGTCGAGGAGGATGTCGCTGCACCGGATGATCTCCGGGTCGTGCTCGACCACCACCACGGTATTGCCCTGGTCGCGCAGCCGGGCCAGGGTGGCCACCAGACGCCGGTTGTCGCGCGGGTGCAGCCCGATGCTCGGCTCGTCCAGGACGTAGAGGGCGTCCACCAAAGAGGCCCCCAGGGCCGCGGCCAGGGCCACCCGCTGGACCTCGCCCCCCGAAAGGGTGCGCGACTGGCGCTCCAGGGTCAGGTATCCCAGGCCCACATCGGCCAGAAAGCCGAGCCGGCCGGTGATCTCTTCACGGATCATCCCCACCGCCGGGTCGGCGGCGGCCGCCAGGGCCTGGAAAAACGCCAGAGCCTCGGCCACGTTGAGGGCGTAGATCTCGGCGATGGTGCGCCCGTTCAGGTGGTAGTCCAGGGTCTCGGGTTTGAAGCGCGTACCGCGGCAGGCGGGGCACTGGTCGTAGCTGCGGTAGCGGGAGAGAAAAACCCGCACCGGCATCTTGTAAGTCTTGGTTTCGAGCCAGTCGAAAAACCCGCGAATCCCGTAAAACCCGTCGCTTCCGTCAATGACGACCTGCTGCTGGGCAGCGGGCAGCGATTCAAAGGGCTGGTCCAGGGGGATCTGGTGGTTGCGGCAAAACTCGGCCAGATCGGCGTACTCCGGGCGCCCGCCGTCCCGTCCGCCCCAGGGTTTGATGGCCCCCTGGGCCAGAGAACGGGTCCGGTCGGGGATGATCAGGGAGATATCGATGTCGATGACCCGCCCGAATCCGCGGCAGGTCTCGCAGGCCCCCACCGGACTGTTGAAGGAGAACAGCCCCGGCAAAGGCGAGCCGTAGGCCAGACGGCAGACCGGGCATTCCCGGCGGGCCGAAAAGGAGAGGCGCCCGCTCCCGTCCAGCCACAGATCCACCCGGCCTCCGCCGAGGCCCAGGGCCTGCTCGATGGAATCGACGATGCGGGTCCGCTCCGCAGGGGTCAGGCGCGTGCGGTCGGCCACCACGTCCAGATCGCCCCCAGCACCGGCCGATTCCCGGGCAACCAGATCGACGATGGCCCCCTCCTGCCAGATCCGGTCATAGCCCAAACGCAGCAGGTCGCGCCGGGTCTGCTCGATCCCGTCTTCCCCCACGGGGCAAGGGAAGGTGACCACGAGGGCCTGCCCCGCGGCCCGGGAGGCCAGATCGCGCCAGATGGTCTCGGCCGAGGCCGGCCTCACCGGCCGGCCGCAGCCGCGGCAATGCAGCACCGCCTGTCGGGCGAAGAGCAGCTTGACGAAGTCGGTGACCTCGGCCATGGTTCCCACGGTGCTGCGGGATGTGCGCACCGGGTCCTTGCGGTCGATGGCGATGGCCGGGGGCACGGCCTCGATGCGCTCCACCCGGGGCCGGTCCATGCGGTCCATGAACTGGCGCGTGTAGGGCGAGAAGGTCTCCACGTAGCGCCGCTGGCCTTCGGCGTAGAGGGTGTCGAAGGCCAGGGAGGACTTGCCGCTGCCGCTGACTCCGGTCACGGCGATGAGCCGGTTCAGGGGCAGATCCAGATCGATTCCCTTGAGATTGTGCTGGCGGGCGCCGCGGATGCGGATACAGCGTACCATGGGCGTCGGGTATCCCGGGTCTGCGCCCCGCGGCGGTCGGGGCAATCCGCGGGCGGCCGGTCCTGTGGGTTGACAAACCGGTCCAAACAGGCTTTGAGGACCGGACGAAGCGACAAGATAAGCACGCCGGACGGCGCGTAAACACAGCCGGCGGCGGCAACCAGGAGGGAATGAGGATGACATCCAGCGAACTGGCCAGAGCCGTCCACCAGGATCTTTCCCCGGTGGCGCCGCGGCTTGCCGCGGCCATTAACCGGGCCCTGCTCGACATCGGGGAGGGGAGTCCGCTGGTGGGGCTGGGACCCGGCACCCATGTCGACGATCCGGTCTCGTTCACCGAAGCCGAAACCCTCCGCCTCGACGGCCAGGAGCCGGCCGAAGTGCTGGCCCGCATCACCCGGGTGGTCTGGGAACTGGAGGCCCACAGCCGCTGGCGCGTCTTCGTGGAGCGCCGCAAGGCGAGCGTCCCGGGGGTCCTGGAGCTCTTCTACACCTTGTTTCGGCCCGTGGTGGGGCACCGCTGAGAAAGGCGGCGCATGGCCCGGCTGTGCAGCGGCGGCCGGAGTCGCCGGCCCGGTCAGCAGGTCAGGTGGAACCCGGCGGCCAGACGGCATCGCCCCCAGAGGCGGTTGAACAGGGCGGCGGCCTCGGCGTTGGGGGCGTCGAGCAGTTCGATGCCCTGGCGCCGAAGCCGGGCCGCCAGGTCCGCCTCGGGCCGCAGGCGGCCGTTGACGCCGGTGCCGATGACGATGGTCCCGGGTTCCTGGGCCACCAAATCGGCGATGTCCTCGACGCACAATCCGTGGCCCTGGCGACGCCACCAGCCGTCGACCACCCGGCCGTCCGGATAGATGCAAAGATCCGAAGTGTAGGTCGTCTCGCCAATGGTCAGCCTGCCAAAAGCGACGTTTTCGATCCGCATGGGGCCTCCTGATTGACATCCTCAGGCGTTTGTGAAATGGTGCCTGCGGGGCAGCTTTCCCGGCGGTTGCGCCCCAGGATCGAGGATCTGCCGCGGATGTTCAGACGCGTCCAGAGACGCCGCACCCTTTCCGGTTCCCCCCGTCCGGCAGAAACGCCAGGGGGTCCGACTGTGCCCGGGGATGGCCCGCGGCGTCAAGGGAATCCTTCCGGATCCCGCGATCCCCGACAATCGGGTTAACCGTCCAGGCTGGCAGGTCCTACCGATGGCGATGAAAATCTATGAAGTGCGCGACATTCTCAAGGCCGACGTGCTCTACGGGGAAACCCATCTCGACAAGACCATCGTCGCCGGCGGCGGCGCCGACCTGATGGAAGACGTGCTCGCCGCCGCCGCCAAGGGGGCGGTGCTACTCACCGGACTGACCACCGAACAGGTGCTGCGGACGGCCAAGATCGCCGGGGTGGGCTGCATCGTCTTTGTGCGCGGCAAGCGCCCCTCGGAGCGGGTTCTGGCCATGGCCCAAACCTTCGATCTGCCGACCCTGCTGACGCGCTACTCGCTGTTCGTGGCCGCCGGCCGCCTCTACATGAACGGGTTGCGCGGCCTGGACGGGTCCTGGTGATGTCCGCCAAAAGAAAGGGCGTCGTTCCGCGACGCAGACCTTCCCGCAACCCGGCGTGTTGACGCCATCGTTTCAGGACCGGCGGGCCTCGCCCAGGGGTGCTGCCGGTGAGGAGAAGATTCCATGCTGCAAGCCGTAATCCTCATGGGCGCGTTGGGCCTGACCGTAGGGATCGGACTGGCCATTGCCTCCAAAATCTTCTACGTCTACGTGGATCCCAAGATCCTGGCGGTGGAGGCGGCCCTGCCCGGCGCCAATTGCGGCGGCTGCGGATTTCCGGGATGCAGCGCCAATGCCGAGGCCATCGTGGCCGGCCGGGCGGCCCCCAACAGCTGCGTGGCGGCCGGCCCCGACACGGCGGCGGCCATTGCCGCCCTGCTCGGCGTGAGCGTCGAGGCCAGGGAACCGGACATCAGCCGGCCGGGATGCACCTACGGGGTGGCCGAGGCCGACATCAAGTTCTGCTATGACGGCATCGGCGACTGCCGGGCAGCGGCCCTGCTCAGCGGCGGCATGAAGGTCTGCAGCGTCGGCTGCCTCGGCCTGGGTTCCTGCGTCAAGGCCTGCCAGTTCAACGCCCTGCACCTGGGGCCCCAAGGCCTGCCGGTGGTGGATGCGGAAAAATGCACCGGCTGCGGGGCCTGTGAGCGGGTCTGCCCCAAGCATATCATCACCCTCAGTTCGGTCACCCGGCGCATTCTGCACGAATACACCCGGGACGACTGCACCACCCCCTGCCAGCGGGCCTGCCCGGCGGGGATCGACATCTGCGAGTACATTCGCCAGGTGGGCGAGGGAGACTACGCCGGAGCGGTCCAGACCATCAAGGAGCGCAATCCCTTCCCCACCGTCATCGGCCGCATCTGTCCACGCCCCTGCGAGGACCAGTGCCGCCGCCAGCTGGTGGATGAACCGGTGGCCATCAATGCCCTCAAGCGGTTTGCGGCCGACTTCGAGCGCCGTGGGGGCCAGCATATCCTGCCTTACAAGGCCCCTGACACCGGCCGGCGCATCGCCGTGGTGGGCGGCGGCATCCAGGGGCTGTCGGCCGCCTTCTTCAGCGCCCGGCTGGGGCATGCCCCGACCCTCTTCGAGGCCACCGACGCCCTGGGCGGCCTGCTGCGCAGCGCCATCGCCCGCAACCGCCTGCCCATGGAGATCCTCGACTGGGACATCGAGGGGATCCGCGCCATGGGGGTCGACATGCAGACCGGCAAAGCCCTGGGACGCGACATCCGTATTGGCGACCTGCTGGCCGACGGCTATCAGGCCGTGGCCCTGGCCACCGGGGGCTGGGACAGCCGTCTGGCCCGGGGTGCCGGGGGGCGGCTCGAATCGCCCCTTCCCGGCCTGTGGCTGATGCTGGACGTGATGCGCCCGGACGATCGGGCACCGGTGTGCAGCGCCCAGACCGTGGTTTACGGCGGGGCCCCCCTGGCCCTGGAGGCGGCCCGCCGCTGCCTGACCCGGGGCGCCCGCCAGGTGACCGTCGTTCTGCGGGAAACCGAAGCGCCGGCGGATCTACACACCGCGGACGGGATCCAGGTGCTCACCGGTAAGGCCATCGAGGCCCTGCACGGCACCGAGGACCGTCTCACCGGCCTGACGCTGGTGGATCTGGCCAGCGGCAGGATGCGCCCCCAGGGGGCCGGAACCCTGGTGATGGCCGCCGGCCGCATTCCCGAGCTGATCTTTCGGGCGGATCCGTCGGACCCCGAAGCGGATGCGGCGGCCACCGAAACGGCCCGCTGGACCGCCGTCTCCCCTTACAAGGCCCCCCTGGCGGCGGACGAAGCCGCCGGCCTTTTTTCCGAGGCCGACGTGCTGAGCGATTTTTCCGCCGCCATCCGGGCCATCGCCGCCGGCCGGCGCACGGCCGCGACGATTCACCGGCTTCTCTACGGAGAAGCCCCGGTCCTGGCCGCAAACGCCCTGACGGCCTCCACGGTGGTGCAGAATGTCAGCCGGGTGGCGGACGTGGCCCCGGCGCCGCGCCATCTCATGCCCCTGGACCCCGCCGGGGTGGAACTGGAACTCGGACTGGACGAATCCGCCGCCCGTCACGAGGCCCAGCGTTGCCTGCAATGCGGGCTGATCTGCTACCGGCACACCGCCGCCATAGCCCCGGCCGCGGTCCTGCCGGCCCATCCGAGCCAGGATCGCGCGGCGGCGGCCTGACCCGCGACCCGGCCCCTTTCCACCGACCCCGCCGCTGCCCCGGCGGGGTCGTGCATTGGAGGCCCAGACGGCAGAGGAGTAGCGTAAGGAATGGCCAGTGAAGAAGGCGTTGTCACCCGGATCGACGGCCTCTCGGCCGTGGTGCGCACCGTCAAAAGCGGGGACTGCGAGGCCTGCAGTGCCCGGGGATTTTGCAGCGACGCCGGCCGGGAGATGAACGTCACGGCCCTCAACGGCGCCCAGGCCTGCCCCGGCGACCGGGTGCGGGTCGAAATTCCCACCGGGGCCTTCATCAAGGCCATGGGCCTGCTCTACATCTTCCCGGTGGCGGCCCTTCTGGCCGGAGCCCTCGTGGGCCTCTCCCTGGGCGGGGACAACCATGCGGCGCTGGGCGCCCTGGCCGGCTTTGCCCTGGCGGTGGTGTTCGTGCGCTTTCGCGGACGGCGCATGGGCGCCATGGCGGTCTACCAGCCCCGGATCGTCAAGATCATCCGGCGTGCGGCGGACCCGGGGCCCCCGCCCGATGCAGCCTGAACGCCTCTCCTGCCCGCCGGCCGGCCTCGACCGGCGCTATTTCTTTCGCGACGGGCTGCGCTTCGAGTGCCAGCGCTGCGGGGCCTGCTGCACCGGCGCCCCCGGCCTGGTGTGGGCCGATCGCGCCGAAACGGCCGCCATCCGCCGCTGGATGGAGGCGATCGGTGCAGCCGCCGAGGGGGTGTTCACCCCTCTGGGGGATGGATTCCGCATCCGCGAAGCCCCCGACGGCCGCTGCGGGTTCTTCGAGGCGGGGTGCCGCATCTATCCGCTGCGTCCCACCCAATGCCGTATCTATCCCTTCTGGACCGCCAACCTGCGCTCGGCCTGCCGCTGGCGTGAGGCGGCCCGACAGTGTCCGGGCATCGGCCGCGGCCGCCGCTACGACCTGGAGGAAATCCTGGCCTGCCTCGCCGTGGACCGCCCCCCCAATCTTTACACCCTGTAAAAATTCCCGACAGATCCGGATCCTTCCCGCCCGGATGGACCCGGCGCCCCCCGAGACCGCCGCCTTGGCGCGGCCCGGCTGCCCCGGCGCCCGCGCCCCTGGCATATCAATTGCTTTTCCCAGGGCGGGCAGCCCACCGTTCCCCTGGTCTGCCGGCCAACGTTCAGGAAGAAAAGGCGATGGAATGGATGCACTCAAGGCACTGATCGTCGACGACGAAGCCGATTTTCTGGAAACCCTGATCAAGCGCATGAAAAAGCGGCGCCTGGACGTCACCGGGGTCACCGGGGCCGGCCAGGCCCTGGCGCTGCTGGCGGCCGAACCCTTCGACGTGGTGGTCCTGGACGTGCGCATGCCCGAAATGGACGGGATCACCCTGCTCCAGCAGATCAAGGAGCGTTATGCCCTCACCGAGGTGATCATGCTCACCGGCCATGCCAGCATGGAGGTGGCGGTGAGGGGGATGGAGCTGGGAGCCTTCGACTACCTGATGAAACCCGTGGATATCGACGAGCTGATCTACAAGCTTCAGGATGCGTACCAGAAACGGTTGCTGCAGCAGCAAAAAATCAAGGAAATCGAATCACTAAAGGGGGGGCAATGAATTTCTTCAAACAGTGGGGCCGCTTCATGATGATGGGGGCGCAGGCCCACGCCCGATGGGAGATCAACGTATCCAACACCGTTTTCGGCGACCGCCGGCGGGTCCTGCTCCTGGGCCTGCTCACCGTCCCGGTGCTCCTGGGCGGAGTGGTCTTCGCCGACCAGATCGCCGGGGCCCTGCCCGCCGTCCTGGGCGGCAAGAAGGCCTACAGCCCGGCCTTCTACTCCACCGGCATCTTCATCGTCTCGATCCTCATCGGCCTGGGAGCCGGGCTGATCACCGGAGCCATCGGCGCCGGGGGCGGCTTCATCATCGCCCCGGCCCTGATGAGCGCCGGCATCAAAGGCATCCTGGCGGTGGGCACCGACCTGTTCCACATCTTCGCCAAGGCCATCATGGGCAGCGTCATCCACCGCAAGCTGGGCAACGTTTCGGTCCCCCTGGCGGTGGTCTTTTTGCTGGGGGCCATCCTGGGGGCCACCGTGGGCGGTCTGCTCAACCGCTGGCTCTACGAGATCAACCCTATCCTCAGCGACGCCTTCATCACCACCATCTACGCCCTGATGCTCGGCTTCCTGGGCACCTATGCCATGCTCGACTTTCTGCAGGCCCGTAAGGCCGGCGGGGGCGGCGACGCCCACGGGGGCGGCCACGGCAAGAGCGAAGGCGCCGATCTGGGCAACCTGCCGCGACGCCTCCAGGCCGTCAAGGTGCCGCCCATGGTCAAGTTCGACTTCGACCTGACCCCCGGCGGGCGCCAGATCTCCTGGATCTTTCTGGTCCTTTCGGGCGCCCTGGTGGGTCTGGCGGCCGGCATCATGGGGGTGGGCGGCGGCTTCCTGACCTTTCCCATCTTCGTCTACATGCTCGGGGTCTCGTCGATGACCACGGTGGGCACCGACATTTTCCAGATCGTCTTTACGGCCGGCTATGCCGCCATCAGCCAGTACGCCATCTTCGGCTTCATCTTCTACACCCTGGCCATGGGAATGCTCCTCGGCTCGCTCATCGGAATCCAGATCGGGGCCATGGTCACCAAGGTGGTGCCCGGGATCACCATCCGCGGTTTCTACGCCATGGCGGTCCTGGCCGGCTTCGTCAACCGCTTCTTCGCCCTGCCCGGCAAGCTGTCCTCCATGGAGGTCATCCACTTGAGTCCCGGAATGGTCACGGTCCTCGACGGGATCGGCATCTGGGCTTTTTTCATCGTCATCGGCGGCTTCGGGGTCTGGGTGATCGGAACCTTCTTCAAGAATATCGCCGTTCTGAAAGGCAAGGAGGCGCACTGATGGCAGCCAACAAAAAAGAATTCAACACCGGTCTGGGCATGCTGGTCGCCTTCACCGTCGTTCTGGTGGCCATGTTCTTTCCCATCTACCATGGCCACAACGGGCTCGAATACCTCGACGCCCTGTACAATTCCATCTCCAAGGGCTCGGCCTATTACATTCCCAAGGTCAAGGCGGACATCGCCCCCTTCCAGGGCGACAAGGTCGATCTGCGCTTTGCCATGGCGGATCCAACCCAGGCCGCCCAGACGGCCAAGCAGTTCAACGCCGCCGGCGCCCTGGTCAACGTCAAGGACGCGGAGCTGAACGTTTCGGGGGATCTGGGCCTGATCATGGCCGCCATGCTCGAGGATGCCGAATCGATGTACCGCAACGACGCCAAGGCCCTGGAGGCCAAGTACGGGGTCGAGGGGCGCCAGGCCCTCTACAACTGGTGGAAGGCCATCGCCGGCATGGACAAGGACCTGGCCCATCAGAAGCGCTTCAAGGAGGCCAAGATCCTCGACACGGTCAAGGCCAAGGCGGTGGAGACGGCCTACAACTACTACGGGATCGAGGCCCAGCGCATCTCCGACCGCTGGGGCATCGTGATCTTTTCGCTGGTCTTCTACGTGGTCTACACCCTCTGGTACGGATTCGCCATTCTGTTCATGTTCGAAGGATCCGGGATGAAGCTGGAGCACTGAAAAAATGGAGAATGACGAAAGTGACTAAAGTGACTAAAATCAAAAAAACCGTTGGTCGCTTTAGCTTCTTTTAGCGCATTCACCGATGCCCTCGATCCGCGACACCCTCCAACGCTGGCTTCGACGTCCGGCCCCCCAGGGGCCCGCGCCGGACGTCGAAGCCCTGCGCCTGGCCTTCCAGGCCCGCTACCACCAATTCAAGCTCCTGCTCAACGCCAACAACAAAGCCCTCGAACTGATGAGCGAGATCGAGGCGGCCCTCTCCGGCACCCAAGCCTTCGGCATGACCTTCGTGCGTTCGCGCCTGACGCGCATTTCCACCAGCGTTTTCGCCGTGGTGCGCCACATGAACGAGCTGGCGCCGGGTGGCTACGGAGCGCTCTTCGAGCGCTTCAAGGCCATCCAGCACGAGATCAATCCCCATGTGCGGATCCGCGAAACGGTGGCCCAGGGCCCATTGGTGATCCCCCTGGGGGAGGTGCGGCCGGACATGGCCGACCAGGTGGGGGCCAAGATGGCCAATCTGGCCGAGATCTGCCGCCGGGTGGAACTGGCGCCGCCCGAGGGCTTTGTGGTCACCGCCGCCGGATTCGCCCGTTTCATGACCCATTCGGACCTGCAGACGGAGATCGCCCGCCTGCTCCAGACGGCCGATATCCAGGAGCCCGATGAACTCTACGCCCTGAGCGCCCGCATTCAGCAGCTCATCGTCCAGGCCGAAGTGCCCGGGGATCTGGTGCGGGCCATGACCGAGGCCTGCCAGGCCCTGAGCGGCGAGGACGCCCGGCCGCCCACCCTGGCGGTGCGCAGCAGCGCCCTGGGGGAAGACGAACCGGGGACCTCCTTTGCCGGTCAGTATCGCTCGGAGCTCAACGTGAACCCCGAGCACCTGCTCCAGGCCTACAAGACGGTGGTGGCCAGCAAGTACGGCGTCACCGCCATGAGCTACCGGCTCACCCGGGGGATCCGCGAGGAGGACGTGGCCATGTGCGTCGGGTGCATGCGCATGATCGAAGCCCGCAGCGCCGGCGTGCTTTACACCCGCAGCCCCCTGGATGCGCGCAATGACGACCTGACCATCAACGCCGCCTGGGGGCTGCCCAAGTCGGTGGTGGACGGCAGCGTGGCCAGCGATCTGTTCGTGGTGCGCCGGGGCCCCCCGTTGGCCATCGGGGAACGCCAGGTCCGCGACAAGCAGCGCAAGTTCGTCTGCTACCCGGACGAGGGGGTCTGCCGCCTGGATACCGTGGCCGAGGAGCGGCTTCAGCCCTCCTTGAACGATGACCAGATTCTCGCGCTGGCCCGGGTGGGGCTGGCCATCGACGCCATCTACGCCGCGGCCCAGGACATCGAGTGGGCCATCGACGCCCGGGACCGGCTGCACCTGCTCCAGTGCCGGCCCCTGCCCCAGACCCCGCCCGCCGGTGAATCCTCCGGCCCCGCCGGGAATACCGCCGCGGCCCCCCTCGTGGCCAGCGGCGGCCAGACCGCCAGCGCCGGAGTGGCGGCCGGACCGGTTTACGTGGTGCGCAAGGACGCCGACGCCCTGGGGTTTCCCTCCGGCGCGGTGCTGGTGGCGGCCCAGGCCCTGCCCCGCTGGGCTCCGATGCTGTCGCGGGCCGCGGCCGTGGTGACCGAACAGGGGAGCATCGCCGGCCATCTGGCCAACGTGGCCCGCGAGTTCGAGGTGCCGGCCATCGTGGGCCTGGAAGGGGCCGTGGAACGTTTGGGGGGGCAGGCCGCCGTCACCGTGGATGCCGGCTCGCGCAGCGTTTACGCCGGCAGGATCGAGACCCTGCTGGGCCCCGGCGCCAAGCCGCGCAACCTCATGGCCGGCAGTCCGGTCTACGCGGCCCTCCGGCAGGCCGCCGAGCAAGTGATTCCGCTGACGCTCCTGGATCCCGACAGCCCCAATTTTACCCCTGAAAACTGCCGCACCTTCCACGATCTGACCCGCTTCTGCCATGAAAAGGCCGTCCACGAGATGTTCCGCTTCGGCAAGGACCACGCCTTTCCCGAGCGTTCCAGCAAGCAACTCCACGCCGAAGTGCCCATGCAGTGGTGGGTCCTGAACCTGGACGACGGCCTGGCCCAGGAGACCGAGGGCCCGTATGCCCACCTGGACAACATCGTTTCGATTCCCATGCGCGCCCTCTGGGAAGGGATCACCGCCTACCCCTGGGAGGGGCCTCCGCCGGTGGACGGGCGCGGCATGATGGCCGTGATGTTCCAGGCCACGGCCAACCGCTCCCTGGTGCCCACGGTGCGCACCCGCTTCGCCAACCGCAACTATTTCATGATCTCCCGCCACTATTGCAGCCTCCAGTCGCGCCTGGGATTTCATTTCTGCACCGTCGAAGCCCTGGTGAGCGAACGGCGCACGGAAAACTATGCCAGCTTCCGCTTCAAGGGGGGGGCCGCAGACCTGGCCCGGCGCATCCAGCGGGTGGCCTTCGTGGGCGCGCTGCTCGAACCGTACGGATTTCAGGTGGCGCTTCGCGAAGACGCCCTGGCGGCCCGCATCGAACAGTACGATCAGCCCGTCATGTGCGACGCCCTGCGCCTGCTGGGCTACCTGATCATCCATACCCGCCAGTTGGACATGATCATGGCCGCGCCCAATTCGGTGGCCTTTTACCGGCGCAAACTGGAAGACCAGATCGCCCGCCTGCTGACGGTCATCAAACCGTCCCCGCTTCCCGCCCCGTTTTCCGGCGACGCCCCCTGAGAAGACCCGGTTTTCCCCTTGACAATTGCATTGGTTTTCCCAAGGTATAGGGTCGTTCCGGATCCCCGCCGCGGCTTTTCCGGGATCCCATCAGCCCAACATCCGCCGGCCGGAGAACCGCCATGCGCCCGCGTACCAGCCTGAGCCAGCGTTTTTACCTGACCCTGACGGCCCTGGTGGGGTTGAATCTGCTGGGGGGCGGCGTCATGATCTGGTACACCTACCAGATCCAGAACCTGCTGGCCGGCATCACCGAAAAAGGCCTGGCGGCCCTGTCCGCGGCCCAGGGACTGGAAACGGCCCTGGTGAGCCAGAAGGGGTTCGTGACCTACTACTTTCTCGACGGCAATCCGGACTGGCTGCGCCAGCTCGGGGAGCATCGCCAGATCTTCACCGTGCGTCTGGAAGAGGCCCGCCGCCTGGCCGACACGCCCGCCCTGGAGGCCAGCATCGCCCAGATCGACGCGGAGTATCAACGCTACATCGCCGCCAAGGACCGGGTCATCGGCCTCTACAGCCAGGGCCAGCGCGAGGCCGGCACCCGGCTGCACACCGAAGTGCGCCAGCACTTCTTCGCCATCCTGGACCTGTGCGAGGAGTACAAGACCGAGCATGCGGGCTGGATTTCCCGCATGACCGCCGAGGCCGAGCAGGAAGGCTTCCGCCTGCGCCTCATCGCCGCCGCCACCCTCCTGGTCTGCCTGGGCTGCGCCGGGCTGCTGGCCTTTATCCTGGGAATGCAGGTCCTGCGCCCCCTCCAGCGGCTGGCCCAGTCCACCGGCAAGCAGACCTGCCCGGAGGACCCCCAGGACGTGATGGCCGTGCTCCACCGCAGCGTCCAGGATCTCATCGAGGATGTGGACCAGACCCAGACGGAACTGGCCAAAAGCCGCGAGCACCTGCTGCAGAGCGAGAAGATGGCCATGGTGGGCAAGCTGGCCGCCGGCATGGCCCACAGCATCCGCAATCCCTTCACCTCCATTAAGATGCGCCTTTTTTCCCTCAACCGCTCCCTGACCCTGACCGCGGACCAGAAAGAGGACTTTCAGGTCATCAGCGACGAGATCCGCCATGTGGACACCATCGTCCAGAACTTTCTCGAATTTTCGCGCCCGCCCAAACTCAAGATGCAGCCGGTGAGCCCTTCCACGGTGGTGGACATGGCCCTGCAGCTGCTCGAACACCGCTTGAAGGCCTACGATGTGGCCGTCACCGTCCACCGCACCCAGCCCCTGCCGGAGATCCACGCCGACCCCGAACAGCTCAAGGAGGTGCTGGTGAACCTCATCGTCAACGCCTGTGAAGCCATGGCCCACGACGGCCGCATCGACATCCACGAAGAGGTCGCCTTCGCCCAGCCCCTGGGCCGGGTGGCGGTGCTGCGGGTCAAGGACGACGGGCCGGGCATCACGCCGGGACTGCGGGAAAAGGTCCTCCAACCGTTCTTTACCACCAAACCCGAGGGGACCGGTCTGGGTCTGAGCATCGCGGTGCGCATCATCGAGGAGCACAAGGGCTGGCTCGATGTGCAGTCCGAGCCGGGCCAGGGCGCGACCTTCATCCTCACCCTGCCCATCAAGGAGTGACGGTGAGCCAGATCCTGATCATCGATGACGACGACCAGCTGCGCAGAAGCTTCGAGAAGCTCCTGGTCGCGGAAGGCTACACGGTGCGCACGGCGGTATCGGGCGAAACGGGACTCCGGGACGTCCAGAACGCGCCGGTGGACCTGGTGATCGTGGATGTGCGCCTGCCCGGAATCAACGGGCTGGAGACCTTCGGCCGCATCCATGCCCTGGAGCCCAAGCTGCCGGTCATCGTCATGACGGCCTACGGCACCACCGAAACGGCCATCGAGGCCACCAAGCTGGGGGCCTTCGATTACGTGCTCAAGCCCTTCGATGTGCCCGAGATGCTCGCCATGATCGCCAAGGCCCTGGAGGCCGGCCGCTTCATGCGCTCCACGGTGGATGTGAACATCTCCCCGGACCAGGCGTCGCGCGAGGCCATCATCGGCCGCAGCCCGGCCATGCAGGAGGTCTACAAGGCCATCGGACGGGTTTCGGCCACCAGCGCCACGGTCCTGATCCGGGGCGAATCGGGGACCGGCAAGGAACTGGTGGCCCGCGCCATCTATCAGCACAGCGACCGGGCCGACAAACCCTTCCTGGTGATCAACTGCGTGGCGATCCCCGAAACTTTGCTGGAAAGCGAACTCTTCGGCTATGAGCGGGGGGCCTTCACCGGCGCCAGCCACCGGCGCATCGGCAAACTCGAACAGGCCAACGGGGGCACCGTCTTTCTCGACGAGATCGGGGACATGCCCTTCAGCCTGCAGTCAAAGATCCTGCGCCTGCTCCAGGAACGCAGCCTCGAACGGCTCGGCGGACGCCAGACCCTGCCGGTGGACGTGCGCATCATCGCCGCCACCAACCGCAATCTCGAGGAGGCCATCACCCAGGGCCGCTTCCGCGAGGACCTCTACTACCGCCTCAAGGTGGTGACCATCTGGCTGCCGCCCCTGGCCCAGCGCGGCGGCGACATCCGCCTGCTGGCCAAATTCTTCCTGGCCCGCCACGCGGCCCAGACCGGGATGGAAAACCCGGGCCTGACCGCCGAAGCCGAAGCCCTGCTCGAGCGCGTCTCGTGGCCGGGCAATGTGCGCGAACTGTCCAACACGATCCAGAAAGCGCTCATCTTCAGCCGGGGCGCCCCGCTGGACGTGGAGGACATCGTCCAGGCCATTGGCGGCCGGCAGCCGGCCGGAGCCGCCGTGGAAGCCGCCACCCCGGACCTGCTGCGGCACTGGGCGCGCCGCATTCTGACCGCCGAAAACGAAGCGGCCAACCGTTTCGACCATTGCATCGACACGGTGGCCGCCATTCTGGTGAGCGAGGCCATCAATCTCTGCGGCGGAAACCGCTCCAAGGCCGCCAAGATGCTGGGCCTGTCGCGCCCCACCCTGCATGCCAAGATCGAAAAGTACGGCCTCAAGCTGGAAACGGCGGTCCGGGAATCCTGAGTTTTCCAGGTCCCCACCGCCGCGCCTGGCACCGAAGGTGGACCGAGCCGGGCGCGGCGTGCGGCTCCGGTCCGCGCCGCACTCGGCAGCGAGACACGCCTCATGATCCCCCTGGTGGTGCGTTCCCATTTCTCCTTCGGCCGCGGAACGGCCTCGCCCGCCGCCCTGTGCCGTTCCGCGGCCCGCATGGGCCACCGGCGCCTGGCGCTGACCGACACGGACAACCTGTGCGGCCTGTGGGCCTTTCTCAGCGCCTGCCGGCGCGAGGGGCTGAGGCCCATCGTGGGCGCCGAGGTGACCCAGCCCGGTGCCGCCCCCCCCTTGCGGGCCGTGTGCCTGGTGCACAGCACGGACGGTTACGCCAACCTTTGCCGCCTGCTCACCCGGCGCCATCTGGATCAAGGCTTTCATTTGGCCTCGGCCCTGGCGGAATTGGGCCGGGGCCTGACGGTGCTTTGCGACGATCCGGTCCTGCTGGCCGCCATGCACGAAGCCGGCCGCACCACGGCCGCCATGACCCGCCGCCCCCTGCCCGGGCGCCATCCCCTCTGCCAGGCGGCCGGGCGACGGGGCCTCCCCCTGGTGGCCGTACCGGACAGTGTCATGCTGGCGCCGCGGGATCGGAATCTGCAGCGGCTGTTGCGGGCCGTCGACCGCAACCTGGCCCTGGCGCGGGTGCCGGAGGCCGACCTGGCCGCCGAAGATGCCTGGCTCGCCCCTCCGGAGGTCTACCGGCGCCGCTTTAGGGCCCTGCCCGAGGCCCTGGCGGCGGCAACGGCCGTCGCCGACACCCTGGTCTTCAGCGGACCGGCGGCCGGCCTCGTGCTGCCCCCCTGGCACGGCCCGGACGGCCGTTCGGCCGCGGCCGGCCTGCGCGCGGCGGCCTACAACGGCGCCCGCCGGCGCTACGGCGAGGATCTTTCCGAGGCCGTGGTCGAGCGGATCGAACACGAACTCGGCGTCATCGAACAGATGGGCTTTTCGAGCTACTTTCTGACCGTGCGCGACATCGTGGCCCTCAGTCCGCGCACCTGTGGCCGCGGCTCGGGGGCCGCCTCGCTGGTGGCCTACTGCCTGTTCATCACCAACGTCTGTCCGCTCAAGCACAACCTCTACTTCGGCCGCTTTCTCAACCCTGGCCGTACGGACCCGCCGGACATCGACGTCGATTTCGCCTGGGACGAGCGCGACCGCGTCATCGCCGCCGTGCTGGCGCAGTGGGGGGCCCAAGCGGCCCTGGTCAGCAGCCACATCGCCTTTCAACCGCGCATGGCGGTACGCGAAACCGCCCGGGCCTTCGGCCTCACCGAGGCCGAGATCGGCCGGGTGACCCGGCGCCTGCCCTGGGCCTTTGACGCCGACGAACTGGCCGGCGGGGACCTGGTGGACGCCCTGGGGCGCCGCCCCGAGAGCCGGCGCCTGGATCTGCCCGCTCCCTGGCCCGCCATCCTGGATCTGGCCCGGCGCCTCATGGGCACGCCCCGGCACCTGTCGGTCCACCCGGGAGGGGTGGTGATCACCCCGGAACCAATCGATGGCTACGTGCCGGTCCAAGTGGCCTCCAAGGGGGTGCCCATCATCCAGTGGGACAAGGACGGGGCCGAAGCGGCGGGATTGGTGAAGATCGACCTGCTGGGCAACCGCAGCCTGGCGGTGATCCGAGATGCCGTGGCCCAGGTGCGCGCCGCCGGGATCCAATTCGACGAGTCCGGCTGGGAACCGGAGGACGACTTCGACACCCGCGAAGCCGTCGCCCAGGGCCGCACCATGGGCTGCTTCTACATCGAGAGTCCGGCCATGCGCCTGCTCCAGCAAAAGGCGGCCGTAGGCGACTTCGAGCATCTGGTGATCCACTCGTCGATCATCCGGCCGGCGGCCAACGAAGCCATCCGAGAGTATTTGAAGCGGCTGCACGGGCAACCGTGGCAGCCGGTCCATCCCGCCCTGGACGGGGTCCTGGACGACACCTTCGGGATTCTGGTCTACCAGGAGGACGTATCCCTGGCCGCCATGGCCCTGGCCGGGTTTTCCGACGCCGAGGCGGACCGGCTGCGCAAGGTGATGAGCAAGAAGGACGGTGACCGCGTGCTGGCGGACTTTCGCGAACGCTTTGCCGCCGGGGCCGCCGCCCGGGGGGTGGCCCCGGAGGTGACCGCGGCGGTCTGGCGCCAGATGATGGCCTTTGCCGGCTACAGCTTCTGCAAGCCTCACAGCGCCTCCTACGCCCGGGTCTCCTTTCAGGCGGCCTACCTCAAGACCCACCACCCGGCCCCCTTCATGGCGGCGGTGATCAGCAACCAGGGAGGATTCTACTCGACCTTCGCCTACGTCTCCGAGGCCAGACGCCTGGGGCTCAAGATTCTGCCGCCGGCGGTGAACCAGAGCCGGGTGCGCTGGTCCGGCCGGGAGGACGAACTGCGGGTGGGACTCCTCTCGGTGGGCGGACTCGGTGCCGATACGGCCGAACGGATCGTGTCCCGCCGCGAGGGCCGCCCCTACCGGAGCGCGGAAGACTTCCTCGATCGGGTGCGCCCTTCTTTCGACGAGGCCCGGGCCCTGATCGCCGCCGGCGCCCTGGACGACCTGGCGCCGGGTGCGGCCCGCGCCGCCCTGGTCTGGAATCTGGCCCGCTGGCGCCAGCGCCAGTCCCGCGCCCCCCGGCCGGGCCGCCTGTTCGGCGAACCAGACGGCGAGACCCTGCCGGATCTGCCACCCGACGACCCCATGGACCGGCTGCGCCGGGAATACACCGTCCTGGGGTTTCTCTGCGACCGGCACCCCATGACCCTCTTCGGCGCCGCCCTGGAAAGGACCGGGCGGGTGCCGGCCGCCGATCTGGCCCGCCATGCGGGGCGCGCGGTCTGCGTGGCCGGCTGGCTCGTCACCGGCAAGGTGGTGCGCACCAGGCGCGGCGAACCGATGGAGTTTCTCACCTTCGAAGACGAGACCGGAACTTTCGAGGCGACCTTTTTTCCGGCCGTCTACGACCGCTTCGGCCACCTGCTGGACCATGGGCGGCCCTATCTGCTCTGGGGCAGGGTGGAGCGGGACTGGGGGGCGGTGACCCTGACGGTGCAGCGGGTGGCGGTGGTTTCCATGAAAAGGGAGCGCGGGATTTGACGGGTTCGGATTCTGGCTGCATCGGGGATTGGCCGCCGACCTGCCAGGCGTGGCGGCGGGACAGGGGCTTTTTTGGAGTCGGCGGTCCGCCAGGGCCGTTGCCCGGGATCCCGGGTTGGGCAAGATCGGTTTTGCGGCGGCGGGCGAACCCGGCCGACTAAGGTCGGTGGCGGCGGTTCACGAGCGGTAGATGCGGTTGGCCAGATCCACGAACCAGGGCGGCCGCTGGGCCACGACGTAGACCAGCACCGCGCCGATGATCGGCAGGGGGATCAGCACGTCCACCACGCAGAGCAGAATCAGACCCACCAGAACTTTGTTGCGGATGTTCATACCCCCCCCCTGGCGAATGGTGCACTGGTTTTCCCGCAGGAGCATCGCCGTTGAGCCGGCCGTCCACCCCCGCCCGCCGCATGCCGGCCGACGGCGCCCGCCTGGGCATCCACCCGCAGGCGCGGATCGGCCGGGATCGTTTGACGCCAGCCCCGATGGATTAAGACATACTTGGCGCGGGGCGTCGAGGTCAAGCCGCAAGATCAGGAAACGGCGGGCACTTCCCTGGCACCCGCCGGCTCGCGCAGCAGGGCGGCGACGGCCCCGGTGGCGAATTTGGCGACGATCTCCCCAAAGATGACCGCCGCCAGCATCCCCGGGGCGAAAACCCCGGCAAAGGCGATGAGGTTGAAGAGCAGGCTGTCCAGGGGGATGCTCACCAGGTTGGAGCCGGCGACCCGCTGCAGCCAGCTGCGGTGCACGAGCCGCTGGTAGATCTCGGTGTCGGCGGTTTCGCTGAGTACGATGGCGATGAACGAGGCGGTGATGATGCGCCACTCGACCCCGAGAAAAAGGGATTCGAGGACCATCCCCACGGCCGCCAGCAGGATCATGGCGTAAACCGGCCGCCGCCCGAAGCGGTGGACCCGGTCGCGCTGGGTGAAGGTGACCCCGAAGATCAGGGTCCCCACCGAGACCATGCCGAATACCGGCAAGGGAATGAACCAGGTGGCGGTGTAGTTGGCCGCCAGCACCGCCAGGACGTAAATGGACATGGGAAGGATCATGGAAACGCCTTTAGCCTCGGTGTTGATGAACTCCGGGATCCCGGCCGGCGCCGGTCAATCCGGGTGGGGTTCCCTTATCATGATTGGCGACCGGCTGAAAGCGGCCGGCAGTAGGTTTCGCGGGTAAACACCAGCAGCAGCACCGTGACGGCCAGCCACCCGATCATCAGGGAAAACCCGGCCTGGTAGGCGGTCAGGTCGTAACGGCGCACGCCGTCGATGAGATCGCCGGTCCAGCAGCGGTCCAGAATCCATCCCATGGCCGGCTGCAGGACCATGGGCCCCAGCATGACCCCCATGTTGACGATTCCGGCCACCGTGCCGGCCAGCCCGGCCGGCACCGACTCCCGGGCAAAGGCGAAGCTGACGATCATGGCTCCGGTGGCCAGCCCGGTGACCATGAGGACGGACACCAGGACCGGCCGGGGCAGGTGGGGGATGAAGATCAGGACCGTCCAGCCGCTCAGGGCTGCCAGGCCGCCGCCGATGTACAGGGGTTTGCGCCGCCCCAGGTGATCCGAGAACCATCCGAAGACCGGGCTCGAAAGGGCATAGCAGACCAGCAGGATCGAGGTCATGAGCGAGGCCTGGGCCGTGGGCAAACCGTAGTGGGTGGTGAGAAACGGAACCCCCCACAACCCGCCGAAGGTGAGCATCGCGCCCACGAAACCGCCCGGGATCAGAAAGAGCAGCCAGGTGTTGCGAAACCGCAGCACCCGGCCCAGATCCTGTCGGATGGAGCGGCCCGGTCCGGCTCCGGCCCCGTCGTCGAAATTGGCGTAGCCTTTCTGCGCCGGCGCATCGCGCACCACCCACCAGATAACGCCCCCCACGGCCAGGGTCACGACGGCCACGGCGGCCATGGTCGAACGCCAGCTGGCGTGGTCCATGACCAGTCGCAGGGGCGGACCGGCCCCCACCGCGCCCAGAATGCCGCAGATCAGTCCCACCCCGGTGACGGTGGCGAAAAGACGGGGCACGAACCAGTTGGCGGCGATTTTGATCAGGCCGATCCAGGCCACGGCCACCGAGCCCCCGATGAGAAAGCGGCCCAGGTAGGCCCAGGCCAGGCTCGGCGCCAGGGCGAAGAGCAGTCCGCCGGCCCCGGCCACCAGGGCCCCGGCGCTCAACAGGCGGCGCGGCCCCCAGCGGTCGGCCAGGATTCCCGTGGGGATCTGCATCAGCACGTAGCTGTAGAAGTAGAAGGCCGAAAGGTTGCCCAGGGCCGCGGCGCCGATGCCAAACTGCCGCATGAGTTCGGCCGTCATCACGGCCGGCGCCACCCGATGGAAAAAACCGATGAGATACAGGGGCGTGCCCATGGCCCAGATCAGCCACGAGGTGCGAAGCGGCGGCGCGGCGGGCCGAGCCCCTGATTTCGGCGCTGTTGCGTTCATCGCGGACTTGTTAGACCGGACGGGCCCGCAGGTCAAGCCATTCAAACCGCATCCGTCATCGCGGCGCCGATCCGTTCGAACCTTTCCGCCAGCGACAGAAAGGCGGTGACCACGGCGGGATCGAACTGGGTGCCGCTGCCCCTTTGAATGATTCGCCAGCAGTCCTGGTGTGAAAAGGCCTCCTTGTAGCAGCGTTTGGAACGCAGGGCGTCGTAGACGTCGGCCACGGCCATGATGCGCGCGGCCAGAGGGATCTTTTCGCCCTCGAGCCCGTCGGGATAACCGCTGCCGTCCCAGCGTTCGTGATGGCTGCGGGCGATGGCAATCCCCATCCCGATGAAAGCGTTCCGGGGGTAGACGTCGCGCACCGCTTCCATGGTGCTGGCCCCCAGCACCGTATGCCGTTTCATGGCCTCGAACTCCTCGGGCAGCAGTTGCCCGGATTTGAGCAGGACCCTGTCGGGGATGGCCACTTTGCCGATATCGTGAAGCGGACTGGCGCTGAAGATGTTCTCGACGAACGCGGCTGCGATCCGGCGGTTGTAGGGGGCCTCCCGGCCGAGCCGCTCCGCCAGCATGCGGCAGTAGATCTGAACCCGTTCCAGGTGCTTGCCGGTCTCCTGGTCCCGTGATTCGGCCAGCTTGGACAGGGCGAAGATCGTCGCCATCTGCGAGGCGGAGATCTCTGTGATCTTCTCGGCCACCAGTTGTTCCAGATGGATCTGGTAGCGGCGCAGCGTGAGGTGGGTTGCCACCCGGGCCTCGACCTCCTCGAACTGAAACGGCTTAGTCACGTAATCGACCCCGCCGAGGCCGAAGGCCTTGACCTTGTCGAAGGTTTCCGTCAAGGCGCTGATGAAGATGACCGGGATATCGCGGAATCGGACGTCCTGTTTCAAGGTCCGGCAGACGTCGTAACCGTCCATTTCCGGCATGGTGATATCCAGCAGAATCAGGTCCGGCGGCTGGCGTTCGACGGCCTTGAGGGCCAGCTTCCCGCTGGGCACGGGGCGCACGCGGTGCCCCTTCTCCTTGAGCAGACCGGTCAGCAGGGTCAGGTTGGCGGCCACGTCGTCCACCACCAGGATGTCTGCGGGCACGGCATTTGTTGGACTGGCGTCTGTCATGGGGAGCCCCCGGGGGAAAAAAGTTCGCTCAGCGCGTCGTATTCATAGCGTGCGGCCATCTCTCTGGTCCGCCGGGCCAACACCGGATGATCCGCGGCCAGCTGGCCGATCAGGTCCTCCAGCAGCTCCATATCGGCACGCTCGACGGCATTGCGGACCCGGTGCACCAGATTGACGGGCAGATCGGCCACGATGCGGCCCAGCCCCCCTAACCCCTCCCCTCGGCCGGGTGGTTGTTCCCTGGCGCCGTCCTCCTGGCAGCGATAGGCGGCACCCGTCAGCCGGCCGAGGTTCTCAAAGAGGTCCTCTTGCCTGAACGGTTTTGACAGGTACCCGTCGACTCCGGCCGCCAGGATCTGCTGCCGGTCCTCTTCGAAAGCGCTGGCCGTCAGGGCCAGCACCCTCGTGTTTTTCAGATCCGGCGCCGACTTGATGCGGCGCGTGGCCTCGTAGCCGTCCATGACGGGCATGGTCATGTCCATCAGGACGACCTGTGGGGCCCACTCCCGGGCGACGGCCACGGCTTCCTCGCCGTTGACCGCCTCCCGGATGGCGAACCCGACCCCGGCGAGCATCTGGGCCAAAAGCCGCCGGTTGGTCTCCCGGTCGTCGGCGATGAGGACCCGAATCTCCGGCTGGCCCGGTTCGAGGTGCCGGACCCGCTTTTTGGGCGCCGCGGGCCTGGCCTCTTCCTGGCGGCCCTCCCGCACCGGAATCTCGAAACGAAAGAGGGTTCCCCGGCCCAGGGTGCTGTGCACCGATATCGATGCTCCGCCCATGACCTGGACGAATCCCCGGCTCAGGGCCAGCCCCAGTCCGGTTCCGCCGATCTTTTCCCCGGCCCGGGTCTGCTCGAAGGCCTGGAACAGACGGGCGGTTTCTTCTTCGGACATGCCGGGTCCCGTGTCCTCCACCTCGAAGCGCAGGGCCAACTGTTCCGGCTTTCCGTTTCCAGCGCCGATGCGCAGGGCGATGCCGCCCTCCCCGGTGAATTTCACGGCGTTGCCCAGCAGATTGATCAGCACCTGGCGCAGTTTGCCCTCGTCGGTCACCACCCAGCGGGGAACGGCTGCGCTGCGCTCCATCAGAAACCGCAGCCCCTTGGCCTCGGCCCGCAGGCGAAACATCCGTTCGATGTCCTGGAGCAGGGCGTCCAGATCGAAGCTGTTGGGCATGAAGACCTCCCGGCCGGCTTCGATCTTGGACATCTCCAGGATGTCGTTGATCAGCGCCAGCAGATGCTCGCCGCTGCGGTTGATGATCTCCAGATGTTCGCGGGCCGAGGCCGAGAGCTGCGGATCGCGCTCCATGAGCTGGGCGAAGCCGAGGATGGCGTTCATGGGGGTGCGGATCTCATGGGACATGTTGGCCAGAAAGGCGCTCTTGGCGCGGTTGGCCGCATCGGCGGCCGCCTTGGCCGCCTGCAGGGCCGTGATGTCCCGCACCGTGCCGCGAAATCCGACAACGGCGCCTTGCCGATCGCGAATGGGCGCCGCGGTGCCCACCGCATAGGCATCAGTGCCGTCTTTTCGCGGCAGGTGCCAGTAATAGTCCCCGGAGGGCTGGCCGCTGGCGTAGACCCGGGTAAAAAGTTCCAGAAGGCGGCGGGCCTCTTCGTCATCCATATAGGCCTTGAAGTCGCCGAAGTTGACGCCCAGCAGTTCGGCGGGATCGGTGTATCCCAGAAACCGGCACAGGGCCGGGTTGCAAAACTGCATGTGGCCCTGCAGGTCGACTTCGTAATAGCCACTGTCCATGGTTTCCAGGATCGTCCGGTACTTTTCCTCCGCTTCCTTGAGCTCCGTTTCTACCCGCCGGGTCTCGGTGACATCCAGAATCGACTCGATGGCGCCGACGACGTTGCCCTTGGCATCGCACAGGGCGCTGGCATACCCCACCAGCACGATGCCCAGCTTGGGAATGGGCGCCTCGGCCGACAGCACGCCGCCTTCCTGGTGAACGTGGCTGTACTGGTCCGCCAGCAGCGCCTCCGGGGCCAAGACCAGATCGACCAGGATCGGCCTTCTTTCTCCATAGAAGGGGACGGCGTACTCATGATCGCCCCTGCCCAGGAGCGCCTCCCGTCGAACCCCGGTGACGGCTTCCATGGCCCGGTTCCAGGCGGTGACCCGTCCCTGGCGGTCGATCACCATGGTGGCGATGGGCAGAAAATCGATGATGTCCGCCAGCCGTCGCTCCGATTCGCGCAGGGCTGCCTCGGCCTGGCGGCGTTCACGGATGTCCGCGCCGACGATGATGATCTCAACCGGAGTGCCCCGCGAATCGCGCAGGAAGGCGATCGTGTGCTCGAAGGGGATCATGGATCCGTTCTGATGGCGCACATCGAGCTCCAGGACGCGGACCGGATGGCCGGCAAAAGCGGGGGACCGCTCCCGCGCCAGGTCCTCCTGATAGGCCTGGAGCGCAATCTCCAGACCCTCCGGCGTGATCAGGCGTTCGAGGGACAGACCCCGCATTTGCTCGGGCGTGTATCCCAGCAGACGCTGGCAGGAAGGGCTGGCATCGGTGCAGTGCAGGTTCAGGTCCCAGATCGAGACGATATGGGGGATGTGGTCCAGGATCAGCCGAAGCCGTTCCTGGCTCTCCCGCAGCGCCTTCTCCGAACGCTTGCGCGCGGTGATGTCCTCCACGGTCCCCACGAGGAACGCCGGCTGCCCCTGGGCGCCGGCCACCATGCCGGCGCTGATGGACGCCGGAAACGGATCGCCATCGATCCGCCGCAAGGCCGTCTCGAATCCCGATACCCCCCCCTTGAGCGCCATTTCCCGCAGTCGGAGCCCGTCTTGGGGATCGCCGTAGAGGTTGGCGAATCCCTCCCGGTTCAAGCGGTCGAGGGTCTCGGCGCCCACCGTCTCCAGCAGCGCCGGGTTGGCCGCCAGCACCTGGCCCGCCGCGTCGAGGCGAAAGACGCCCAGGGGCGAGTTTTCGAAAAGCTGGCGGTACTCGGTTTCGGAGAGGCGCAGCTTTTCGGCCATCTGTCTGATTTCCTGATTCTTTCTCTCGATCAGGGTCCGGTTGATGAAATCCCGGAGGAATCCGGCATGAACAATCCGGGAGAGGGTCCAGGCCAATACGGTCAGGATCGAAGCGTTGACCATTATCCGGAGCCACTGCTCCGGATTCCCGGTGACATAGGCGCTTCCGCCCACAAGGGCCGCCAGACTGGCGAAATAGACGAAAAAACCGGTGTACGGATCGAACAGGATGATCGCCGCCATGGCGAAGGTCACGATCACGTAGGACGTGATCTGTCCCGTGGTATGCAGCTGGATGAGCGCGGTCAACAACTGGGACAGGATCACGGCGGACAAGAGCATCGCGACCATCGCCCGGTGGCGCCAGGCCACGGTGCCGGCCGAGGTCGGGGATTTCGCGTAGAAACCGATCGTCAGCGGAATCAGCCAAAGCACCATGGCGCCGTGGATGTGGAAAAGCAGGCGGTAGGCGGGCACCGCCCAGAGGCCGTGCCGCCATCTGAAAAGCAGGTCCATGATGAGGAGAATGCCGAAAATCGCCAGGAGGATGCCGCAGAAACTCTTTAACCGGTTGAAATTGAGGAAAGACCGCTCGTTACCGAAGGCGTGCCTGAGTTCATCGGGAATCTGGACGGGAGAAAACAGGGAACGGTCTTTTCCAGCCATGCTGAGCCCCCCGCTGTACACCGTTGTGTCGCCGTAACACCGGCCGAAACGTTCCACCCCCGCGCCAGTGAAAGTGAAGCACCGACCCCTCGTCGAATTGATGCAGAGCGGATGAGAGATGACCCGAAAAACCGCCGGCCAGACCGATTACCCTCCGGAAGCATCATTCCAGCACAACCGCGGCGCCAAGGCAAGAGGTTGGCAGGATGACAGGGGGGCAGCGCAAGACGGCGCCGCGGCGGCGCCACCCCAAAAAGCGGCCCCTTGGAACAAAGGGGCCGCGGGGCGCGGCGGCCGGCCGTCTGGTCGGCAGGCCGCTTGACAAAACGTGATCTTGGCGGACTAGAAAAATCGTTCCTGAAGGCCGTAGGGATCCTTGAACTCGATGTCCGGGTTGAAGCGCAGATTCTTCTCCCCGCGCTGGTCCACGTACTTCATGATCTCCAGGTCCACCTGGAGGGGCACCGCCACCCCGGCCAGGGTCAGGGCCTGGCGCAGGTAGGCCTCGGCCCGGGTGCCGAAGGCCACCGAATCGCCCAGGATGCGCAGTCCCTCGGCCGGATTGTGGAATCCCACCGAGTTCTCCGCGCCCATGAAGAGCGAGCGGTAGAAGGCTTCCTCGTAGAATTCCTTGGCCTTGGCGTACAGGGTCGCGTCGAGGGTCCGGCCCTCGACCTGGGCCCGGTGGGCCATCTCGAAGAGCTTGGCCACGGTGGCGCACTGGTAGCCGGCCCGGATCATGATCGAGACGGTCCGGTCCTGGATGGAGAAGACCCGGTCCTGGAGCCACTGGGGGCTCTGGGCGTGGCACTGCTTGCAGGCCTTCATGTCGGCCTGGACCGGGCTCATCACGCGGTGGTCGGAAACCTTGTGGACCCCGGCCACCGTGTAGGGCATGTGACAGTCGGCGCAGGAGGCGCCAGCCTTGAAATGGGTGCTGTTGTTGGTCCAGAACTCGTACTCCGGATGGCGGATGAAGGCCATCTTGAAGCCGGTCACGGACTGGGTCCATTCCTTGACCCGCTCGTCGCTGCGGATCTGGGCGATGATGTTCTCGATGCTGATGGCCCCGTAGGTGGACTTTTGCCAGGGAAAGTAGAGGCCGACGGACTGGCCTTGGCTGTCCTTGGGGATGTTGTAGGTGACATGGCACTGGGCGCAGATGGCCGAACGCATCTCCTGGCGAGTCAGCTTGGACGGATCGACCCCCATGGCGTCGAAGGCCTTGAGCAGGGTGAAGCTGCGGGAGAACCTGAGGCTCATGTCCCGGTTGTCATGGCAGTCGATGCAGGCCACCCCCAGCTCGCGGTTGGCTTCGGGAATCCGGGCCAGGACCTCCTTGAAGGGCAGGCGGTAGTAGTCCACCCCCATCTCCTGCTCCAGCCCCGGCGCGTAGGGGGTCTTGCAGCTCAGGCAGACCCCGCCGGACTTGAGCCGCGACGAGTCGATCTCGAGCTGGTCGCGGATCATGTAGGCGTGGCCCCGGGGTTCGTTGTACTCGACGCCGAAGCCCCAGCCGTTGAACAGCAGGGCCATGTAGGGGTAATGGGACAGCTTGTCCATGGTCACCGCGCCGCTGTCCATGCCGGTCTTGTACTTGCTGCGGCGGGCCGAGACCGGCTCTTCGGTCTTTTTCCACAGTTCGAACTCCTCGGGGTAGGCCCGGCCCCAGATGGCCGGATCGATCTCTCCGTCCGGGATCGTGACCACCTGCCGGGGCTGGGGTTTGGTCGGCTCGCAGCCGGCGGCCCACAGCGCCAGACTGAGGCCCAGGCAGAGCACCAGAATCGGTTTCCAACGGCGCGGCATCTTCTCCTCCTTTTCCTGCCCCTCGTTTCGGTCGTCCCCTGGGGGCCTGGCTAGTTGGTCAGGCGCACTCCGGCCAGGCTGTGCTGCAGGAAGCGGTGGCAGTCCCAGCATTCCCGTTCCTGGTCGATCATGGCCACCCGTTCGGTATGGCAGCGGATGCAGTTGCGTTGCACAAACCCCCGGCCGCGGTCGGACAGGGTGATGGTTTCCGGCACCTGCCCCGAATAGAAGACCACCACGTCCTTCATGCCGTCGATGGATTTCCAGACATAATAGGCCGGCAGGTTTTCGTGGGGCAGATGGCAGTCGACGCAGCGGATGGTACGGTGCGCGCCGACATTGAACCAGGCCTCGTACTGGGATTCCATCACATGACAGGAGGCGCAGAACTGGGCCGTTTCCGTCTTGGCCATGAGCTGGGGGGGGCCGAAGGCCAGGAAGAGGCCGGCCCCGCCGCCCAAGATCACCAGTAGCGCCAGGACCTTCCAGCCGGGCAGTGTGATCCGTCGCAAAAAAGCCATGGTGAGGCACCCTCGCCAAATCTATTTTGGCCGGCAATGGACCGCCGGCGGCGGTTGGAAGGAGGGGTACGACCGGAACAGGGGCGAAAAGCCCCCGTGCCTTCAGCATGCGATAATCGCCGGAGGGTGTCAAGACGCCCTGTCGCGCCCGCGCTTTTGGGGTGCGTTCTGGAGAAGAACCGCTGTGGCGCGACTCTTTTCAGCGTTTCTCCAGATCGGCAAAGCGATTGATCCGCGCCAGATGGTCCATCGCCTCCCGGTAGCGCCCCTCCCAGCCCAGGCGCCGGGTCCGGTGGCCGATCACCTGCCGGAGCACCGGCCGCAGGACCAGGCGCCAGATCCCGGTCCACAGCCGCCCTCCGCGGCGCACCCGGACGGAAGGCTCCCACCAGCCCAGGACCTGCTGGCGGTGGTACCAGAAGAGGTACTGGAGCCGTTCGGCGCTCAGATGCCGGGTGCGCACGTTGGCCCACATGCCGTTGTAGCGCGAATAGTCGTCCCGGTTGACCACCAGGCCCTCGGCGGCGAGCTGGCGACGCATCTCGGTCCGGGGGTAGGGGGTGAGGATCTGGCAGTAGGCCGTGTCGGCGGCGGTGGATTTGAGAAAGCGGTAGTTGTCGATGATGTCCTGTTCGTCGTCGCCCGGAAAGCCGAAGATCATCCCGCCCACCACCATGATCCCGTGGGCGTGGCAGGCCTTCACGGCCCGGCGCGAGGCCTCGAGGATGTCGCCCTTGCCGGCGGCCCTCAGGTTCTGTTGGGAGGCGTTCTCGATCCCCAGAAAAACGGTTCGGAACCCGGCCCGGGCCATGGCGGCCACCATCCGCGGCTGGCGGCTCATGGTGGCGCAGTCGGCCTGGGTCACCAGGTTCAGGCCGCGGTAGCCGCGCCGCGCGATGGCCTCGCAGAGCGCCTCGACCCGCGCCGGGTCGAGGACCATGTTGTCGTCGGTCACGAAAATCCAGCGCACGCGCCGCCGGTGGTAGATGTCGTCGATGTCCGCCAGCACCCGCTCGATGGGAAAGGTGCGGAAGGTGCGCCCGTACATGTGATGCATGCTGCAGAAATGGCAGGCCCGGGTGCAGCCCCGGCTGGTTTCCAGCACCTCCACCCGGCGGTTCATCACGTGGTAGCCGCCGGTGAGGCGCCGCCCGTCGCGGATGGGCAGGCGCAGGGCGGCCAGGTCGAGCAGGTCGCCCGGCGGGTTGTGGCAAAAATCGTCGCCGTCCTTCCAGGAGAGGCCCGGGATCCGGTCCAGGCGATCTTGGCCCTCCAGCGCCCGAATCAGCCGCCGCAGGGTCGCTTCGCCTTCGCCGCGGACGATGAAATCGATCTGCCGGGCCTCCGGGCTGGCGGCGATCTCGTTGTACATCAGGGTGGCATGGTAGCCGCCGATGACGATCCGGGCCCGGGGGTGGACGCGGCGGATCAGGCGGATGACGCGGGTGCAGGTGCCGTACTGCCAGGCCATGGCCGACAGACCCACCATGTCGGGTTGAAAACGCTCCAGGGTGCGCCGAACGAAGGCGCCGGGACGCCGGCGGCGGCGGATCAGATCGGCGATCCGGACCTCGTGGCCCGCATCGAGGTTGGCGCCCAGACTGGCGACGCCCAGGTTGGGCATATGGATCGCGCTCGGGTGCATGATCACCGGGGCCACGTCGGGCATGCTCATGAGCAGGATCTTCATCCTTCCTCCGCAACGCTCGCCCGGGCACCATCGATGTCGGCGGGCCGTTCCAGCAGGTCGCGCACCCGGTCCGCCAGTGCCCGGGCCGATCCGGCACCCAGGACCATTTCCGGGGTAAAGACCGCCAGTTGCCGCAGGGTGACGGTGTTGGGCCGGGTCAGATGAAAGGCGAACCGTCCGGGGGCAAAAAGCCGGTCGGTCCCCGCCACCTGCAGCACGTAGAGCGGGACCCGCAGCGAGCGCGCCAGCTTGAAGATCCCCCTGTGCAAGGGGCCCACGGCGTTCTCGCGCCCCCGGGTGCCTTCGGGAAACACAAACAGATTGTTGCCCTCCGCCAGTTCGGCCGGCAGGGCCTCCAGGCGTGCCAGGACCCGGGCGCCCTGTCCGTGTGCGCTGCTGGCCGGAATATAGCCCGACAGCTCGAGCATGCGCCCGAAGATCGGAATCCGGAATAGACGCGCCTTGGCCACGGTGGTATGGCGCGGCAGCATGGCGACGAGCAGGATGGCATCCAGATAGGAGACGTGATTGCAGACCACCACGGCGCCGCGAATTTTTCCGATGCACGGGTCGACCCGCCAGACCTGGGCGGGCGCCAGGCGCCCCAGCAGCCGGAAAAAGCCGCGATAAAAACGGCGGTTGAGCCTTTGAAAGGCCCGTGCCGTATCCCTGGCGAAGACCCGCGCGGCCAGGTAGGCCGGGGCGAAAAAGAGAACGAAGCCGATGGTGAAATAGCCCCAGAGGATCAGGGTCCCGCCCAGATCACAGGCCCGCCGCCACCCCCGGCCGCCGGATAGCTCCGCTTTTTGGCTGTTGACCACGCCGCGCTCCGGATCGCGGGCGCCGGATTCAGCCTTCCCAGCGCCGCAGAAACAGGCAGGTGTTGACCCCCCCGAAGGCGAAATTCTGCACGGCCGCCACCCGCACCGGCGCCTCGCGCAGCCCGGTAACATGCCGGATTGTGGCGCAGCGCGGATCGATTTGCGCCAGGTGCAGGGTCGGGGCGATGAACCCATCGGCCATCATCAGCAGCACCAGGATGGTTTCGATGGCCCCGCACGAACCCATGGTGTGGCCCATGTAGCTCTTGAGCCCGGTCACCGCCGGACCGTCGCCGTAAACCCGCCCGATGGCCTGGGCTTCGATCACGTCCCCCATCTTGGTGCCGGTGGCATGGGCGCTCACCAGATCCACGTCTTGAGGCGCCAGGCGGGCGTTTTCCAGTGCCGCCCGCAGGCACTGCACGATCCCTTCGGGGCTGGGCAGAATCAGGTCGCCTCCGTTGTTGGTGCAGGCAAACCCGGCCACTTCACCCAGGATGGGAGCCCCGCGGCGGCGGGCGTGATCGAGTTCCTCCAGGATCAGGGCCCCGGCCCCCTCGCCCACCACCAGGCCGTCGCGGCGCTGGTCGAAGGGCCGCGGGGTCAGATGGGGGGTGTCGTTGAAGGCCGTGGAGCAGGCCAGCAGGTTGTCGAAAACCGCCACCGTGGTGGTGTCGTACTCGTCGGCCCCGCCGCAGAGCATGGCGTCCTGGAGCCCGTACTTGACCGCCTCGTAGCCGAAACCGATGGCCTGGCTGCCGGTGGTGCAGGCAGTGGAAGACGCGATGACCCGTCCGGTGATGCCGAACATCTTGGTGATGTTCACCGCCGTGGTGTGCACCATGGACTTGAGATAGTCCACCGCCCCCACCGAGGCCAGCTTTTGGCGATCGTCGCTGAAAAAGGTCCGGTAGATGTGGCGCTGCACGGTGGGGCTGCCGTGGGTCGATCCGAAGGCGACCCCCAGGCGGCCCGAACGGATGAACGCCCCGTCCAGCCCGCTGGCCGCCAGGGCCTCTTTGGCCGTCTGGCAGGCGTAGAAGGCCACCGGCCCCATGGTCTTGGTATCGCGGCGCCTGAAGCCGTAGTCCGGTGCCTGGCTCACCGTTCCGAAAACCTTGCAGTGGATGTGCTCGGCCAGCAGGTCGTCGTCCCGCATCCGCCGCACCCCCGAAATTCCCTCGGTCAGATGACGGCGCAGGCCGGCGGCGTCGAGGCCGATGGGGGTGACGGCCCCCCAGCCGGTGATGACGACGCGTCGGGTCATGGCCGCGCCCGCCCCGGGCCGGCCCGCCGGGCCGCCAGGTGCTGGATGTAGTCGACGATCTGCCCCAGGGTGCGGATCTCCATGGCGGCCTCTTTCTCGGCCCGGGTCAGGACGGTGTCGAGCATCACCTCGATCTCGCGCAGCAGCTCGATGGCGTCGATGCTGTCGAACTCGTAGACCTCGCGCAGATCCTCGTCCAGACCGGGGGTCTCGATCTCGAAGAGGGTGCGGAAAATCCGCAGCAGCTCGGTTGTGATCCGGTCGCGTTCCATCCTTGTTCCTTCAGAACCGCTGTGGCGCCAGACCCGCCTCTTACTACAAAACGGGCGTCAAGGGAAACCGCCGGTTCCATACCGGGAGAGCCAGACGGCAAAAACCGGGTCCACCACCTGCCAGATGTCGTCTTTCTTTTCGATCAGGTCGAGTTCCAGCAGTTTCTTTTGGGCATACTGGACGCCTCCGATGGTGAGCTTGTGGCTGGCGATGTAGTCGCTGGAAAGGATCTTGGCCGTCGGCGAAGCCGCCAGGGCGCGCAGGAGGGAGATCTGCGGCCCGGTAAGTCCCTGAACCATGGCTTCGAAGGCATAGCGTTCGGCGGCCAGCAGCCTTTCGAAACCGGCGTCCACATCTTCCGGCCGGATTTGCCGGGCGGCAAGATCAAAGGTGTTGTATGCCAATGCCTGGGCATAGTAGGGGTGCCGGCCCGTGCGCTGCGAAATGACTTGCGCCACGGCCGGCGGGCATGTTTTGCCTTCCGCCGCGAACCTTTCCTGGAGAAAGGCGCTCAATTCCGCAAGGGGCAGTGCCTTCAGCGGATACATGATGGCGCTCTGGTAGAACGGCCGGCTGCGCTGGTTGAACATGTCCAGCAGGACCCGGCGCCGGCTGCCGACGAAACAGTAGGACGCCGGTTGGTGCTGGATGTGCTTGCGAAAGATCCCCTCGATGGACGGGTCCTTGAGTTCGGTGATCTCCTGGAATTCATCCAGCACGAAGTGCAGCTTGGGCGTTTCCCGTTCGATGAACAGCCCTAGTTCTTCCAGCACCTTGTCCAGCGCCTCGATCCCCGGCAGGGCTGGGGAAACCGGTTCCACGCTCAGGGTAAACCCGTCCTGTACGGAAGGCTTGAACACCGGGCGGAAGGTGGCGAAGGTTTTAAGGAAGCGGGCGCCTTTTTCCAGCAGGGACTCGCGCCGGTGTAAAACGGCATAGACGGTCCTGGCGATGCGCCGGGCCACCTCCTCCACGCCGGTCACCATGAAAAGGTCGGTGTAACAGGCCAGGAAACCCTCCCCTTCAAGACCGGATTGCACCCTTTTGGCCAGCGAGGTCTTGCCGTAGCGGCGGGGAGAAAAGACCACCACGTTGGCGCGGTTGACCCCATGCTGCCGCAGGTCCTTCAACTCCTGGACGCGGTTGCAAAAGGGCCCATCGGGTGGGATCACGCGCATGGTGAACGGGTTGGTCATGGCCGAATTCCATCATCAGAGTCAATTATTGATTTTCAATAATTGGTTTGGATGAAATTGTCAACCGGCCCGGCCGCTGCGGCCCGGCACTCCGCTGCCGGAAACGATCGCCGGCGCCGGCCCCCAGCGGTAGGCGGCCTCGCAGAGCCGCGCCATGCGGTCGGCGGGGATGAGCGCGGCATCCTCGTAAGCCCACTTGAGCCCCAAACGGCGGTACTTGTCGCGGCAGAGGCGGTTGAAGGCGCAAAGCTGCCAGCGTTCCAGGTCGGGACCCAAACGGGCCGCCAGAAAACGGCCGATGGCGATGATGTTTTCTTCATCGTCGGTGGCGCCCGGGATTATCGGGGTGCGGACCCAGATCTTGCCCGGCCAGCCGTCCCGCTTGGCCGCGGCGATGCGTTCGAGGTTTTCCAGAATCAAGCGGTTGTCATGGCCGGTATGGCGACGGTGGCGCTCCGGATCCATGATCTTGATGTCGAAGAGCACCAGGTCGGTATGGGGCAGGATCCGGGCATAGTTTTCCGGCGCAACCTGGCCGCAGGTGTCCAGGGCCGTGGCGATCCCCCGGGCCCGACAACGGCGGAAGAGTTCAGCCACGAAGGCTGCCTGCAGGGCCGGCTCGCCGCCCGAGGCGGTGATCCCGCCGCCGGAGAGTTTGAAATAGACCTCATCCCGGGCCGCTTCCGCCGCCAGGGCGGTTGCGGTCCAGCGCTGGCCCGACAGCGCCATGGCCCCGGTGGGACAGGCCACGGTGCAGTCGCCGCAGCCGTCGCAAAGATTCCGGTCGATGGCGATGCATGTTGGCCCGACGGACAACGCTCGCCGCGGGCAGGCGGCGATGCAGGCGTGGCAGCCGATGCACCGGGTTTCGACCCACTGGACTTGCGGCCGGGCCTCGATGCCCTCGGGGTTGTGGCACCAGGCGCAACGCAGGGAGCAGCCCTTGAAAAAGACCGTGGTGCGGATCCCGGGGCCGTCCTCGGTGGAGGCCCGCTGGATGTTGAAGATCATCCCGTCGGGCGGATTTGGACTCGAACCGTTTTCGGCCACATCTGCCATCGTCATCCCCGAACAGGCGTTGCGGGCGCCGACCACGCCTGTTCGGCCTCGTCGTCCATGCCGCAGGCGAAAAGGGCTTCGCGGGTGGGAATTCCTCGGCGGGAATCAAGCCCCATGAGCCGGTAAAATTCGTCCCGCATTGCGTCCAGGGCGATTTCGACGCCCTCGGGCTCGCCGTCGCGGGCCGGCTCGCGCAGGCGGGCGGAAAGATCGTCGTCGGCCGCGGTCAAGCCGAAACCTTCGTTGAGCAGGCGTTTGAGGTAAAACACTCGCCGGCCGGCGGCCATCATGGCTGCGGCGTCCCAGTCGTAGCCGGCCACGGTGTTAAACAGGTCCACCCACTGGCCGATGGTCATGTCCCGGTCGGCGAACTGGCAGAAGCAGGCGCTGTTTTCGATGGCCCCCAGTTCGGCGGCCACCACCGCCGCCTCGGCCTTGTGGACATCGGTGAGCGGCTCCAGCTCATGGGTAAACCCGATTTCCGGATAGTAGCAGGCCCCGGCTTCCACGGGCAGCATGCTGGTGGCCACGTGGCACGCCCCGCGGGGGCTGACGGCATAGGCCAGGGCCAGGCCGTGGCCACCGCCGCGCGGGTCGTGCATGGGCGCTTCCAACCCCTTGCTGTGCACCGTGAACGCTTCGGATCCGTGGCCGATGCGGCGCGCCGCGGCCCGGCTTCCCAACGAGAGCAGCTCTCCCAAAGGACCGCGCCGATGGGCCATGGCGGGCAGAACGACATCGATCACCGTGGGCATGTCGCCCCACTGCAAGGGGATGCCGCCGGTGTCCTCCGGGGTCAAGACCTTCTGGGCGAAGGCCTCCATGGCCCAGGCGATGGTGGCCCCGGCCGAAATGGTGTCCATCCCCAATTGGTTGCACAGGCGCCCGGCCTTGCAGGTGGCGGCCAGATCCATCGAGCCGAGCAGGGAGCCGAAGGCGGCGATGGTTTCGTACTCCGGCCCGGGCCCGCGGGAAACGGCGAAGGGCCCTTCATCGACTTGCACCACGCGTTTACAGGCGATGCGGCAATAGGCGCAGGAATGTCGTCCGACCAGGTAGGTCTCGGCCAGGGTGCTGCCGGTCAAGGCCTCGCCCATCTCCGGCCAGAGGTTGGAGGTCCAGTTGCGAATCGGCACATCCCCGCACAGGGCCTGATACTCGAGCTTGGCGGCCGTGCCCAGATCGCCGAGGACTTGGCCGGTGACCGATTCGCGGGCCTGCTCCTTCAGAGTTTGCCGCAGGGCCTCGTAGCCGTGCGGGTCGGCCAGGGCCATCTGGCGCCGACTCGTGGTCACCGTCACGGCCTTGAGTCGCTTGGCTCCCATCACCGCGCCGAACCCGGCCCGCCCGAAGGCGTGGTGGGCTTCGTTCAGGATGCAGGCGTACGGCACCCGGTTTTCCCCGGCCGGCCCGATGATCAGGGCGCGGCAGGTGCGGCCGCATTCAGCCTTGAGGCGCCGATCGGTCTCGTCGATGGCAAGACCCCACAGGTCCTTGGCGCTTTTCAGGGCGACGCCCGCGTCGGTAATATGCAGCCACACAGGTTCGGCGGCCTGGCCGGTGATGGCGATTCCGTCGTAGCCGGCATAGCGCAGGGCCGGGGCGAACCAGCCTCCGCAGGAGGCATCGGCCCAGACCCCGGTCAACGGCGAACGGCCGGCCACGCTGTTGCGGCTGGCACCCGAAAGACGCAGGCCGGCAAAGGGGCCGTTCATGAAAATCAGCATCGCCTGCGGATCCAGGGGGCCGGCGGCCGGATCGCCGTATTGCCGGAAATAGGCCGCCGCCAGGCCGCTGCCGCCGATGTATTGCCGATAGAGCGCCTCGGGCAGGCTCTCGATGACAACCTCGCCGGAGGACAGGTCCGCCCGGACGATTCTGCCGGTGTTACCGTTCATGGCAGGCTCTCCTTCATCCATGTTTCACCGGAGACGCAGGCCCGGTGGCTACTCGGAGGCGATTTTTCCCAGCATCCGGGCGATGCGGTCCTTGACGCGGTCTGCCAAGGACGCCTCGGTGAGGGTCAGGGCGCAGGTGGCTTCGAGATTGGATTGGTATCCGGTTGCCTTGACCGTGTAGGCCCCGGCGGGAACCGGCGGCCCGGAGACCATGACGATGGGTCCCTTTTCGCCGAAGACCACGTCGGCGTTGAGCAAATTGGAAATCTTCATCTGCTTTTCCACCTCGACGGCAAACCGCCCCCGGTCGTCGGCGGTCCCGAATCCCAGCGGCACCATGATTTCGCGGGTGGCCGCGTCGGCGCCGTGGAGCACCAGCATCACCTTTTCTTGGGGCGCAAACCCCTTGCCGACAAACACCATCTTGGTCTTGGCGACCTTGGCCACCCCGAGGCTGATGGCCGCCGGATCGGCGGCCAATTGGGGGCCGGCCGAGGTTTCGTCGAGCCGCACGGATCCTGCGCCGCATCCGGCGACGGTCAGCACCAGACAGAAGACGGCAAGCCGCAGGATCGACAACCTTGAGGGTCGGTGCTTACATCGAGCGTTTTTTTTCATGGCGGATGTCTCCGGTTGTTAAAAAAAATGGCTGTTTTTCACCCCACCGCGACAACGGAACAAACAGTCGTCACCGTGATGGATGCAAGCCTGGCGATTTGGCCGGCGACCCGGCGGCCGGCCTGGGCGGTGCCCCGAAGCACAGCGCCTGGAGGGCCCGCAGACAGGTCAGGCCCGCTCCGGCCGGGACGATGAACAGGGCCGGGGCCAGGGGATAGGCCAGCACCGAGCTGGACACCTCCTGAAAGAGCATGGCGCTGCGGGCGCTTTGCCAGCCCATGACGGCGATGAGCAAAAAGAACAGGAGGGCCGCGGCATCCATGATGCGCTGCAAGATGCGCCGGAGCGCATCCGGCAGCATCTGCTCGATCAGGGTCACGCGCACATGCCCGCCGAGGCGATACACCCGGGAGACGGCCAGAAAGACCAGGGCCACCATGAGATAATCGGAGATGATCTCAAAGAGCGCCGGAACGCTGCAGGGGCTGAGCTTTCTTAAGAAAACGTCCACGCTGGTCAGCACCATGATCAGCACCAGACTGGCGGCGCTGCCCGCCACCCAGATCCATTCCACCGCATCGATCAGCTTTGCGACTTTTGGCATGGCCATGGTCTTTGCGCTCCCATCGTCACCGTTGCGCGCCGGTTTCAGCGCGCCACGATGTCCTGGCTCAAGCGCTTGAAATCGGCAAAGACTTTCTTGGCCGGAAGACCGCGCTTTTCCAGATTTGCAATCCACTCGACCTCGATGCCCGCCAGGGGGGCAAACCACTTTTCCCGGTCGGCGGCCGGCACCCGGTAGATCTTCATCCCCTCGGCCTCGAAGCGCCGGGACAGGTCCTCCTGCTGCCGGTCCCAGGTCGCGGCGAACCACTCGGCGCCTTCCGCGGCGGCTTTGAGGATGATCTCGCGCTGATCCGGGGTGAGCCGCTGCCAGACCTTTTCGTTGATCTGATAGGTCGACGGGAAGCCGCCCATCTTCAGGCCCAGGGTGTGAAATTTTTCCACTTCCTGAAGCTTGTAACCGTCCACGCTGCCGAAGGAAAGAATGTTGCCGTCCACGATGCCCCGCCGGGTGGCCTCGTAGAGTTCAGGCCCGGGGATGTTGACCGGGGTGATGCCGTAGCACTTGGCGATCTTGACGAAGATCCCCCCCGAGGACTTGAGCCGCAGGCCCTTGAGATCTTCCGGGGTGCGCACCGCTTTGTTCACCGTGCCCACGTCGTACTGGCTGGTGGTGACCGTGACGATGGGCCGCACCCCGTAGCGCAAAAATTCCTGCGACAGCTCGGGGCTGGTTTCCATCAGCCGGGTGTAGATGCGCGTTCCTTCGGTGGCCGTGGTCCACAGCGGCAGCACGATCACCGTGTTCAGCGGCACCTGACCGGCAAACAGGGACGGTGCCACCCCGGCGATGTCCGTGGCCCCCATGCTGCACATGCGCAGCAGGTCCTGGGCCTTGCCCAGTTGCTGGGCCGGGTAGTAGTCGATCTGGATTTTGCCGCCGGACAGTTCGGCAATCCGCGCGATGAACCGCAGGGCCGTCTGGTGCCCGAGGTGGCCGATGGGAAAATAGTCGGCCATCTTCAGGTGCAGCGTCTCGTCGGCGGCCGGGGCCGCCGGCGCGCCGGAGGCCAACAGGATCAGCAGCACGGCAAAAATCGACAGAATGGGCCTCATCGCTTTCCTCCTTATTTTGATTTCTAAAACATCATCGCCGGCAGCCAGGTGGACAAGGCCGGAAAAACCAGCAGCAGCACGGCCGAGACCATCTCGAAGGCCAGCATGACCCCCACCCCGCGAAACACCGTTTCCAGCGGAACGCCGGTGGCCGCGCTCACCACGTAGGCGTTCATGCCCACCGGCGGGGTCACCAGACCGATCTCGCCCAGCTTGATGCAGATGATGCCGAACCAGATCGGATCGTAGCCCAGACCGGTCACCAACGGGTAGATCAGCGGCAGGATGATAAGCAGGATGGCCACCTGATCCATGAAACAACCCATCAGGATCACGATGAGCATCACGGCGCCCAGAACCTGCCAGGGGGCCAGGGCCAAATCTCCCACCCAACCGATCAGGTTCTGGGTGGCCTGGGTGTAGGTGAGAAAATAGCCGAAGATCATGGCGCCGATCATGATGGTAAAGATCATGGTGGTAATGTAGGCCGTCTTGGTCACCGCCGCGAAAAAGGCCTGCCGGGGCATCCGTTTGCGCAGCAGCGGAATGATCCAGGCGCCCAGGGCGCCCACGGCCGACGCCTCGGTGGGGGTGGCCAGACCCAGGTAGAGCGCGCCGAGCACTACAACGGTCAACATCATGAAGGCCCACAGGGGCTTGAGGGATTGCCAGCGCGCGGGCCAGTCGAAATCCCGGGTGGGCGGGGGCATGACCCCGGGCCGAACCTTGCCCCATGAGAAGATGCCGAGGCAGTAGACCGCGGCGGTGAGCAGGCCGGGGATCAATCCGGCCATGAGCATCTTGCCCACCGAGTTGCCGGTGATGATCCCGTAGAGCACCAGCCCGATGCTGGGTGGAATCATGATGGCCAGGGTTCCGGCCACGGTCACCACCCCGGCGGCCACGGTTTCGCTGTAGCCGTGGCGCTTCATTTCCGGCACGGTCACCGTGGCCATGGCGGCCGCCGAGGCCGTGCTGGAGCCCGACATGGCCGCCACTCCGGCCGAGGCCAGGACCGTGGCGATGGCCAGCCCGCCCGGAAGCCGCTCCATCCAGCGCCGGGCCGCGGTGAAAACCTCGGCCACAATGCCGCTGGCGGCGATGAACTGGGCCATGAGGATGAACATCGGCACGGTGGTCAGGTTGTAGTCGGCCGTGGTGCGGTAGGGCACCGTGGACATGATGCTGGTGACGGCATCGACACCGCCGGACCAGTAGAGGCCGAGGATGCCGCTGACACCCAGGGCCACGGCCACCGGCATGCCGGCGGCCAGAAAAACCAGCAGAAGGATCAGGACGCCTGCAATGATCATGACTATGGGTTACCCGCTTCGGCGAGGTTTACTTTTTGGTCACCACCAGGTCCGCGTAACCCATTTCGCGCAGGATCTCCGGAAAACGCGCGAAGGTCGGCTTGACCACCGGCAGCAGTTTGAGCATGGCGGTGATCTTGCCCCCCTGCTTGACCTTGCCGCGCGTCACGGCGGCCACCGGGTTTTCCAGCCCGTGCCAGAAGCGGTGGGAGTGGTCGGCGCTCTGCTTGGACCAGACATCTTCCTTCAGGTCCGTCGGCCCCAGGTAGAAGGTGCCGTAGTAGCCGGGCTGGGTTGGCGGGTTTTTCAGGTCGATGGTGATCTCGCTGTCCGGGTCGGTGTAGATGAAACGGATGATGATCCCGGCCTTGGCCATCTTGGGGCCGATCTTGTCGTCCCGGAGCACCTGGTCGAGAAAGTAGTTGTAGATTTCGTAGAGATGCGCCGCGTCGCGGTAGTACTGGCTCATGGGTGATTCCCCCCTTGGGTTGAGTGCCTAAAAAAGTTGCAAAGTGTCTCGGGTGTCCAGTCCGGTGCCCGGAATCGCACCGCATTTTCTGGGAGGGCGTGAATGCCTCCCCTGCAAGCCCTTGCACCGCCATTATTTCGTCGGGTGCGGGGTTCATCCCCGCCCCCAGCCCGGCCAAATCGCACCGAGCGTGAAAATGTGACTGTTTTGCGGGAGGAGATAAACTCCTCCCCTACGGAGGGCCATTGCGGAATCACGGGCCGTTGTGTCCGGCCGGAACGGGGCTCAGGCACGCTGGTTGAAACGCCGGCCGAAGAGCATGCTGGCAATCGTCACCTTGAGCATCTGCAAGGTGCCGCCGGCCACCCCCCAGGCCCGGGCGTCGCGGCACATGCGCTCGATGGGGTAATCGCAACTGTAGCCGTAGCCGCCGAAGATCTGCATGGCATCGTCGGTGACCTGGCGCACCATCTCGTTGGCAAAGCTCTTGGCCAGGGAGGCCTCGTAGATCGACGGCAGGCCCTGGCCGGCGCCGTTGGCGGCCCGGTAGACGAGCAGGCGGGCCGCATCCAGGTGCATGGCCATGTCGGCCACCATGAACTGCACCGCCTGAAACTCGCAGATCGGCCGGCCGAAGGCCTTGCGTTGCAAGGCGTAGCGTTTGGCTTCTTCCAAGGCCCCGCCGGCGGTGCCCAGGCACATGGCGGCGTTGCCGCAGCGCTCGATGTCGAAGGTGAGCATCAGCTTGCCGAAATCGCCGGCCCGGATCACCACGTTTTCCTCGGGGATTTTCACGTTGTCGAAGTACAGGCCGCACGACGGCATCCCCCGCAGGCCCATGAACTTTTCCTGCTTGCCGAAGGAAAAGCCTTCCATCCCCTTTTCCACGATCACCGCCCCGATCCCCTTGTAGCCCAGGGTCTCGCCGAAGCGGGTGTAGACCAGGTAGTGGCTGGCATGGCCGCCGCCGGTGATGAAGGCCTTCTGGCCGTTGAGACGCGGGCCGTCGCCGGTGTCGGAAACCGTTGTGCCCAGGGCGGTCAGATCCGAGCCGGCTTCCGGTTCGGTCATGCACACCGAGACGCTGTAGTCGCCCCGGCAGACCCCGGGCAGGATGCGCTGCTTCTGGGCATCGGTGCCGAACATGTCGATGACCCGCACCGGACCGACGTTGGACTCGAAGACCGGGGCGGCGATCATCGGGCTCCACTTGGCCAGCTCCTCGATGGCCAACACCGCGGTCAGGGCGCTTTCCCCCTGGCCTCCGTGCTCGGGCGAGAGGGTCATGCCGAGCAGGCCCATGTCGGCGTAGAGTTTGATCAGGTGGGTGGGAAATTGTTCGCTGCGGTCGATTTCCGCGGCCAGGTCGCGGAAATTTTCCTTGCGCGCCACCTCGCGCAGGCTGTCAAGGAGCATGGTTTGCTCCCGGGTCAGGCTGAAATCCATGCGTCTTCCTCCGGTCAGATCAGGTCGGTGAGTTCGCGAATATCGCGGATGCGTTCCAGGTTGAGCGCTGTCTCAAAGATGCGCGAGAGCTGTTTCGGGTCCCGGCCGGCGGCAAAATGCCGCAGCTTCAGCTCCAGGTCGGCGGCCTCCATGGGATCGCGCGGATCTCCCTTGGGGATGTCCACCTGGCGGCTGCGAACCGACCCGTCGGCCAGGCGGACCTCCACCCGGCTGGCGGTTTGGCCCGGATAGCGCTTGTTCAAGTCTTCGTCGGTTTTCACCGTCACCCGTCGGCTCAAGTTGACCAGATCCGGGTCCTGGATGCGCGCCTCGGTGAGCTGTTCGGGGCCCAGCCGGCCGTCGACCAGGCACACGGCCACCACGTAGGGCAGGGAAAATTGGGCCGAAACAAAGGTGGGCGTTTCGCCCAGGCCTTTTCCCACCGCCAGTTCGGCGATCCCGTAGGTGTGCACGGTGATCGCTTCGACGTCCGTGGTCCGGATCGGGCGTTCGGCGGCCAGTTCCAGGGCCGCCTGGGCCGCGCCGTGGGTGTGGCGACAGGCGGTGAAGGGCTTGAAGTAGACGTCCAGGATGGAGAAATGCTCGCCCAGGCCGTCGGTGATCCGGTCGTAATTGGGGGCCGAGGCCGAAGTGATCTTAGCGAACCCGCCGTTCAGGGCCGAGCCTTCCAGCACGTAGGGCGCTCCGGTGATGCCGACGGATGCCAGGCCGGCGGCCATGATCCCGGCGCTGGCGGCCTGACCGCCCTGGACGATCTTGATGGTGAATCCGCCCATGAGTTGTTCGGCCATGGACAGGGGCAGCAGATAGCCGGCGTTGCCCAGGGCCGAAAGGAGCCGTTTCGGATCCAGGCCCATCAGCCGCGCGGCGGCCGCGGCGGCCCCGAAGGTGCCGCAGGTGCCGGTGGGCAGGAATCCGCCCAGGGTGTGCCAGGGGTGCATGGCCGCCGCCGGGCGGTTGGCCGCCTCGTAGCCGGCCACCACCGCTTCGAGGACCGCGGCGCCGCTACCGCCCCGGTCCTCGGCCACGGCCAGGGCCGCCGGGATCACGGCGGTGCCCGGATGGTTGCCGCCGAAGCGCAACCCGTCCTGGGCCTCGATGGCCTCGGCGGTCACGCCGTTGACAAAGGCGCCGTGGTGCAGATCGGTCTTGAACCCGCAGCCCAGGGCCGTGACCCGCTCCGGGCCGCCCAGGTCGCGGATGTGGGCCGCCAGGTCGTGCACGGTCTGTAAGGCCAGCGAACCGTACACATTGGCCACGTAGTCCAGGATGCACAGCTTGGCCTTGTGAACCACCTCGGCCGGCAGGGATTTCAAAGAGACGGCGGCGCAGAACTCGGCCAGTTTCCGGGTGTATTCCATGGGGCAACCTCCTTGGCGCAAGCCTCGCGGCCCGGGTCAGACATAGCCGCGCTGCTCGTAGATGCGGATCATGCGATGGGGATCGAGGATCTCGTGGAGCACGCGCAATTCCTCCGCCGTGGGCGGTTCGGTGGGGCCCGCACCCGGGGCCACCTTCAGATCCCAGGGCGTGTTGGCGCGGATCTCCTCGATGGTGCAATCCGGATGAAAGGTGGCCAGGTAGGCCTCGCAGGTTTGCGGGTCGAAGCGCATCACGGCCTTGTTGGTGATGATCACCGCCGGGCCGGTGCCCGCCGGCAGCCCGCATTTCTCCCGGGCCCCGGGGCCGTCGATGTAGCCGGGGGTGGTGATGAAATCGACCTTTTCGGCCAGGCGCCGCCGGTCGTGCAGGGCGATGATCAGGGTGCGGCGGGCCAAAGATCCGATGGGGTTGGCTCCCCCGCTGCCCGGCAGGCGGCTCTTGGGCGCCTCGTAGGCACCGATGGCGGTGGTGTTGATGTTGCCGAACTTGTCCACCTGACTGCCGGAGAGAAAGCCCACTTGGATGTTGCCGGCCTGGAGCAGCATCCCCATCACGTCCACCAGCCCTCCGATCATGGCCGCGCCCGGGTTGAGGCACGGATCGCCCACCGACAGGGCCGGGCGCAGGGGCCGGGCGTCGATGACCCCGGATTCCTGGACCATGGTGGCGTGGGGAGCGTGGGTATGCTTGGCGATGTTGGCCGCCATGGCCGGAAACCCGGTGCCGACGATCACCACATCGTGGTCGCGGATCTCCCGTGCCCCGCAGCAGGCCATCAGTTCCGGTTTGATGTAGTCCTTGGCGTCGCTCATGTTGCCGATCTCCTCTCGGGGTGTTTCTTGGAAGCGGGGCGAGCTTGGCTCTCGCCGAGTTCGCAGAGAGAATCGCTCATCAGGGTCTTTTCTCTGCGACCTCTGCGTACTCTGCGAGAGGCCCTGATATTTTCATCAGTAGGCGTAGCTCACCGGGTAGCCGTAATCGAATTTGGCGTGGAGCTTCTTGAACCCCTGGTAGCCGAAGCGCTGGATGTAGTGCTGGATGTAGGCGTTGCGGTCCGGCAGATCCAGGACCCATTCCTTGACGAAGGCATCGAACCCTTCGACGGTGTTGGAGGCCTGCTGGTAGAGATAGCCGATCCCGAAGTCCACGTCGTAAAACCCCGGCGTGTAGCCCGGATGGGCCCCGAAGGGTTCCTCGACCACGGCCGCCACCTTGAAGGCCGGCACGATGGTGCGCGACGGGTCCTTGCCGATGGTCTCGCGGCTCACGACCCGCTCGCAGGTCACGATGACCTTCTTGGAGGCCATGGCCCCCACCTGGCAGTCGCCGCCGATGCCCCAGATCTGCGCGTTGCCGTCCTCGTCGGCCTGCTGGACATGGATGATGCCCACGTCCGGGGTCAGGGCCGGCACCAGGACGACGGGCCGGCCGTCGAAGGGCGAATCGATCTGGCGGTACTTGTTTTCGCCCATGAACGATCTGATTTTCAGCAGATCCGAACCGGCCATGTCCGCCGTGGGCACGAAGGGCATCCCCATGGCCCCGGCCAGCAGCATCATGGGCAGCGAAAGGTTGGTGTACTCCTCGACCTCGATCTTATGGGGAATTCCCTTTTCCAGGGACCGGCGGTAGCAGCGGCCCAAACCGTAAACCCCCAGGGACAGGAAGGTGGCGATGAAACGGCGCACCGCGCCGACGCCGATGAGCATGTCGAAGTCGTCGGCCGCGTTGGCGCGCGTCACGGTAAGATCCTTGATCCCCTGGCGGATGATTTCATGGATGGCGGCCGACGGCGGCCGGCAGATGTAGCCGCCCAGATAGACAAAGGCGCCGTCGGAAACGTGTTGCGAGATGGCTTCCTTCATGCTGACAACCTTGCTCATGGGACAGTCTCCTTTTGATCAGAGAGTCTTCGTTGGTAAAAATGCCTCGATGGCCGCAGCCCGGATCATTACAGCTCGTACTCCGTGCGGCTGATGATTTCTTCCTGGGCGATGTCGCTCAGGTTGACAAAAACCGCCGAATAGCCGCTGACGCGCACCACCAGGTCCCGGTAACTGTCCGGGTCCGCTTGAGCCGCGCGCAAGGTGTCCGTGTCCACCATGTTGAACTGGACCTGGACCCCGCCGCGCTGAAAGTAGCCGCGCATCAAGTCGAGCAGGTTTTGCTCGCGGATGCGGCGGCCGTCGAAACGCATGTTGAGGTTGAGCCCGTTGGTGGCCCGGCCCAACGGCAGCCGGGTCACCGAGTTCATCAGGGCCGTGGGACCGGCCGCGGCGGCGCCGTTGCTTGGGGTGATGCCGTTACCGAGGGTGTCGCCGGCGAAGCGGCCGTCGGCCGAGGCCCCGCTGAAGGCCCCCATGCTGATGTGAAAGCCCACCGAGAAGACCCCGGGCCAGAAGCGGCCGCCGCGGAAGTTGCGGTGGGGGGCCAGCGTGTCGCAGAAATGCCCCAGAACCCGGGCCGCCATGGCGTCCACTTCATCTCGGTCGTTGCCGTATTTGTCGATTTTGGAAAGCAGGTAGCGCCGCTTGTCCTCGGCGTCGGTCCAATCGGCGGCCAGCCATTGGGCCAGTTCGCCGATGGAAAAGCGCTTTTCCCGGAAGACGGCCCGGTCGATGGCAAAGAGGCTGTCGGCGATGTTGGCAAAGCCGATGAGCTGAACCCCGGTGGAGTTGTAGATCGCCCCGCCGCTCGTCAAATCGAGCCCCTTTTCCAGGGGGCCGTCGATCATGGCCGAGGCAAAGGGCGAGGGCAGGCGCTCGGCGATGGCCCGGTCCAGACATGCCATCCCGCGCACCAGTTGGCCGACAAAATGAACGACCTGGGTGTCGTAGGCCCGCCAGAGGTCCTCGAAGCCGGCGAATGCGGCCGGATCGCCCGTTTCCAGCCCCGACGAATAGCCGAAGATGTTGTCCACCCCGTTGGACAGGGCGAATTCGAGGCATTTTAGCCCGTTGAACTGGGCCGCGAAGGTCGAGCCGAAGCTGCGGCCCTGGGCGTTGGGCTCCAGGCACCCCACCACCCCGTAGTCCCGGGCGTCCTCGAGGCTGTGGCCGGCGGCGGTCAGGGATTCGACGATCACCGGGTCGTTGAAAAAATGCAGCAGCACGCCGTCGCGGGCATAGCCCACTGCCCGGCAAAAGAGCAGTTCGTCGCCGTCGCCGCAGATGCGCACCCCGAAATTGGGCTGCACGGTGCGGATGGCCGCATAGGCGTTCAGGGCGATGTGGCTCAGGGCGTTGGCGGCGTTGCGGCCGTCGCAGCCCATCCCGCCCACGGTGACGTTCTGGGTGGTCTTGCCCTCGGGGCCTTCGCCGCCGGGCACATAGGCCTCTTCGAGCACGTTCCAGATCTCGTTGGTCTTTAAAAACAGCAGGGCCAACAATTCAGCGGCCCGGTCCGGATCGGTGCGGCCGGCTTCCAGATCGGCCCGGTAGTACGGCCAGAGGTACTGGTCGATGCGTCCCAGGGAGATCGAGTTGCCGCCGGACTCGATCTGGGCGATCAGATGCACGAAATAGACGCACTGGACCGCCTCGTGAAAGGTTCGGGCCGGGTGTTCGGGAACGCGCCGGCAGACGGCGGCGATCTGGCGCAGTTCGGCGGCCCGGTCCGAATCGGTTTCGGCGGCGGCCATGCGTTCGGCCTGATCGGCGTAACGCCGGGCGAAGGAAACCGCTGCCCGGGCCGAGCGGATGGCGGCCCGGTAAAAAGCGCCCTTTTCTCCGGCCCGGTCTTCCGGCGCCAGGCCGTCTAGGGCTTTTTCGGCCGTTCGGATCACGCCGGCCATCCCCCCGGCCAGGATCCGTTCGTGGTTCACGGTGAAGTGGCCGATGCCGTAGGTGATCTCGAGCATGAAGGTGAAGATGTACTTGTCCACGTCGGCGGCCAGATCCTCGGGCAGGATGGCCTCGAAGGCCTCCTCGACGGTTTTTCCCCGCCAGAAAGGAACGATCTCTTCGAGTACTTCGCGCTTTTCTTCTTCCTCGATCAGAGCCCGCTGCACCAGGCGCAGATCGAAGTTTTCCACGTCCCCCTCGATCCAGCGGATCTTGTTTTCCGGAAACAGCGGCGCTCCCTTTAGCTTGCTCGTCCGGCAGCCGACGATCAGTTCGTCGTCGCGGATAACGGTGCTGATGTTTTCCAGCACCGCTTCAAAGGCGAGGCTCAGGCGGGTCAGCGGGTCTTTGTCCCAGTGGGCCGCCATGGCCCGGGTGAGGTAACGGGCCCGCTGGATGCAGATCTGCTGAGGGGCGTTAATGATCCGCTGGCGCAGCCGATCGATCCGGGAGCCGGCGATGCCTTGGACGGTGGCCAGTTGGGCGGTCATGGGAGCCTCCTTTTCTTTGAGGGCGATCCTTGATGCTTTCTTGAAAAACCGCCGCTTGTCATCCCGGGCGCTCAACTCCCCTCAGGGTCATCCCGAGCGTAGCGAGGGATCTCTGTCGAAAACGACATGTCACCCATTCCTTCACACCTTGATGTTCATGTGGTTGAGCAGGATCGCATCGCGAATCCGTTTGGGCAGGATCCAGTTGAGAAAGAGAAAGAAGGTGCTCATGGCGTCCACCTGACTGCGCAGGGGCGGGTTGGGGCTGCGTATCACCCGCAGGATCCGCTCGGCGGCCTGCTCCGGGCTGGTGGCCTTCTTGATCAGTTCGTTGTCCCGGTCGATGAAGCGTTTGGCCCGCAGCCGGTACGGCGAGCCTTCCGGAGGCAGGTGGTGGATCTTGGCGGCAAAGGTGGTGGAGACCTGGGCCGGCTGGATGATGGCGACCTTGAGTCCGAAGGGTTCGATCTCGTAGCGGATCGATTCCACCAGACCTTCGACGGCGAACTTGCTTGCCGTGTAGATCGACTCGAAGGGAAAGGGGACCTGGCCCACCAGGGAGCTCATGGCGATGAGTTTGCCGCTGCGCCGCTGGCGCATGGCCGGGATGAAGGCCTGGAAGATGGCCGCGGTGCCGATGACGTTGATCTCCAGGCATTTGAGGGCTTTTTCGAGGTCCACCTCTTCGAAGGGACCGAAAAAGCCGATGCCCACGTTGGACAGGACCGTGTCCACATGCCCGAAGCGTTCCAGCACCCGGTCGCGAAAGGCGGCGATTCCCGGCCGATCGCCGATGTCCAGGGACTCGAGCAGGTGGGCGGCGCCGGTCCGGTCGAGTTCTTTTTGCAGATCGGCGATGCCGGCGGCGTCCATGTCGAAACCGGCCACCGCATCTCCGGCGGCGGCCAGGCGCAGGGCCACCTCGCGCCCCATTCCCTGGGCCAGACCCGTGATCACCACGACTTGGTTCATCGGCTGCTCCTTACTGTGAGGTAATAGAGTTTCTTCAGATAGATGTGCTCGCATCGGCGGCAGAAGAGGGTTTGAAATCTTCCGTTTGTGTTTTTCTGTTTCACCGCTGCCCCAGTTGCATCATCGAGGCGCCAAAATCGGCAAAGCGCAGGGCGAATCCCGTCGCCTTCAACTTGCGGTTGTCCACGATATAGTCGGCGTTCAAATAGGCCGCCGCATCATACTCCAGATCGGGAATCCGTCCCCGGCGCCGGGAGATCCACCCGTCCAGGCGGGCCATCGCCTTGACCAGGGAAAGCGGCAGATGCAGAGTCGGCACCCGGGTGCCGAAGGTTTGCGCCGCCAGGGTCAGGGCCTCTTCCAGGCTCGGATGGCTGTCGTCGGCCAGATTGTAGATCTGCCCGAGAGACTCCGTGCGGTCCGAGAGGTAGAGGGCGGCGGCGGCCACGTCCTCGGCCCGGACGTTGGAGAGGCGCTGGCGGCCGCTGCCGGGAATGGCCGCGATTTTGGTGGGGCGCGAGAAGGCCTTGCCGGCGCCGTCATTGCAGCGCGGGCCGTACACGGTGCATGGCCGCAGGACCACCGCCGGCAGGCCCCGGGCCATCTCTTCAAAGAGCCGGTCCTCGCCGTCGCGCTTGCTGCGGCCGTAATCGTCCTTGGGCCGGCGCGGGCTGTTTTCGGTGAACGGGGTTCCGTTGTAGGCGCCGTAGACGCTGGTGGAAGTCACGTGGACGAAGCATCGTACCCCCGCGGCCCGCGCCAGGCCGGCCAGGCGGGCCACCCCGTCCACATTGGTGGGCTTCAAACGCGCGTAGGGGGTGGAAAAATTGCAGATCGCCCCCAGATGAATCACCCGTTCCACCGGGCCGGCAAACAGGGGCGGCAGGGTTTCGGGTCGGGTGAGGTCGGCGGGCACGAACTCCACCCCAAGGTTCTGGAAAAAAGAGGTGTCCCGGCGCGGCCGGGCCGTGGCCCGCACCCGCCCCCCGGCCGCGGCCAGGTGTTCGACCATGTGGCTGCCCATGAACCCGGCTGCCCCGGTGACCAAGGTAATGCCGTCAACGTCCATAACCGTTCCTCAAAGATGATCGATTCCGGTTGCGTATTGCACCACCGTTGAACCATCGTCGGCCTCTTCGTCGACGATTTCCCGCCGCGCCTCCTTGAGCCATGCCACGAACACCTCGTTCATGCGCACACCGAGTTCAGCCATCAGGCGCACGTAGAGGCCGGACTGCTCCCAGCGGGCCAGGTTGGCGTATCGCTTGGCCAGTTGACGTTCCCAGGCCGCCAGCTGGGCGTCGATAATCTCCAGGGAACGTTTTTTATCGCCGAATCCGAAAAAGACAAAACGCATCAGAAACGGATCGCGCAGCACAATCCCGCCTTCCGGCGTCGAGGCCAGCCAATCAAGGAAGGCTTCGCGTCCCTTTTCGGTGATGGCGTAAAGCTTGCGTGGCGGTCCCTTTTCTCCCTCACAGACCTCCTCGCTCATGCTGACCAGGCCCTCGTGGAGCATCTTTTTCAGATTGGGATAGATCTGGCCGTAGTTGATCGACCACATGTGGCCGAAATTGCGTTCGATATGTTCCTTGATGCGGTAGCCGTGCATCGGCCGGTAGTGCAGCAGCCCCAGAATGGAATAGCGCAACCCCATCCTTCCTCCTTTGTATACGACATTTATATTGATTGTATATAAAAAGGCCGGCAACGACTGTCAAGCCGTTTTTTGTTGAATCGCGTTCACCGGGATCGAGCCGTCACTCCGCAATCCGGCCCGTCTGCGCGCAGGGGGGCAAAATGGTGCCACTGGAAGGGATGGCGCCGCACCGTCTCGGCCAGCAGGTCGGCGTAGGCCTGGGCCGCCTGGCCCACGACGGCCTCCCGCCGGTTCCGGGGGCCGCCGGCCGCCAGACGCAGCTCCCGCGCCAGGAAGAAAAAACGCCCCGGACCTTGCCGCAGGGCGAAAAAGACAAAGACGGGCGCCCCGGAAACCAGGGATAGATGATAGGGGGCCCGGGGCAGCCGGACCCGGCGGCCGAGGAAATCCACCGCCACGGCCGGCTGGTGGGCATGCCAGAGCAGATCGGCGGCCAGGGAGACGAATCCGCCGCGGCGCAGAAAGCCCAGGGCCTCGACGATTTCCAGGGGAGCGCCGGCTCCGGGCACCACTCCCACGAGGCGGATCCCGCTGCGATGCAGGGCGGCCTTCTGGAGCCCCTCGATCTGCTCGCCAGGCCGGACCCCCATGTAGAGCAGCAACCGGAGCCCGGGCAGATCCCGCTTGAGAATCCGGGCCGCCACTTCCCAGTCGCCCAGGTGGCTCATGAGCAGGATGGCCCCCCGGCCGTCCGTCAGGGCCGCCTGCAGCCGATCCAGGCCCTCGAAACGATAAACCGGCGGGTTCGGGCCGCAGAGCCCCAGCCGGTCCACGAAGCGGTCGCTGAAGGCCAGATACTGGCGCCAGGTGCAGCCCAGGGTGAAAAGCGGACCGCGGCCGGGGTAAAGATCCCGGTAGAAGCGGCGGCTGGCGGCCACCCGGGCCGGAAAGAACAGGAAAAAGCCGGCCGCGATGCCCCGGGCCACCAGGCGCGCCGGGCCCGTGCCCCAGCGGCGAGCCAGGAGGGTCAGAAAACGGTAGAAGCCGGCTTTCATGGCCTCCCGCCCGGGCGCCAGAGGCGCGGGGTGAAGACCCTCCGGGTGATCAGGCGAGCGAAGGTGCCGCTGTTACGCATGAAGTCGGCGACCGGACGGAAGTGCGAGACCCGCTGCGAGCCGTCCGCATAGACCACGCCCACCGGCGTTTCCAGCACCTCCATCCCCTGCCAGCGGGCGCTGACCAGGACCTCGATTTCATACTGGTAGCGCCGGGCCCGCACCGGCAGGGCCAGGGTCTCGGGCAGGGGGTAGGCCCGCAGGCCGCTCTGGGTGTCGCCCAGGGCCGGGCCTCCGGCCCGGCGCACCCAGAAGTTGGAAAAGCCCCGCCCGAACCGGCTGGTCCAGGGAGCCCGGCCCATCCCGCGGCGCAGGCCCACCACGATGGGCCGCCGCGGCGGGGTGATGGCGGCCATCAGGCGAAAGGCGTCCCGGGGCCGATGCTGTCCGTCGGCGTCGATGGTCACGGCCCAGTCGGCTACGCGGGCCGCGGCCCGCATCCCGCTGATGAGGGCCGCGCCCTTGCCCCGGTTGACCGCGTGGCGCAGCAGGCGGATTCCGGGGATTTTCGCCAGAACCGCGGGGCTCCGGTCGCTGGAGCCGTCGTCCACCACGATCACCGGACCGCCCAGGGTCAGGATCTCGCGGACCACGGCCTCCACCCGGTCGCCGTGGTTGTAGACCGGCACCACCCAGGCAAAGGGTCGCGGGCCCGGGGCGGGGGCAGAGGCTGGCCCCGGGATCATCCTGGCAACTCCGGGTCGGCAAGACGCGCGAAGGCCACGGCCCAGGCGCCCGGCCCCATGTGGACCCCCGACGTGAGCGACAGCGGATGGACCAGGATCTCGGCCGCGGCGAAACGCGCGGCCAGGACCGGACGGATCTCGGTTTCCACCCGCCGGCGGTTGTCGCTGTACTGGAGCAGGATCAGGGACCGGGCGCCGTCGCCCAGGGACGGGCCCATGCGCGCCAGGGCCAGCGGCAGCTGGTCCTGCCGGCGGCGCACCACGCCCACCTTGCGCGCCCCGCCGGCGGTGGGACTGATCACCGGCTTGAGATGGAGAAGGTCTCCGAAGAAACGGCTGGTGTTGGAAATCCGCCCCCCGGCGGCAAGGAACTTGAGGGTGTCGAGGAAGACCAGTTCCTCGCAGTCGCGGATCAGGGTCGCGGCATAGCGCCCCATGGCCTCGATTCCGGGATCCCGGGCCCCGTAGCGGGCCAAGGCGATAGCCATGAGCCCGAGGCGCCCCGAGGCGGCCCCGGAATCGACCACCAGCATGCGGTCCCCGGCATCGTGGTCCCGGCACCATTCCAGGGCCGCGCCATGGTTGCCGGTGTAGACCGAGCCGACGCAGAGGTAGAGGACGCGCTCGAAGCGGCCCACGACGCTGGCGTAGCGCTCGCGGCGTTCGAAACGCGAAGCCTGGGCCGTGGTGACCCGCTCGCCGCGGCCCAGGGCCGCGTAGACCTGGGCCGGGTCGACAAGGGTTTCGGGCCGGGCCGCATCCGCCAGGACGACATAGCTGTCCAGCAGGGTGATGCCCAGATCCCGGGCCGCCGCGGCCGTCAGGGATCCGGCCGCGTCGGTCATCAGGTGTACCCGCGACCGCGGCGGCCTGGGCGCTTGCGCCAGGGGATCCACCCGCCAGTCGGCCAGATCCCCGAAGCGCCGCAGTTCCCGGGCCACACGGTCCGGATGGCGCGCGTGCAGGTGCAGCTTGACGTCTCGCCCGGATACGGTGGCCACCAGGTTCTGGCCCAACCCGGCCACCTGGCGGGCCAGGGCCGCCGGATCCCGGGAGTCGCGCACCCAGGCGTTGATGCAGGCCCCCTGGGCGGCACGCTCCCCGGGGACTTCGCGCCGCCGCAGGCGGCCGGGGAACAGATCCGGCGGCCATCGCAGATCCCCGGAGGCCCCGACCACCGCGGCCAGAAAGGCCTCGAAAAAGAGGAACATCCCCAGGGCCCCGGCGTCCACGACGCCATGGCGCCGCATTTCGGGCAGGGTTTCGGCGGTGGCGGCCACCGCCTGGACCAGCGCGTCCACCAGGGGGGGCAGGTCTCGGGGCTGGCGCGGATCGCCCTGCTCGGCCAGAGCGGCGGCCAGGGCGTCGAAAATGCAGAGCATGGTCCCCGGGGCGGGCGTTTCGATGGACTGCCGGGCGCTGCGGGCGCCAGCGCCGGCCGCCGCGGCCAGGCCTCCGTTGCGGGCCTGGGGCCAGAAAACGGAAAAGAAGGCGGCGGCGATGTTGCCCGAGTTGCCGGTGGCGGCCCCCAGAAAGCGCCGCACCCGGTCCTGGCTGGACCCGGCGGCCTGCTTGAAGGGGGCCAGGCTGATGCGCAGGTTGCGGCCGGTGTCGGCGTCGGCCACCGGAAAGACGTTGATTTCGTCGAGCAGGTCGCACCAGGCGGCCATGCGCTCGTAGCCGGCAATGCCGGCCGCGTCAACCTGGACCATCGGATCCACCCTCCAGCGCCCGGCGGATGGGGGCTGGAATCTCCAGGGCCAGGTCCATGTCCGGCAGTTTGACAGCCACCTGCTCGCTGTGGGCCCGGGCGCAGATCTGGCCACCGGGCCAGCGCCGGATTTCAAAGCGCATGGCGATCTTGTAGCCCGCCTCGGTGACCGTGGCGCGGCAGACGAATTCGTCGCTGGGCCCGAGGGGGGCGACGTGCTTGACCTCGGTGCGGGTGATGGGAAACACGTAGCCTTCTTCGGTGGACCAGCGGTACAGATCGATGCCGGCGGCCTCGAAAAGACCGCAGCGGGCCATGTCGAAGTACTTCATGTAGTTGCCGTGCCACACGATCCGCATGGGATCCAGATGGTGGAACGGCACCTTGAGCCGGATTTCGTGGCTGGCCGCCATGGCCGCCTCCTCCCAGGGCGTTCAGAGCGCATCTTTCGATAGAGCATCGACTTGCAAAATGCAAGCTGCCCGTTGCCCCAGGGCCCTGTCAGGATCCTGGGGAGCCGGGGTGTTTCCCCGGGGCGCGGCGTTGATCCTTTCGATGGACCCGCTCTTGACACGCCCCGGCTTTCGGGGGAGAAATCGGGTCGCGTCCCCGGGCCCGGCCCTGGCCGCCGCCCCGGCGGGCCGACGCGATGGCCGCAACCCTTAGCGCCCCTGACCGCCTTGCCACCGAAACGCCTTTCAGCGCCGCCGCCCGTGGCGTCCTCTCCCGGATCTCCCGGTCCTTGTCAGGCCGATCCGGGCCCGCGACCGTCCGGGGACCTGCGGATCCACTGGCCCCGCCTGGCGGCGATCCTCCTGGTCCTGGCCGCCATGGCCGGCGTGGCCCTGGCGCGGATCCAGGTGGATACGGACGTGGCCGGCACCCTGCCGGGCGGCGACCGGGTGGTGGCCGACGCCATGCATCTGTTTGATCATCATCCCGTCAAGGATCAGATCGCCGTGGACATCGGCCTGCCCCGCGGAGACCGCGCCCGCCTCGTGGTCCTGGCCCGGCAGGTGGAGGCGGCCCTGGACGCCAGCGGACTGTTCGCCCGGGTGGGCCTGGCGCGGATCCAGAACCATCTGCCGGAGTTGGTACACCATGTGGATCGGCATCTGCCCCTGCTCCTGTCGGCCCGCGACCTGGAGGAGGAGGTTGCCCCGCACCTGGAACGCGACCGCATCGCCCGGCGTCTCGACGCGCTTCGCACCAGCCTCCAGGGCATCGAGGGCATCGGCCAGGGCCGGTCCATCGCCCACGATCCGCTGGGGCTCAACCAGATCCTGCTGGCCCGCCTGGTCCACCTGGCCCCTTCCAGGGGCGGCACCCTGGTGGAAGGCCGGCTGGTGTCGGCCGACGGCCGGCATCTGCTGATTCCGGCCGCCCCCCTGGGCTCGGGGACCGACACGACCTTCGCCCGCCGGCTGACCCACCTGATGGCGGATCTGGAGGCGGGTCTCAAGACCCAAGGCCCGGTGACCCTCACCGCCGTGGGGGCCTTCCGCGCCGCCCTGGACAACGAAACCATCCTTCGCCGGGACGTGAACCAGGCCATCGCCTGGGCCACGGCGGGAATCGCCGTTCTCCTCCTGCTGGCCTTTTCCCGTCCCCTGGTGGGCCTGCTGGCCCTCCTGCCGGCCCTGGCCGGGGCCGCAACGGCCCTGCTGGTCTTCGCCCTGGGCGCGGGGCATATCTCCATTTTGGTCCTGGGCTTCGGCGGCGCGGTGATCTCCATCAGCGTGGACCACGGGATCGCCTATCTCCTTTTTCTGGAGCAATCCCCCGGCGACCGGCGCCAGGCGGCCCGTGACATCCGGTCCGTGGGGCTGCTGGCGGTGCTGACCTCGGTGGGGGCCTTCGGCCTCCTGGGACTGAGCGACTTTCCCATCTTTGCCCAGTTGGGACGCTTCACCGCCGTGGGCATCGGGGCGGCCTTTGTGTTCGTGCACACGGTCATGCCCCGGCTCTTCGTCCCGGAGCAGGGGGCGCCGCCGGCGGCTGAAGGCGGCCGGCCGGAGCCCGGGATTCCCCTTCTGCGGCGCCTGGCCCATCGCCTGCCGAATCCGGGCCCGTGGGGTGCGGCCGCCGCCGGGGCCCTGCTGCTCTGTCTGGCCGGCTTTGCCCAGATGCGCCTGGACACCCGCCTGGAACGCATGAACAGCCTCAGCACCGCCACGCGCGATGCCGAGGCGGTCATGGCCCAGGTCTGGGGCAGCCTCTTCGACCGGGTCTATCTGATGGCCGAGGCGGCGGATCCGGAGACCCTCCAGCGCTCCGGCGACGCGCTTCTGGAGCGCCTGGAGGCCGAAGCCGCCGCCGCCCGGGTGTCCACGGTGGTAAGCGCGGCCTCCTTTTTCCCGGGCCCCCGGCGCCAGGCCGCCAACCGGTCGGCCTGGTGCGCCTTCTGGACGCCCCAGCGGGTGGCGGCCCTGCGTTCCGAACTCATCCCCGCGGCCGAGGCCCGGGGCTTTCGCCCCGAGGCCTTCGACCCGTTCTTCCAGCGGCTCACCGCGCCGCCGCCGGCCGCCCCGCTGCCGGTGCCGGCGGGCCTGGGGGAATTGTTGGGCTTTGGGCGGGATCGAAACGACGGGCGCTGGCGTCAGGTGGCCTGGCTCCTCCCGGGTCCGAACTACGACGCTGCGGGCCTTTTCGAGCGCCTGGGCCAAGAGGTCCGCATCTTCGATCCGCCCTATTTCTCCCAGCGTCTGGGCCGACTGCTCTCGACCACCGTTCAACACCTGATGATCTGGATCGGCGTCGGCATGGTCGTTTTGCTGCTGGTTTTCCTGGCCGACCTGGGCCTGGTCGCCATCGCCCTGCTACCCCTGGTCTTCGCGGGGGGATGCACCCTGGGAACCTTGGGTTTGATGGGAAGACCGCTGGACATGGCGGCCTTGATGCTGGGGGTGGTGATCCTGGGGCTGGGCATCGACTATGCCCTCTTGCTGGTGGGCGCGTTTCAGCGCTACCAGCGCCTGGACCATCCGCGCCTGGCCCAGGTCCGCCTGGCGATCCTGCTGGCCGGCGGATCGACCCTGATGGGGTTTGCCGTGCTGGCCGGGGCCGATCATACCGTCCTGCAGAGCGCCGGGATCACATCGGCCCTGGGCATCGGCTACGGCCTGCTGGGCACCTTTCTCATCGTACCGCCGATGCTGGAACGGCGTTCGCTGCCGCCGGGGCCCGGGCCCCGGAAGGCCTGGCACCGGTATCGCAACCAGGCTCCCCGGCCGCGGCTGGCCGCCCGCCTCGTCCTGGGCTTCGATCCGCGCCTGAACGAGCTCGATGCCCTGCTGGCCGAGACCGGCCCCCTGTCCACCATCATCGATGTGCGCTGCGGCTGGGGCCTGGTGGCCAGTCGCCTCCTGGAACGCCATCCCCGGGCCGGGGTCTGGGCCCAGGACCCCGACCCGGAGCGGGTGCGCGTGGCCGGTCTGGCCCTGGCCCCAGACGGGGTGGTCGCCCGGGGGGCCGCTCCCGAGGTACCCACCCCTCCGCACCCCGCCCAACTGGCCCTGATGCTCGATGTGGCGCAGCGCCTGGACGACCCGCAGCTGGGCCGGATCCTCTCCCGGCTGCACCGGCGTCTGGCCGCCGACGGCCGCCTGGTGATGCGCTGCGCCGCGGCCCGGGACCTGCCGGCCCCGGTCCAGAAGGCGCCGCGAAAGCCGCCCGGACGTTCACCGCGTACCTTGGACCGGCTCCTTCGCCAGAACGGATTCGTTCCCGAAAAAACCGTCGTGGCCGGCCGCCGGCGCCAGCGGGTCTGGATCCTGGCCCGGCCCGCCCTGGGGCCGCAATCGGTTCAATGGCCGGCCGGGACGTTGCGCCAGCAAAGCGGATCCGAGGCCAGGTAGTCCCCGGTAAGCTGGTAGGCGGCCCCGCGGCAGCCGTAGCAGGTAGCGGCCAGATCGCAGGTGCGGCAGGGCCCCTTGATGGTCTGCCGATAGTTGCGCAAATCGGCCAGGACCGGACTTTCGGCCAGGATCCGGGCCAGGGGCCGGCGGCGGATGTTGCCCATGGAAACGGTCACCCCGACGCAGGGCATGACTTCGCCGCGGGCCGTGACCAGGCAGGAGAACTGGTGGCGCAGGCAGCGCTGGCCCACCAGGGGTGGCTGGACGGTCCAGTGGCGCCCGTAGCACGCGCGGTCGATGGCGGCGATGCGCCGGAAAAGGCGGTGCAGGTCGGCCGGGGCGACCTCGAGCCAGCGGTTGCGCCGGGCGTTGGCCTGGGGCGTGAGGATTTCCACGTAGGGGGCGATGTGGCGGTCCCGGGCCCAGCACCACAGGGCCGGCAGCTCATCGTAGTTCTGGCGGCAGATGATGGTCGAGAGGGCCAAAAATCGCCCCTCTCCCGGGTATCCGGCCCGATCCAGGAGGGTGAAGGCCCGGCCGATGACCGCGGCGGCTCCGGGACGGCCCGCCAGGCGGTCCTGCAGCGGGTCGTCGAAGCTGTTGCGCTTGACCACGACCCGCACCTGCAATTCGGCCAGGGTGGCGGCCAGGGCCGCCGTGATGCCCGAGCCGTTGGTGAAGAGCTCTATCTCCAGACCCTGGCCGGCGATCCAGCGGAGGAGCGTCCCCAGCCCGGGGTAAAGGGTCGGCTCGCCGCCCAGGACAATGATGCGCCGGGCGCCCAGGTCCCGGGCCTGGCGCACAACGTCCCGGATCTCGTCGGCCGTCAGCTCGCCGCCAAGGTCGGCGGGGGTCGGCACGTAGCAGTAGGGGCAGTGGAAGTTGCAGCGCAGGCTCAGCTCGATTTCCATCGAGAGCAGCCCGGGCTGCACACCGCCGCAGACGGCCGGAGGATCGAACCCGAACTCGGCGCTATCGCTGGCGCGGCTGCCCATGGACCTCAATGCGGTCAAACGGATTGGCGAGGACTTCCATGACGGTTGGCATCCCCCCGCAAAACGACCTGCCGGAGTGCATCCGGTGTCTTTTATCAGGTCCCCCGGACGGCCACAAGGACCCGGCCGTCCAGCGGATCTACGCCATGGCGGCAGGAATTCGCCGGGCCGCCGGCGAGGCCCCCCTGTGTCTGGGCAGCGCTTCGCGCGAGGTCATTGCCGCGTCTTTGCTGGCCGCCCTGGCCGGAGGCCCCCCCGTGATCCTGCCCCCGGATTTCACTGCGCCGGTCCTGGCGGCGATCCACCGGGAAACCGGTTTTGAGATCCTGCTGGCCGCCCCCCGCACGCCCGGGCTTTCCTTCTGCCGGTCCATGGACCCTGCCGGACTCCGCACCGCTGCGCCCCTTGCCGCCTCGGATGGCACGAAAGCGCCCGCAGACCTCTGGGTTCATCTGTACACCGGGGGCTCCACCGGAGCCCCCCGATGCTGGTCCAAGACGGTGGCCAACCTCCTGGGCGAAGCCGTTTTCCAGGCCCGCCGGATATCCCTCGCGCCCGCCGACCTGGTCCTGAGCACGGTGCCGGCCCATCACATCTACGGCCTGCTCTTCACCGTGCTGGCCCCCCTGGCCGCCGGCGCCCGGGTGGTTGGCGGCAGCCCTGTCTTTCCGGCCGAAATCGCCGCCGCCCTGGACGAGACCGGGGCCACCGTGCTGGTGAGCGTGCCGGCCCACTACCGCCTCCTGGCGGACCGCCTGAGCCGCGGCACCATGCTGCGCCTGGCCCTCTCCTCGGCGGCTCCCCTGCCGGCCGCGGATGCCGAGGCGTTCTTTCTGGCCACCGGGGTTCCCCTGGAGGAGGTCTACGGTTCCACCGAAACCGGCGGCATCGCCACCCGCTGCCGGGCCCGCGGCGAAACCGCCCTGACCCCCCTGACCGGACTGGACTGGCGGATCCGCGACGGTCATCTGAGGGTCCGTTCGCCCTTCCTCTCGCCCGAACTGCCCCGGGACCGGGAGGGGTTTTTCCACACCGCCGACCGGGTGGCGGCCGTGGACGCCGGCGGCTTCGTGATCCGGGGCCGCAGCGACGGGATCGTCAAGATCGCCGGACGTCGGGTGGACCTGGAATCGGTGCGCCGCCGGATCCTCGCCATCCGGGGCGTGCGGGAGGCCGTCGTCTTCGCCCGGCCCTCCGAAGGCGGGCGCCAGACCGAAATCCTGGCCCTGGTCCAGACCAGCCTGGCGGCCGCCGTCATCCGCGCCCGCCTCCAGGCCGAGCTGCCCGCCTGGGCCGTGCCGCGCACCATCCGGGTCACCGATCGGATCCCCCTGGCCGCCACTGGCAAGTTCGACCGGCAGGCCGTCGCGGCGCTGTTCCGTGGGATGGAAAGGAAGTGAGGCGGCGGCATCGAAGCCGTCAGCCGCCATGGACCATGGCCAGGATCCGGGCGAAATGGGCCGCCGTCACCGGCAGAATCGAGAGCCGCTGGCCCTTCTCGAGCAGCGCCATGCCAGCCAGGTCCGGATCGGCGCGCAGTTCGGCGAGGGAAATCAGACGGGGAAACTGCTTCACGAAACAGAGGTCCACCAGAAACCAGACCGGTTTCCGGGTGGTGTGGCGTGGATCATAGTAGGGGCTGGCCGGATCCAGGGCCGTCCGGTCCGCATAAGGCGCCGAACAGACCCGGCCCAGACCCGCCACCCCTGGAGGCGCGGCGTTGGAATGGTAGACGAGCACCGCGTCGTCCAGGCGCATCCGATCACGCATGAAGTTGCGGGCCTGGTAATTGCGCACGCCTCCCCAGGCCGTGCGCCCGTCGCGGGCCAGGTCGTCGATGGAATAGACCGACGGTTCGGTCTTCATCAGCCAGTGGCGGCAGGCCGCTTCCATGAAGGTTGCCGCGGGGGGCGCCGGGCTCCCGGCGCCGGCCCGGTCATATGCCCTGTTCCAGCCGTTCGAAGACCGCCGCGATGCCCTGGCCCCCGCCCCCGCAGATGGTTTCCAGGCCGTAGCGCACCCCCCGGCGCTGCATCTCGTGGATCAGGCTCACCAGGCGCATGGCCCCGGTGGCGCCGATGGGATGGCCCAGGGAGATCCCCGACCCGTTGACGTTGACCCACCGCTCGCAGTCCTCCTCGGTCAACCCCATCAGCTTGGCATCGGCCAGGGTCTGGGCCGCAAAGGCCTCCTGGATCTCGATGAGGTCGATGTCGTCGATGGTCAGATGGGCCCTGGCCAGACTCTTGGACACCGCTGCGGGAACCGCCGGGTAGGTCAGGGTCGGATCGGCGGCCGCCACGGCATGGGACACGATGCGCACCATGGGGCAAAGCCCCAGTTCACGGACCTTGGCGCCGCTCATGAGCACCAGGGCCGCGGCCCCGTCGTTTTCGGTGGACGAATTGCCCGCCGTGCAGATCCCGTCCTCGTAGACCGTCTTGAGCCGCGCCAGCTTTTCCAGGCTGGTGTCTTCCCGGGGCGGCTCGTCGCGCTCGACGCGAACCGTCCCGCCCTTGCGGCCCGAGACTTCCACCGGCACGATCTCGTTGTGGAACCGGCCCGCCATGATGGCCGCGCAGGCCTTGCGGTGGCTGCGCTCGGCCCAGGCGTCGGCCGCTTCGCGGCTGATGCCCTCATCGCGGGCCGCGATCGGAAGAGCGTCGTGTAGGGAAAGAGTGTAGATCTCGGTGGTCGCC
>CALJLV010000117.1 GCA_937982505.1 uncultured Desulfobacteraceae bacterium | reverse complement strand
CGCCGGGGTACCCCCCGCCGGTCAGTTCGTCCCCCACCGGTCCGGCCGCGGTCAGGCGGTAGGCCTCGGCCACGGCCTCGAAGAGTCCGCCCTTGAACAGCAGGATCGCCGACGAGGCGTCGATCAGTACGGTGTGCATCGCGGTTCAGTTTTCGATTTTAAACCGGCATTGACAATTTTGCAGTCCAACTGCAAAATTACCGCATGTGGATAGCGCGAAAATACGCAGAAACCCTGCGCGTCCTGGCCCGCCAGTTTCCGGCCGTCGTCGTGACGGGCCCCCGGCAGGTGGGCAAAACGGCCCTCGTGCGCCGGGTGTTTGCGGACCACGCCTACGTGTCGCTGGATGCGCCCGCCGCCGCGGAACAGGCTGAAAACAGTCCTGAAGCATTTTTGAATGCGCACCGGGCGCCGGTGGTCATTGACGAAATTCAATACGCCCCCGGACTGTTTCGCGACCTCAAGGCCCGCATCGACGCCGAACCGACCCCGGGACGCTTCATTCTCACCGGTTCCCAGAATTTTCCGCTCATGCAGGGCGTTTCCGAAAGCCTGGCCGGTCGTTGCGGTATCCTGAACATGATGACCCTGTCCGCCGCGGAACTGCTGGCGGCGGGGAGCGGATACACCGAGACGACCCACCTGGTGCGCGGCGGCTGGCCGGAATTGAATGCCCGGGGCGACCTGGATCCCCATTTCTGGTACACGGCCTACCTGGGCACCTACCTGGAACGCGACGTTCGCAACATCCTCAATGTCGGCAGCCTGCGGGATTTCGACCGGTTTTTACGTGCCGTGGCCATCCGCACGAGCCAGATCCTTTCGTATTCCGACCTTGCCCGCGACGTGGGCATCGCGCCCAACACGGCCAAACAGTGGATTTCCGTTCTGCAGGCCTCGGGCCAAGTTCTTTTGCTCGAGCCCTACCACCGCAACCTCGGCAAGCGCCTGATCAAGTCTCCCAAGCTCTACCTGAACGACACGGGGCTGGCCGCCTTCCTGATGGGATTGGACGACTGGCCCGCCGTGGTGCGTTCCCCGCTGGCCGGGGCCCTGTGGGAGACCCACGTGGTGCTTCAGGTCCTCAAGCATTTCGCCTGCCGGGGCCGAAGGCCGCCCGTATGGTTCTGGCGCAAGCCCAACGGCATCGAGGTAGACCTGCTCATCGAGCGGGGTGGACGATTTATCGGCATCGAGGCCAAACTGACCGAAAAACCCGACCCCCAGGACCTCAAGGGGTTCACTGCCCTGAAAGATTTTTACGGGGCGGACTGTTTGATTTCCGGCGCCGTCGCTTGCCGCGCGCCCCGGGCCTATGGATTGGCCCACGGAGTCCGCGCGGTTCCGGCCTCGGCGCTTCATGAAGAGATCGATTCGCAGAAAGACTGACCATCACCATGTCCTCCTGGTTCCAAACCCATCTTCGCCGGGCGCATCCCACCAACCTGCTGCTGCTCAGCTTTCTGGCGGCCATCGGGGCCGGCACCTTCGTCCTGATGCTGCCCGGCGCCACCGTGGACGGCGCCATCGGGTTCGTCGATGCCCTGTTCACCGCCACCTCGGCGGTTTGCGTCACCGGCCTTGTCGTGGTCGACACCGGATCCTGTTTTACGCCCTTCGGCCAGGCGGTGATCCTCGTTCTGATCCAGATCGGCGGCCTGGGGATCATGACCATCTCCGTCGCCCTGTTTCAGATTATCGGCAAGCGCGTGGTCTTTCAACAGCGCATGGCCATGCAGGAGGTCTTCGCCCACACGCCGCGCGAGGACATCTATCAACTGATCCGGGCGGTGCTCGGCTTTACCTTCGCTATCGAGGCGCTCGGCGCAACGGTCCTCTTTTTCTACTGGCGAGGGGCCGGGCCGTGGCCCGAAGCGCTTTTCAAGGCCGTTTTCCATAGCGTCTCGGCCTTTTGCAACGCCGGCTTCGCCCTGTTCGCCGACAGCCTGACGGACGGCCGGGCCTCGGTCCTGCTCAACCTGACCGTCACGGCCCTGATCATCGCCGGGGGCCTCGGCTTTCCGGTGGTGTTCGAGCTGTACCGACGCGCCTTGGGACGGGCCGCCGGCAAGGTCTCCCTCCAGACCCGCAGCGTGCTGTGGACCACGGCCGGCCTGATCGTGGCCGGGGTCGTTCTGATCTGGATCTCGGAGCGGTCGCTGATGGCCGCCCTGGGGCCAGGCCAGGGGCTGCTGGCGGCCCTCTTTCAATCGGTGACCTGCCGCACCGCCGGCTTCAACACTCTGGACATCGCCTCGCTCAACACGGCGACCCTGCTGTTCATGATGTTTCTGATGCTGGTGGGCGCTTCGCCGGGATCTTGCGGCGGCGGAATCAAAACCACCACCCTGGCCGTACTGGCCGCCTTTTCCTGGAGCCGGCTCAAGCGCTACAAGTGCGTCAATCTCTTTGGCAAGACAGTGCCCGAAGCCGCGGTCAGCAAGAGCGTCGGGGTTCTGGTGTTTTCCTTGACCGCCATCGGCCTGGCCGTGTTTGTGATCCTCCTGGTCGACCCGGCCCACGGCAGCCGGGTCGAGGGCCAGCGCCAGTTTCTCACCTATCTGTTCGAGGCGGTCTCGGCATTTGCCACCGTCGGGCTCTCCATGGGGGTCACCCCGGCCTTGACCTGGCACGGCAAGCTGGTGATCATCGCCCTGATGATCATCGGCCGCGTGGGGGTCCCGGCCTTTACTTATATTATCGCCGGCGGCGGGGCGACCCGGGGCGTCCAGTACGCCGAGGAAAACATGATGATCGGCTAAAGACCGATACCAGAGGTGCGCATGAAAAGATTCGCCGTCATCGGCGCCGGCAGTTTCGGCTACTACGTGGCCAAAGACCTGTATGCCAACAAAAACGAGGTCGTCGCCATCGACCGCTCCAAGGAGAAGGCGCAGGCCATCGAACCCCATTGCACCAGCGCCATCGTGGCGGATCCCACCGACTTCGAGGCCCTCAAAGGCCTGGGGCTGGA
>CALJLV010000116.1 GCA_937982505.1 uncultured Desulfobacteraceae bacterium | reverse complement strand
CGCCGACCACCCCGATCTACACTCTTTCCCTACACGACGCTCTTCCGATCTGCCAGCCCCTGCCGGTCGACCTGCGCCGGGCCGGCCATCGGATCCTGATCGGCTGGGCGCAGGAAACGATCCAGGCCCCACGGCGCCCGGGGGCCTCGGCCCGGTCATCAGAAAAGTGAAATTCAGAGATTAGGCGTCTTCGGCATTGCTCTGGCCCTGACTGACCTGCCGGTAACAGTCGTAGTAGGCCAGCACCTTTTTCACGTAGCGTCGGGTGGCCTGGTACGGAGGGATCCCCTGGTGTCGGCGGACGTTGCCGGGGCCGGCGTTGTAGGCGGCCAGGGCCAGGGCCGGATCGCCGTCGAAGCTGTCCACCAGTTGGCGGAAATAGCGCACCCCGGCGGTAATGTTGTGCTCCGGATTGAAACTGTCCGAAACCCCGAGCATGGTGGCGGTCTTGGGCATCAGCTGCATCAGCCCCTGGGCACCGCGGTGGGAGACGGCCCGCGGATCATATCCGGATTCGGCCATGATGATGGCCTTGACCAGGGCCGGATGGATCTCGTAGCGGCGCGCCACTTTTTGGATGATCGGCTGGTAGAGATGGACCGTTCGGCGGACCTGCCGCGTGTACTCCGGGTGCTGGATCCGGAGGGGCGGCTTTGGCGCGTGGACGACGCGGGGCGTCTCCCGCATCGCGGGCGTCCGGACCGCTACCGGTGCCGGTAGTGATTCTCGGGGATGGACCCGGGCCAAGACCGGTTTGGCCGCCGTGGAACATTTTTCTTGCATGCGTCGCGCCGTCGCATCGGTCAGCCCAAGGGTCGCACAGCAAATGGCAACAATCAGCAGGCATGACCGGCGGCGGGCGGTGGAGCGGTCCGGGCGTATGAACGCGGGATCCTCCATCGTCACCCTCCTGTCTGCAGTGTCGTTGAGGAGTTTTGTTTATTGGAATGGAGAGGTTATGTCAACCCCAAGGCGTGGTGGCCGCCCGGGCAGACGGCCACCACATGTAATGGAGGCAGGCAGAAACGGAGGGTTCGGGGCCTAATTTTCGGACGGAAGGCGGAAGCGCCAGGCGCAAAACCACTCCGGCGGGTGGGGGTCCGGCGGACATCCGATGCATTCGGTGAGGATACGGCTGTCGATGGCGCGGGCAAACTCGCTGTACTCCACCAGGCCGCCCGACTTGCAGGGATAATCGTCCAGCCCCTTGCGCTGGCGGGCGGCCTGCACCCGGCACTGATTCATCCGAAACACGAAGCTGTCCGGTCCTTCTTCCACGATGGACTGGGTGTTGATCACCGCGTAAAGGCGAAAGCCCAGGGCCCGCTTGAGGCCGTCCAGCCCGGGCTGGGCCGGCAGATTGAGAAAACGACGGATCGACCAGGCCTCCACCGGGGAAAACCGCGCCCAGCAAGAATCGTTGCAGCGCTTGGCGTCGTTCATGCCGCTGGAAAACTCCACCGCCTGAAACCAGACCCCGTCATTGGCCAGCCAGTTGACCGAGACGGCCTCGAGCAGGGTCTTGAGCTGTTCGGCGGACATGTGCTTCAGGGGCGCCGGCACCCCGTCGATCATTTCGATCCCCAGCACCTGGGCCAGGCGCTTGAGCTGGATCGAAACGCTGCGCGACGAGGCCTCGCCCAGGGTCTCCATGGCCCGGGCGGCCCCCATCTGGTGGCGCACCTCATTGAACCACAGCCCGTAGTGCAGCACGATGCGGTGCAGAAAATCGCCGATCAGCCGGAGTGTCTCCTCTTGGTTGAGCTCGTCGATACGTGAGGGCTGCCCGGTCATTTCACCTTCCTTTCTCTGGTTCGATGGATACTGGAAAAGGACCCTGGAGACGTGACCCTGGAAAGCGGTCAAATGACCAGGGCCCGGCTGTTGATCCGGCGCATGCGGCTCGTCCAACCTCCGATTGCCGAGAGCCGGTCGCTTGGCGTTCACCCCTGATGGAGCACCGCCAGAATGGTGGCCTGGCCCCGGGAGGCGGTGATCAGATGCGGAGTGGTGGACAGGTAATACGCACTGTCGCCGGGCTCGAGTTCGAAGCGGTCACCCCCGATGTCCAGCAGGACGGTCCCGTCAAGCACGAAGACAAACTCTTCGCCCTCGTGCACCGAGCGACTCTGGTCCGGGTTCGATTCCAGGTGGACCACCAGGGCCTCCATATGGCGGCCCTGGACCTCGGGGGCCAGACTCATGTAGGTGTAAGCTTGGCGGGCCCCCTTGCGGCTGGTGGAACGGCTGATGACCTTGCGCTCGTTCTTGCGCGTAATGGCGTAAAGACGGTCTCCCACCCCCGACACCAGCCGGCCGAAGGCCCCTTCCAGAGCCTTGGACAGGCGCATCAGGGTGCCGAGCTGAGGCTGGACCTGACCGGTCTCGATCTGCTCGAGCAGTTCCACCTCGAAGCCGGTCATGCGGGAGAGCGTCTCCAGGGACAGCCCCTTTTCCTCGCGCAGGGTCTTGATCCGCCGGCCCATGTCCACCGGGGATGCCCCGGCCTTGGGCTGCCGGATCTCCCCGGTCAGATCCTCGAAAAAATCGACGTTGATATACGGTTTGGGCGTATCTTGGTCCGCCATCGCGATCCCCCCTCATGGTTATTTCAGGCCTGGATTGGCCTCATGCACACGGCCGGCAGCGTTCCGGCAGCACGGCCGCCGCACCCCAGCCGGCCGGGAATTTCTGCCCTTCGGGCTCCCCCAGTCTGGCCTTGAGTTTTGCGAGTCCCGGACGGGCGAACTCCATGTGGCCTTCCTTGAGGGTGCGTCCGTTGATGATCGCCTCGCTGCGCAGCTGCTTGCCGGCGGTGCGTTCCAACTGGCGGCCCAGCCACAGCACCCGGTCCACATCGTAGCCGTGGGCGATCCCCATCTCGTCGACTTGTACCAGCAAGTCTTCCAGGCACACAAGCCCCACGTAGCGCGGATCCTTGTAGTAGTAGTCGCCGGTGCCGGGCACGGGGCAGTCGTCGAGAAAGTTGGCCGGCTGCCCGCCGAGACCGCCCAGGGTGGCCTCGAAATGGGTGATTCCCGCCTGCAGGGCCGCCAGAACCGAGGCGCTGGCCACCCGCTTGGTTTCGTGAAAATGGGCGATGTGCAGCCGCGTATCCGGAATGGCGTCCAGGACCATGGAAAAGTAGCGGTAGACCTCCGGGGCGGAGGCGCTGCCGTCGTGGTCGGCGTGCTCGATGTCGCTGGCGCCGATCTCCAGCCAGCGCTTGGTGAATTCCACCGCGTCCTGCAGTTCGGTGGCCCCGGCGATAGGGCTGCCCCAGATGGTACTCACCGTGCCGCACATCTTCAGGCCGGCATCGTTGCACTTGCGGCAGCAGCGCTCGGCCTCGCGCCAGTAATCGGGCAGCGTGGTGCCCGAGTTGGCGAAATGGTGCTGCTCCTCGGTGGAGACCATCATCAGGCAGCGGTCCGGTCCGATCCCCTGCTGTTTCAAGGCGATGGCCCGATCCACGGCCCCTTCCCGGATGGTGACGGCCGTGACGCAGATTTCGTCGTAGTCGATGCCCCGCTTGGCGCAGGAGTTTTTGAAGCGATCCGCGCGCAGGGCCCGCAGCACCTCCTCGGCATCGCTGAACTGGGGCATGAGGTAGGGATTGCCCAGGTTGGTGACCTCGATGTTGCGGCAGCCGGCATAGATCATCTCCTGGGCGTAGAAGACCTTGGCGCGGGTGGAGACGAATTTTTCCAGGTGCTGGAACCCGTCGCGCACAGTGATGTCCCCGATGGTGACCTGGCGCGGCATGCGCGGGAAGATTTTCCAGTAGTCGTGCTCGGTCATGGGAGCCTCCTGTTTACGGAATGACAAAAGTTTGGAATCACGGGAATGCCCAAAATTGAAGAATGGACAGGTCTTTCATTGTTAATTTTAGTCATTTTAGGTCTTTCGAAATTGTATTCCCCCTATCTCCCCTTATAAACCGGTTTTCTCTTCTCCCGAAACGCCGCCAGCCCTTCCAGCCGGTCCTCGGTGGGAATCGTCACCCAGTAGGCGGCCGACTCGATGGCCAGACCGGTGGCCAGATCGGTTTCCATTCCATGGTTGATGGCGTACTTGGCCTGGGCAACGGCGATGGGGCCGGCCTCGCGGATCTCGGCCGCCAGGGTGCGGCAGACGTCCGGCAGGTCGGCAGCGGCGCAGACCTGATTGACCAGACCGATGGCCAGGGCCTGGGCGGCATCCAGGCGCCTGCCGGTGAAAATCAGCTCCTTGGCCTTGCCCTTGCCCACCAGACGCGGCAGGCGCTGGGTGCCGCCGGCGCCGGGAATGATGGCCAGGCGGGTTTCGGTGAGCCCCAGGGTGGCCGATTCGGCGGCGATGCGCAGATCGGCGGCCAAGGCCAGTTCGGTGCCCCCCCCCAGAGCCGCCCCGTTGACCGCCGCGATCACCGGTTGGGGAAGCTGTTCGATGGCGGTAAAGAGGTTACGGATAGTGTGGATGAAGGCACGCACCTGGGCCGGCGCCAGCCCGGCCCGCTCCTTGAGGTCCGCCCCGGCGCAAAAGGCGCGCTCACCGGCCCCGGTGACGATGATTACCCGGACCTGCTCGTCGAAGCGCACCTGCTCCACGGCGTCCTTGAGGGCGCGGAGCATCTCGAAATTGAGGCTGTTCATGGCCTGGGGCCGATTGAGGGTCCAGACGGCCGTCTGGTCTTCAATGCGGGTCAGCAGTACCGGCTCGCTCATGGCGGGTCTCCTTTCGAACGCGGTCTAGCAGCCGATATGGCGCGAAATCACGATGCGCTGGACCTCGCTGGTCCCCTCGCCGATATCCAGCAGCTTCTGATCGCGGTAGAAGCGTTCCACGTCATACTCCTTCATCAGTCCGTAGCCGCCGTGGATCTGAACGGCATGGTTGGCCACCCGGCCCATCAGTTCGGAGCAGTAGAGCTTGGCCATGGCGGCCTGCAGTTCGAAGGGGCGCTGGTGATCGCGCAGCCAGCAGGCCTTGTAGAGCAGGTTGCGGCCGCACTCGATCTCCATGGCGCAGTCGGCCAGCTTGAAGGCCACGGCCTGGAACTTGCTGATGGGCTGGCCGAACTGCTCGCGCTGCTGGGCGTAGCGCAGGGCCTTCTCGTAGGCCCCCTGGGCCCCGCCCAGACCCATGGCCCCGATGGAGAGACGCCCGCCGTCCAGGGTCTTGAGCATCTGTTTGAACCCGTCGCCGATCGTGCCGAGGATGTTTTCCTCGGCAACGCGCACGTCGTCGAAGTACAGCTCGGCGGTGCTCGAGGCGCGCCACATCATCTTGCCCTTCATGGGCACGGCCTTGAACCCCGGGGTGCCGTGTTCCACGATAAAACAGGTGTACTCGGGCCTGCCGTTGGGCAGCCGCCCGGTGACCGCCTGGACCGTGACGCCCAGGGACAATTCGCAGGCCGCGTTGGTGATGAAGATCTTGGACCCGTTGAGGACCCACTGGCGGCCGTCGCGCACGGCGGTGGTCTTGCTTCCCCCGGCGTCGGACCCGGCAGTGGGCTCGGTGAGGCCGAAGCCCCACAGGGCTTCCCCGCTGCAGAGCCGGGGCAGATAGCGACGCTTTTGTTCTTCGCTGCCGAAATAGTAGAGGGGACCGATGCCCAGGGAATTGGCCGCGGCGATGGTGGCCGCCTGGGAGCCGTCCACCCGGGCGATCTCCTCCACGGCGATGATGTAGGCCAGGTAATCCATGGCCTGTCCGCCGTAGGCTTCGCCGACGAACATGCCGAACAGTCCGATTTCGCCCATCTTGCGGGTCAATTCGGCCGAGAAGACTTCCTTTTCGTCCAGTTCCCGGGCCACCGGCGCGATTTCGCTCTGGGCGAACTTGCGCACCTCGCGCCGGATCATTTCCTGCTCCTTGGTCAGATCGAAGTCCACCACGACCTCCTTTCAGTGTGCCGAATCCGAGGGTTTCCCGTCTGCCGGGTCCAGAGGGCGGTCATGCCCTTTGAGGCCGCTGATGATGAAATCTTCGTAAAGCGTGGCGATCTGCTCCACCGTCAGCCGGCCATCGGGCCTGAACCAGGCGGCGCCGGCCGTGCAGAGGGTCAAAATGGCATAGGACAGGATCTTCACATCCCCGGGGGCGAAAACACCTCCGGCACGCCCCTCGGCGATGAGTTCCTGGAACACCCGTTCGTAAGCGTCACGCCGGGCCACGATGGCCTGCAGGTGGGCCGCGCTCAGCCCCCGCAGCTCGCTGTTGGCGATGAAGTTTTCCCTCTGGCGCCGCAGGTGGAATTGGACATGGCCGCGCACCGCAGCGCGCATGCGCGCCTCGAGACCGGCGACCCCTTCGAGGCAGGTGTGCAGATGATCCATCAGATCGTCCATGGTCACCTGCAGGATGCGGAACAGCAGGGCTTCCTTGCTCGGGTAGTGATGATAGAGGCTGGCCTTGCGGATGCCGCTGCCGGCGGCGATTTCACTGATGCTGGTGGCGAAGTACCCTTTGGACCAGAAAAGATCGATGGCGACCTGGCGAATGGTCTCCTTCATCGAGGTCATGGGTGCGAATCCATTCGAAGCCGCTCCGGGTCTGGAGGACGGAATCGGGCGTATGGGCAATGAGGGACCGGGAAGCCAGACCAACCGACCGCCCGGTAGGTTGGTCGATTTATTTCACGCCTCCAGGCAAATGTCAAGCCTCTCAAAAGCAGGTCGGGTAGGGTGTCGTCCCGAGAAAAGAAGGCGATCTGGGGGCTGGCCGGGAACGGAACTGATCGAGGTAATCGTCTTCCAGTGCCAGGGGGGTGGCGATCTGGGGATGGCGGCGAATGTCGCCGGCCAGGGCGGCGATGACATCCGGATCGAAATGCGTTCCGGCCCCGGCTTCCAGCTGGGCGGCGGCGCGTTCCAGGGTCACCGGCGCCATGTGGGGGCGGCCCGAGAGCATGCAGTCCAGCGCGTCGCAGGCGGCCAGGATGCGGGCCCCGCGGGGGATCTGGTCGCCCCGCAAACCGTCGGGGTATCCCCTGCCGTCGAAGCGTTCGTGGTGATGGCGCACCAGGGGCACCAGCGGCTGGAGACAAGTCAGCGGACTGAGGATGCGTGCGCCGATCACCGGATGCATGCGGATGATGTCCATCTCCGAAGTGGACAGGCGGCCCAGGCGGCTCAGGATGCGGTCCTGCATACCGATTTTGCCGATATCATGGAGCAGTCCGGCCTGGTAGACGGTCTCGGCCTGGTGGGGCGGCAGCCCCAGGGCCAGGGCGGTGCGCCGGGCGTAGTAGGCCACCTTGAGCGAGTGGCCGTGGGTCATGGGATCCTTGGCCTCCAGGGCCAGGGCCAGGCCTTCCACCGTCTGGCGAAAGGCGTTGAGCATCTCCTCATCGTAGCGCAGGGCCTTGTGCAGGGCCACAGCCCCCTGCTCGGCCAAGGCCTGGAGAAACTGCCCTTCACTGGCGGCCAGATCCCGCTGCTGGCCGAAATAGACCGCCAGAATCCCGGTGTAGGGCGCCACGATGGAAACCGGAATCCCCACCACGGTGCGCACCCGTTTTTTGCCCAACCGTTCCAGGTTGGGGATGCGCGAATCGTAGCGGGCGTCTCCGATCACCAGGGGCCGGTCGGCGTCCGGGGGAAAGAGCTGCACCAGGCTGAAATAATCGGCCCCGGACAGGCTCTCGTAGTCGAAGCCGCTGCTGACCCGGTGTCGAATCACCCCCTGGTCCGCATCCAGGATCCAGTAGATGGCGCCCTTGGCATCCATCACGCCCTGGACCTGCTGGACGATGGTGGTCAGGATGGTCTCCACATCCTGTCCGGCATGGATGGCCTGCATGACCCGGCGGAAGGTGTCGAAGTAGCGGGTCTGGAGCAGGCTGCAGCGGATGGCGGCGGCTCCCTGGGCGGCCACGGCATCCAGAAAACGGACGTCGTCGTCGCTGAGCAGGGCCGGATGGTCGAAATAGATCCGCAGCACCATCCGCAGGCGGCCCACCAGCTCGAAGGGCAGACTGACGATGGCCTGGATCCCTTCGGCGGCCGCCGCGCCCGGATACTGGACCCGCGGATCGCTGGACACGTCCCGGATGACGATGGGGCCGTCGTCGAAAACTTCCGATATGCCCGGGCCGGCCCGCACAGGCCCCTTTTCCAGGTAACTCGCGCTCAGGCCCCAGGCCGCCCGCAGGCGCAGCTCGCCGCTGACCGGATCGAGCATGCGCAGCGAGCATCCTTTGGCGTCAATGGCCTGGCCGATGCGCGCCACCATCAGTTCCAGGGCCGTATCGAGCCCCTCACCGGACTGGATGGCGTTGCTCACCTCGGCAAAGACGCGAAAGAATCTGGCGGCCCGGGCGTCCACGGCAACCTTACCGCCCCTTCCATGCGGGAGGACGCTTCTCGGCAAAGGCCGCCAACCCTTCCATGGCATCCTCGGTGCTGCACAGGGCGGCGAACATCTCCCCCAGGTAGTCCAGGGACTGGTGGTAGGGCAGATCGCTCATGGCATAGATCCCCTGCTTGCCGACCTGCAGGGCCAGGGGGCTCTTTTCCGCCAGTTTGGTGGCCCAGGCCATGGCTTCGGCCTCCACCTGGCCGGCGGGCACCACCCGGTTGACCAGCCCGAGACGCTCGGCCTCCGCCGCGCCGATCATCTCCCCGCCGAGCACCATCTCCAGGGTCTTCTTGCGGCCCACCAGGCGGGCCAGGGGAACGGCCGGTCCCAGGCAGATCAGCCCCACGTTGATGGCGGTGGTACCGAATTTGGCGTTGTCGGCGGCCACGGCCAGATCGCAGGCAAAGACCAGGCCGGCGCCGTTGGCTATGGCATAGCCGTTGACCGCGGCGATCACCGGTTTTTTCATGCGGGCGATGGTATGGTTGTGGGCGTCCATCTGCTCGATGAGGCGGCGGTACTCGGCATGGGACTTGTCTTTGAACTCGTCCAGGGCGATCCCCACCGAAAAATGCTTGCCCGCGCCGCGGATCACCACCACCCGCACCGCCTCGTCGGCATCCAGGTCGCAAAGGGCCTGGTTGAGCCGCCGGGCGAAGGCGACGGTGAAGGTGTTCATCTGCTCGGGACGGTTGAGGGTGATGATGCCGATGGCGTCACGGGTTTCCACTAAAACAGGATTGTCGCTCATGGGATCTCCTTGAATGGATTGCATCGCGTGCACAGGGGCCCGGTCCCTCTTCAAAAGGCCCACAAGTAGAGCAGGCAGCCGACAAAGACCAGGGTCAAGACCGCTGCCGCGGCCATCCGGCCCCTGGACAGGGCCGAGGCCTGACGCACCGCCGGATAGAGCACCGCCAGGGCGTAAAGAACGCTGGCGACCAGGTAGAGAGAGGGTAGTCCGCCACGCACCCCGGTCTGCGCCAGGGCCAGCGCCGGCGCGGCCGGCCAGGACCCGATGGCCGCGACCCCGGTGTTCAGGTAAAAGGGCAGAAATGTCGTCGTTCCGCCGATTCCGCGGCAAAACATCCAGATATAGAGGGACAGGCCGCCGTGCATCAAAAAGGCCACCGACACGCCCACCATCAGGATCAGCACCGGATTGAACGAAGCGCCCGGCGCCAGCAGGCGCCGGCCGCAGACCAGCACCGACAGGCCGTAGATCAGCCCGAGAAGCAGGACATTGGCCACGGTGTAGTGCAGGGCTTTGGGGCTGCGGCCGATCCGCTCCCAGATTTCCGCCTCCAGCCGCAGTGCGCAGATCATGTCGTTGATGTAGGTCATTTCGGCTCTTCCCCGAGGGTGCCGCGCGGACGGCTGCCGGCTGCTGCCAGCGGGCGAAACGGCCAGCGTCGGGTCTCCACAGAAAAATCGACTTTGAAAAGGGATGGCGCCGATCTTAATCCAAAATCATTGCCGGCGCCATGCCAAAGGGAGGCCGAAGCCTCCCTCTGGGGTAAACCCTCCGCCGTTTCAGGTCTGGTTCGATCAGCTCCAGGGCTGCAGGCCCCAGATGAGGATGGCGGCGCAAAAGGCCACCGCCACCAGGGGCCAAAGGGTGCTCTGGTAGCGGCTTTCTTCGTATTCCTCGCCCCAACCGTGAATCCGGTCGATGATCTGCTTGTCGGCCAGAGTCGGGGCATAGGCCTTCAAGGCGTCCATGCGGTTAAAGAGCATCGACAAGAGGATGAACAGACCGAAGCTCAACGGCACGGTGACCATCCCGCCGCTCATTCCCAGGGCGGCCGGCAGCCCCTTGCCGATGACGATGGTCTTGAGCACGTGGGGTGAAATGATGATGTAGACGATCCCGCAGATGGTCGAGGAGACGATCAGGGCCAGCTTGTTGGCCTCCTTCCACCACACGCCCAGCAGAATGCCCGGGCTGGCGGTGGAGGCCAGCAGGCCGAAGGCCCACAGGATCGAGGTGACGAGGAATGCCGGCGGTTTGAAGGCCAGCAGGATGGCGGCCACGCCGCCGAGCCCCAGGGCCATGTAGCCCCAGCGCATCTTCTTTTTGCGATCCATGTTGGGCGCCATGATGCCCAGCAGGTCGTTGCCCACCAGGCCGGCGATGGCCATCAGGTTGCCGCTGATGGTCGACAGGCCGGCGGCCAGGGCCCCGCCCATGACGAAGGCCGCCACGATGGTCGGATTGTAAAAGACGTTGAGCACCAGGATGGTCTGGTCGGCCTTCTCGATGATGTTGCCGGTGGTGGCGCGGAAGTAGTTGCCGGCGAAACCGGCCACATAGGTGCCGCAAAAGAGCAGGCCCAGAAAGAGAACGAACCAGACCACGGCCCAGCGGGCGCTCTTGACGCTCGAGGAGGTAAAGACGCGCATGGCCAGGTGCGGCAGGGCCACCGGTCCCAGGGTGAAGGCCGGGATCAGGGCGAAGTACCAGCGGAAATCGTACTTCATGTCGAAGAAGGTGGGAATGGCCGCCAGCATGTTGGGCACCATGTCCCCGTAGAGCAGGGGCGGAAACCACCATCCCGAGGCGCCCATCTGCTTCATGATGGCCCCCATGGGCGCCACCATGGCCAGGGTCATGACCACCATCTGGAAAGCGGCGTTGTAAGAGGCCCCGTACATCCCGCCCATGGTGATGAACCCCACGGTGGCCAGGCCGGCCACGATCAGCGCCGTGTTGTAGGGCACGCCGAAGAGCAGCTCGAAGGCCTGGCCCAGGCCGATCATCTGCCCCAGGGCGTACATCACCATGACCAGACACATCCAAACGACGATGCAAATGGCGGCCCCGTTGCCGTAGCGGGCCTTGATGAAGCTCGCCGGGGTGAAGGCCTTCATGCGCCGCAGGCTGGTGCCGTAGAGCAGGGTGAGCAGGGGAATGGAGATGGACCACTGGATCCACAGGTACACGAAGGGGACCTGCAGCTTCTGGATCAGGGCGATAACGCCCATGAAGGTCGCCAGCGAGGCCCAGGTGGCCGCCATGCCCAATCCGTTGGTCACCGGGCCGATGGAGAACCCGGCGGCGTAGAAGTCTTCCTCGCTCGTGGTCTTGCGACTGGCCCACCAGCCCACGTAATAAAAGCAGGCAAAGAGGATCACCACCATTCCAAGACCGATCCACACGTTGTCCAAAGCGTATTTCATGGCGTTTCCCCTCCTTTAGGCCGTTTCGCGTTGCCGGCGCGACTTGGTGTCGGTAGCCAGCTGCTCCATCTCATCGTCGAACTTGTTGCAGACCACGGCCATCACGTAGCAGACGGCGGCCAGGCCGAACCAGCCGAAGAGAATGGGAACGATGTACTGAATCGGAAAGCCCATGAAGCCGCCGACCACGCCGGCGGCCGAGACCGGGCTCTGCAGGCCGGGAAACAACACGAATAGCGAGGCACAGTGGGCCATCATCAGCAGCAGCAAGGTGAAGATCACGGTGATGCGGATTTCCTTTTTATAGAGCTTTTCCTTGGTATTGTTTTCGCTCATGCGCCACCCCTTCCACGGTTGTGGTTGCGGCGGCCGCCGCGCCTGGCGGCGGCCGCGACGGGAATTTCAGGCCGGGGCGCCCCCCACAGCCGCCCCGGCCCTGCGGACCGCCGTCTACTTGCGGCCCCACTCCTTGTTGCGCAGGTCGATGCGCCGGATCTTGCCGGAGATCGTCTTGGGCAGGGCCTCGACGAACTCGATCTTGCGCGGGTACTTGTACGGTGCGGTCACCTTCTTGACGTAGTCCTGCAACTCCTTGACCAAGGCCTCCGAGGGCTCATAGCCCGGCGCCAGGATAACGAAGGCCTTGACCACCTCGCCGCGGGTTTCGTCCGGGCTGGAGACCACGGCCGATTCGGCCACGGCATCATGCTCGATCAGGGCGCTTTCCACTTCGAAGGGCCCGATCCGGTAGCCCGAGGTGAGGATCACGTCGTCGGCCCGTCCCACGAACCAGAAGTAGCCGTCTTCGTCCACGTAGGCCCGGTCGCCGGTGATGTACCACTCCCCGCGGATCGTGGAGGCGGTGCGACCCGGATCATTCCAGTACTCCTGGAAAAGACCCACCGGCCGCTCGGGCTTGATGCGCACAGCGATGTCCCCCTCGGTGTTGGGCGGCAGCACCTGGCCGTTTTCGTCGATCACCGCCAGCTTGATCCCCGGGCTGGGCTTGCCCATGGATCCGAATCGCGGTTCGATGCAGCGGAAGCTGCCGCAGAGGCAGACGGTTTCCGTCTGGCCGTAGCCGTCGCGGATGGTGCACCCGGTGGCCTCTTTCCAGACCTCGATGATCTCGGGGTTGAGCGGTTCGCCGGCCCCCACGCAGTGGCGCAGGTGCGGAAACTTGTACTTGCTCAGGTCCTGAAGCACCAGCATGCGGTAGATGGTCGGCGCCCCGCACATGGTGGTGACCGGGTACTTGGCCAGCAGCTCGAGGGTCTTGACCGGGTCGAAGCGGTCGGTGTGGTGAATGAACTGAGCGGCCCCCATGTTGATGGGCCCGAAGTAGCTGCTCCAGGCGGCCTTGGCCCAGCCGGTGTCGCTGATGTTCCAGTGCATGTCCCCCGGCTTGAGATCCAGCCAGTACTTGCCGGTGATCTGGTGGCCGATGGGATAGGTGGCATGGGTGTGCAGGGTCATTTTGGGCATGCCGGTGGTCCCGGAGGTGAAATACAGGATGCACCGGTCGTCGCTCTTGGTCTTGGCGGTCTCGAACTGGTCCGAGGCCTTGGCCACCGCGTCGGTGTAGTAGGTCCACCCCTGGCGGGGCTCGCTGATGATGATCTTGCTCTTGAGGGTGGGGCATTCGGCCGCCACCTCGTCCACCTTGGCGGCCAGGGCCGGGTTGGTCAGCACGCAGACGGCGCCCGATTCGGTGAGGCGGTACTTGATGTCCTTGGCGGTAAGCTGGGTGGTGCCCGGTGAAATCACCGCCCCCATGCGGATGCAGGCGGTGAAGGCTTCCCACCACTCGACATTGCGCGGCAAAATCACCATCACCACGTCGTCCTGCTTGACCCCTTGGGCCTGGAGCAGGTTGCACAGCTGGCGCGAAACGCGGCTCAGCTCGGCATAGGTCTTCTTGATCTCATGGCCCGCGTCGTCCACCCACAGAAACGCCAGTTTCTGCGGATCCTGGGCCCACCTGTCGATCACATCGCCGGCAAAGTTGAAGTATTCCGGCTTGTTCCATTTGAACGCGGCGTACTCCTGGTCGTAATCGGTCATGTTGGGTTTGTCGAGATCCATGGTGGTGACCTTCCTCCTTTCGGTTGATGGGGGCACGAGGCTTGTCCAAAACCGCATGCCTGATGACTGAACAGCCGTTAGGGACCATAACAGTCGATGAACTGCATTTAGCGCAGCTTTCTTCTATGTGCTTCCAGACCCGGAGACAATCCGGCGGAAACCGATTTTAAGGTACCGGTAAAACCTAGTCGGCCGGTGGGACGGGCGCCGGCTGCCGGTAGGTGACGCACCTACCGGGGAAAGGGGCGCGCGATGGGGACCGCCGTATCAGGCTGCGGGCGGGCCTTGGCCGGTCCGGGTCCAGTGCACCGCGTAGCGCACCAGCTCGGTGCCGTGCTTGAGGTTGAGTTTTTCCTTGATCCGTTCGCGGTAGGTGCCGATGGTCTTGATGCTCAGGTGCAGCCGGCGGGCGATGTCTCGGCTGCTGAGCCCCTGGCCCAGGAACCGCAACACCTCCAGCTCGCGGTCGGTGAGCCGTTCGATGGGAGACTTGTCCCGGCCCGAGGAAACGGCGGCCAGGCCGGTGAGGATGTGTTCCTTGACCGGATCATCCAGATAGATCCTGCCTTGCAGCACCTCGCGCACCGCCTGGGCCACCTTGGCCATGGCCTCCTGTTTCATGATGTAGCCGCGGGCCCCGGCGTGCAGAGCCCGTTCGGCATACAGGAAGGCGTCGTGCATGGAGAGGATCAGCACCGGGATGCGGCCCTTGAAGCGGCGCACCACGTCCCGCGCCAGTTCGATGCCGTCCCCCTGGGGCAAGGTGATATCGGCAATGATCATGTCCGGCGCGCTTCGTTCGATGGCCTGCCAGGCCTGGCTGACATCTTCGACGCCGCCGCAGACCTCCAGGTCGTCTTCCTGGTTGATGAGCTCGGTGAGGCCCAGCCGGAAGATGGGGTGGTCTTCGACGATCAGGATCCGTTTTTTCATGTCGGATGCACTTCCTCCGGGCCGGGCAGGGTCAGCACCACCCGGCAGCCACGATCCGGATTGGCGCCGATCTCCAGGATGCCGCCAATGATTCTGGCACGGAAGCCCATGATGCGCAATCCCATCCCTCCCCCGTTGGGTTCGGCCGGCATCCCGCTGCCGTCGTCGGCGACGGTCAGGCGGACCTGATCGGCCTCGCGGGTCAGCGTCATCTCGATGCGCCGCGCCCGGCCGTGGCGCACAGCGTTGTGCAGGGCCTCCTGGGCGATGCGAAAGACATGGGTGGCGGTGACGTTGTCGCGCACCGGCGCCACGATGTCGCAGCGGAAGCGGCAGGCGATGTTGAACACGGCCGCCGTATTGGCCGCCAGCTCCTTCAAGGAGGCTTCCAGTCCGTGATCCACCAGATACACCGGGCACAGGCCCCTGGCCAGACGCCGGGTCTTGGCGATGGCTTCCTGGATCAGCTGCTTGATGTTGCCGGCCAGCTCGGCTTCAGGCGCAAACCGGCCCGTCAGCTTGCGGGCCATCACGGCGCAAAGTCCTTCGATGCCGATCAGGTGCGGCGCCAGGTCATCGTGCAGATCGTGGCCGATGTTCTGGCGCTCCTGATCGCCGATGTCCATCACCTCTTTTTCCAGCCGCCGCAGCTCCGAAATGTCGCGGTGGATGGTGACGCAGCCGATCAGCCCCCCCTCCCGGTCCCGGTAGACCGCTCCCGAGATGCTCACCTCGATCTGGCGCCCGTCCTTGGTGTAGCGGCGGGTATCCACGGGGGCCAGGCGGTGGCCCAGCATGAGCCGGTCAAGACCCTGGCGGACCGTTTCCCAGGCGTCGGCCGGCACGAAGCGGTCCATGCGCCGGCCGAGACACTCGTCCGGGGTCCAGCCGTAGACGCGGGTAAACGCCGGATTGAGGTAGTCGACCCGGCCCTGCATGTCGTAGACGATGATCGGATCCGGAGCCGCCTCCATCACCGAACGGTACTTTTCCTCGCTGACCCGCAGGGCCGCCTCGGCCTCCTTGCGCTCGGCGATCTCGTTTTCCAGGCTCCGGCTGTAAGTCTGCAGGCGGTCCATGAAAGTGTTGAAGTAGGCGCTGAGCTGGCCCACCTCGTCGGCCCCCCCCTGGCGCACGCGGCCGGAAAAATCGCCCTGGGAGGCCCGGTCCAGCCGACCGATGAGGGCCTGGAGCGGAAGCGTGATGGTACGGCTGATCCAGAAGGTGATGGGCAGGAGCAGCAGCCAGCAGGCCATGGCGGTGAAGATGATCACCCGGCTGATGGTCTCCAGGGGGGTGTAGAATTCGTCCAGGTAGCTCGACGAGGCCAGGATCCATTCGAAGCGGGGCAGATCGGTGAAGATCACCAGCTTGGTGCGCGCGCTGTCCTCGCCCGGGTTGCGCCAGTCGTAGATCAGCTTGCCCCGCTTCTGGGAGAGCATGGCGCGGATGGGATGGTCCAGAATCTCCGGATTCTCCTGGACGCTGAGCCCCTGGAGGACCGGGTGAACGATGAGCCGGCCGTCCTGGCTCAAAATAAAGCTGTAGCCGGTGCGCCCGAAGCGCATGTCCAGCACCCCGTCGCGAAAGTCCTCCACGTTGACCAGCTCGGCAAATTCGCGCCGGTAGCTCGAGGCGTTGATGATCCAGTCCCAGGGGGCGAA
>CALJLV010000115.1 GCA_937982505.1 uncultured Desulfobacteraceae bacterium | reverse complement strand
GGCGACCACCGACATCTACACTCTTTCCCTACACGACGCTCTTCCGATCTAAATCGGTCCGGATATGCTGCTGGCGCTGGAGGGCGTAGGCCGAGCCGAGCATGAAAAAAGCCCCGTAGAGCATTGTGGCGATGTCGTTGGCCCAGACGGTGGGGGCGTTGAAGAAGTACCGGGCCACCACCTCCCAGACCAGGCTCAGCGTCATGGGAAAGATCAGCCAGGCCACCGCCTTGCCCGACCAGATGCTCACCGTGTCGATGATCAGCACCGCCTTCATGGCCGCTTTGGCGGCCGCTGTGGGGTCGCCCAGGTCGGGTTCCGCGGCTGAAGGCGGGGTTGCAGGGGATTGTTGCGTCATTCGGGCTCCTTTTGTCTCGCGGCCGGCGCCCGCGCCGGGCTCGGCGCCAGGTTTCGCACCGAGCCCAACGCGATTTTGCCGGTTTCACGGGAGAAGGATCCGGCCAAGATCCCCGCCCGCGTCCATCCGCGAGATGGCACGCACGGGGCGTGCGTTACTTGCCGTAGCCGACGATGCCCTTGTCGAGGGCCGTCTGTCCCATCTTGTAGTACACGCCGTTGGCCTTGGCCTGGTAGGGAACGGTCATCTTGGCCCAGTCCTGCATGGCGGTGAGCACCTTCTTGAAGAAGGCGTCCTTCTCGGCGTACTTTTCCAGGACCTGCTGGGAAGCCGCCATGTAGGCCTCCACGTAGTCGTCCGGCGTGTCGAGCACCTTGACCCCTTGCTTTTCCACCAGTTCCTTGAGGGCGGCGCTGTTCTGGCTCACGTTCCAGTTGTACGTGTCGGCGATGCAGGTCCAGATGCCGGCATTGAAGATGGCCTGAAGGTCTGCCGGCAGCTTGTTCCACCAGTCGAGGTTGACGTAGATGTCCCCGATGGACACGGCCTGGTGCAGCCCCTGGAGGTAGTAGTTCTTCCAGACGGCGCTCAGGCCCAGGTTGCGGTCGTCGGCCGGGCTGATCCACTCGGCCGCGTCGATGACCCCGCGCTGGGCCGAAGGGACGATCTCGCCGCCGGGCATGGAAACCGTGGGGACGCCCATGAGTTTGAGCGACTCGGCCGGGATTCCCGGAGGGGAGCGGAACTTGACCTTCTTGAGATCCTCGACGGAATCGAAGGGCTTGGCAAAACACCCGAAGGGTTCGGGACCCATGGGCATGCAGATGAAGCCCTTGACGTTGACGCCCAGGATCTTGGTGAAGTATTCCTGGTAGAGAGCGTCCCCGCCGCCGTCGTAAATCCAGGACACCACGCTCAGATCATCCAGACCCATCCCCAGGCCGGCCGTAGGGGCCGAAAAGAGCAAACCGGCCGGATGCTTGCCGGACCAGTAGTGCGTCCAGGCAAAGCCGCCGTTGACGATCCCCTCGTCTACGGCATCCAGGATCTGGAAGGCGCCGACCACCGCGCCGTCCGGCAGGACCTCCACCTTCAGCCGGCCGGCGGACATGGCTTCGACGCGTTTGCCCATCCGTTCGACCAGTTGATAGTAGATGCTCGCACTGGGCACCGCGGTCTGGATCTTCAGGACGTAGTCCTCGGCCAGGGCGCTGGAAGCGCCGCATAGTCCGACGCAAAGCATGATTGCCGCAACGGCGCCGGCCACTTTCTTCCCTTTCATCGCAGACTCCTTTCGCATCATTGAGTTTAGTTCCTTGAACCGTCGAGTTTTCGGCAAAACCATCATCAGGGGATCAGGTCACCTCCTTGAGGTTGTAAGTTGGGCTGCGTTGCATCAAGACGTTCGCGGATCGCCGCCGCGGGTCTTGACGAAGCCGCGCCGTCGATTTCCAAGGTCCTGTTGTATAGAGTAGACAGTGAAACCGACGGATTTCAGTCCTGCTCGCCCCCCTTCTGGGGATGCCAATCTTTATCGTACCGATATTCAAACAGATTGTAGCCGCATAGCGCGTCCGGGCTCGCATCCCGGGGACTCTTGCGCTTGCCGTCTGGGAAGAGACGTTGCAAAATGCGCGCCTTTCAAACCAACGCCAGTCCAATCTTCCGCTGGAGGCCAGAGAGGTCGTATTTTCGCCGGGCGCGGCCGCCCCTGGTCCGACCCGCCGGTGACCCGTGCGAGTCGAAAAATGGCTGGCGCAAAGGGACTTCGGGACGGTGGTGCGAAAATGCAACTATGACGCCTCAAAAATGCGACCTTCCTGAGCGGTGAACGGCCAATCCCGGGGTTTTTGCGTCAAAGAACCTACGATTGCCCCTGGGCCTTACCGTCGCCGCCGCCCGGGCAGGGGCAAAAGGGGCCTTGAGGAGCAGACCGCGGCTCGAATCTTCGCCAACCATCCGGGAAAAAATAGAATTTTGACAAACGCCGCCAAGGGGAGGTTTTTTTTGTCCATCAGGCACAGAGATTGCTTCCTGTTTTTCGCAAGCACGTCAAGTCAGGATGCCAACCTTGCGGTCAGGGCGACTTTCCCTCCGATGGCGGTGATCTGGTCGCGTCGGCTCTCATTCGGGGTGGGTGTCCATCATTGAGAAATAACACTATGGTGTGAAAGGAGATGGTTCAATGGAAAGTGCAACCTTGGAATGCTGTGATGTGCTGTCTCCCCAGGAAAGGCGAATTCAAGACGAACTCGCCGGCAGGGAGAGCGTCTATCTCAAGTCCCGCCAGCGGCCCTATGCGATCCTGAAAAGCTTCGAGGGCCAGCGGCCCCGCATCGACGTGGAAAGGGCCATCTACTTTACCCAGTCGATGAAAGAGACCGAAGGCCAGCCCTTGATCCTGCGCTGGGCCAAGGCCATGAGGCGCATCGCCGAGAACATCACCGTCTATATCGATCCGGACCAGCTCCTGGTGGGCCGGGCCGGCTGTCCCGGCCGTTACGGGATCCTCTACCCCGAACTGGACGGCGACTTTCTCGGGCTGGCCGTCGAACAGCTTCCCCAGCGCAGCGAGTCTCCCTTCAACATCGACCCCAAAGATGCCCGCCTGCTCATCGAGGAGGTGGCGCCTTACTGGAAGGGCAAGACCTTTCACGAGGATCTGGCGGTGGCCCTGCCCGCGGAGACCCTGCCGTTGACCTACCATCCGGAAAACGTCCTGCTCTCGCGCTACATCGTCAACGAGACGGCCTCGTTTCGCAGTTCCCTGCAGTGGGTGCACGATTTCGAAAAGGTGGTGCGGCGCGGATTTGCCTCCATCCGCGACGAGGCCCGCGAGCGGCTCGAGGCCCTGGACCCCTTCAGTCCGGTCAACAACATGGAAAAGCGGCCCTTCCTGGAGGCCATCATCATCGACTGCGAGGCCATCATCACCTGGGCCAACCGCCACGCCGACCTGGCCGATAAGATGGCCGGCCAGGAGCGCGACCCCCGGCGCCGCGCGGAGCTTGAGCGCATCGCCGCCATCTGCCGTCGCGTGCCGGCCCATCCGGCGCGCAGCTTCCACGAGGCCATGCAGGCCCAGTGGTTCACCCAGATGTGGTCGCGCATCGAGCAGAAGACGGGTACCGTCATCTCCAACGGCCGCATGGACCAGTATCTCTACCCCTTCTACAAGAAGGAGCAGGAGGCCGGTCTCCTCGACGAGGACCAGGCCACCGAGTTGCTCGAGTGCATGTGGGTCGCCATGGCGCAGTTCATCGATCTGTACATCTCGCCCACCGGCTCGGACTTCAACGAGGGGTATGCCCACTGGGAAGCGGTCACCATCGGCGGCCAGACCAAGGACGGCCGGGATGCCACCAACGATCTGACCTATCTCTTTCTGCGCAGCAAGCAGCAGTTCCCCCTCAACTATCCGGATCTGTGCGCCCGAATCCACGCCCGTGCCCCGGAACGCTACCTGTGGGAGGTGGCCGAAACCATCAAGGAGGGCTCCGGCTTTCCCAAGCTGCTCAACGACGAGGAGATCATCCCGCTGCATCTGGCCAAGGGCGCGACCTTCGAGGAGATTTACGATTACTCGGGCTCGGGCTGTGCCGAGGTGCGCATGCCCAACCGGGACACCTATACCAGCGGTTGTGCCTACATCAATTTTGCCGCCGCTCTGGAGATGGCCCTGTACAACGGGCGCATGAAACTCTACGGGGACGAGCGCATCGGGCTGGAAACCGGAGACCCGCGCCAGTTCACGACCTTCGACGAGTTCTGGCAGGCCTATCTGACCCAGCAGACCAACTTTCTCAAACACGCCTTTATCCAGCAACACATCATCATCCGTCTGCGCCACCAGCACTTCGCCTTCCCGCTGGGGTCTGCCCTTCACGACCTGTGCATGGAGCACTGCCTGGATCTGCACACCCCCCAGATTCCCGGCGGGATCAACCTGGGCTACTTCGAGTGCATCGGCTACGGGACGGTGATCGATTCGCTGGCGGCCATCAAGCGGCGCGTCTTCGAGGAAAAGAAGCTGACCCTGGCCCAGGTGATCGAGGCTCTGGAGGCCAACTTCGAGGGTTACGAAGACGTTCGCCACATCCTGATGAACGTGCCCTGTTACGGCAACAACGACCCTTACGCCGATCAGATCGGCAAGGCCATCGACCAGGCGGCGGTGCAGTTCGCCCAAAAGTATTCCAAGGAGTTGGGCGTCCATCTGGACCTGCGCTACGTGCCGTTTACGTCCCACGTGCCCTTCGGCCGGGTGGTGAGCGCCACCCCCAACGGGCGCAAGGCCTGGAGTCCGCTTTCAGACGGCTCCTCGGCCTCCCACGGGGCCGATGTCAACGGCCCCACGGCCATCCTGCTGTCCAATTTCAACACCAAGAACTACGATTACCGCGAACGGGCCGCCCGGTTGCTCAATGTCAAGTTCTCCCCCAAGACCGTGGCCGGCGAAGAGGGAACCGCCAAGCTGGTCTCCTTTCTGCGGACCTTCTGCGACCTGAAGCTGTGGCACATCCAGTTCAACATCATCAACAAGGAGACCCTCCTGGCGGCCCAAAAAGACCCGGAGAAGTATCGCGGGCTCATCGTCCGGATCGCCGGCTACAGCGCCTATTTTGTGGACCTGTCGCCCGATCTGCAGGATGACCTCATCCGGCGCACCGAGCACAACGCCATTTAACCCCGTCACGGTTGCTACCCGGGGGTCGGCTTGCCGACCCCCTTTTTGCCGTTCTGGCCTCGACGCGACATCCTGCAGACCAGGGCGCTCGTCTCCAGATCACCGGACCCGCGAAAGGAGGATGCATGGCCCCGCCTGCCACCGCGATCAAGGGCACCGTCTTCAGCATCCAGAAATTCTCCGTCCACGATGGACCGGGGATCCGCACCATCGCTTTTCTCAAGGGATGCCCGTTGCGCTGCCGCTGGTGCTCGAATCCCGAAAGCCAGAGGTCCGTGCCCGAACTGGCCTACAATCGGGACCGGTGCCTGACCTTCGACAACTGCATCCGCTGCCTGGAGATCTGCACGCCGGGGGCCATCCACCGCGACCACGATGACCGGCCGCGCATCCACTGGGATCTGTGCACCCAGTGCCTTCTGTGCGCCGACGCCTGTCCCTCCAAGGCGCTCACGGTCTACGGATACGAGGTGACGGTGGGCCAGGTCCTCGACGAGGTGGAACGCGACGGGGCCTTCTATGCGCGCAGCGGCGGCGGTCTGACCCTCAGCGGCGGCGAACCGCTGCATCAGCCGGCCTTTGCCGTCGCCCTGCTGGCCGAGGCGCGCCGGCGGCGCCTGAACACGGCCATGGAAACCTGCGGGCATTGTCGCGGCGAAGACCTCCTGGCCGCCGCGCCGCATCTGCACACCCTGCTCTATGACGTGAAAATCATGGACGCGGCATTACACCGGCAGTATACGGGCGTTTCCAACGAGTTGATCCTCGACAACCTCAAACGGGTGCGCGCGGCTTTGCCCCAGCTGCCGATAACGGTGCGCACCCCGGTAATCCCGGGAATCAACGACGACGCGGCCGCCATCGCGGCGATCACCGATTTCATCGCCGGCATACCCAATCTGCGTTATGAGATGCTCGCCTATCACCGCATGGGGAAGCCGAAATACGGCTACCTGGGGAGAGATTTCGAAATCAGCGAACCTTCCCTGGCGGAAGGCTCGCTGACCCAGTTGAAAAAGATGGTGCGCCAGCGGCATCCCCATCTGGACCTTGTCGAATAGGGTGCCGATGTCCGGTTGCGCTTTCGTGCATTTCGCAATCGCAATCGCCACCGTTGGCTTCAGACCGTCGGCCGGTTGACCAAAGGTGCCGCGGGGTGGAGTTATGAAGGGACTCGAACTTTGTCGCCGCTACTATGCGGAGATCGGCAGGCCCGCGATTGAACGCATCTTCGGATCCCGCACGGGCAGAATGGCTTTCGGGCTCGTGGGGGACGGCTCCGAATGTTATGGATTCGACGATGAGATATCGCAGGATCACGATTTCGGGCCGCGCCTCATGATATGGCTGAACTCCGCCGATTTTGCCGCCTTCGGCGCCGCCCTGCAGGAAACCGTGTCCCGGCTGCCAAAGCGGTTTTGGGGTCATGATGGCCCAAATCCCGGGGCGTACGGCCAGGGTCGCGCCGGCGTGTTTTCAATTCCCGAGATCGGAAGAGCGTCGTGTAGGGAAAGAGTGTAGATCTCGG
>CALJLV010000114.1 GCA_937982505.1 uncultured Desulfobacteraceae bacterium | reverse complement strand
GAATTCCACCCGCCCCGCCATCTGGGACAAGTCCTCGCCGTAGGCCCGCAACCGGTCGTGGATCGCCTCCTGGATGCTCGCCGCGGCCGCGTCCAGGAGCTTGAACAGGTACTGGAACTTGATGTTTTCCCGATGGCTCTTGAAATGGAACTCGACGGCCTTGATCGTTTCGCGCTTGATGCGCGGCAAGGCATCCGTCAGGGCCTGCAGGCCCCGCTGCTCCGGCCCCGGGGGCTGCCTGTTGAGGGCTCGACGGACCCACTGGACAACGGTGTAAAAACCGAAGCGGGCCATCGCTTCGGTGCGGATGCGGGCCGAAAAGCGCAGCGGGGTGGTGGCGGAGGGCGCCTTGAGGCCGGCAAGCCGCTTGATTCCCTCCGCGTCGAGGCGCGCTTCGAAGCCGTTGCCGGCGGCGGGTGGACCGCCGCCGGGGTCCAGTTCGGCCAGGGCATCCCGGGCCAGGCCGGCGAAAGGCTGGGCCACCGCCTCCAGGCGGGTCAGCATCCCGGTTTCGGTGCGATGGAGAAAGTTGAGCAGCTCCGGGGTGACCACCTCGGCCAGATAGCCTTCCAGCGCCTGGCGAAAATCCTGAAAAACCAGGTACAAAGCGCTGGAAAAGCCCGCGCTGGCGAGCACTTCCCGGTACCGCTCGGTCTCGGGGCGGTAGCGGCGCACGAACGCCATGGTCTCGCCCATGCAGGCGCCCCCGGAGATGCTGAAAAATCCGTCCACTTCGCGGCGGATCTCGCCGCGCAGCTTGCCGACGGCCCCGTCGAGGGTATCGCGCACCATCCCTCGAACCTGCTGAATGCGCTGCCGCTGGCCTTCGATGCGCGCCGCTTGGACAAGGGTCTGGTGGGCGTCCCGGTCAATGGCTTCCCGATGCAAACTGGCCCATCGGGCCAGCCCGCCGGCCACCACCTCCAGTCGCGCGATATGGTTGCCCAGGAGCAGAATCCGCCGCTCGTCGACCATCTTGCGCTGAAAAACGGCCTGGAAGCGGGACATCTCGGCGTCGGAAAAGGCCACCAGATCCGTTTCGCCCTGCCAGTGGGCCAGCATCGCGGCGTCTTTGGGCGCCAGCTCGGCCGCCGGCTGCCCCTCCAGGAGGTGGTACAGGGCGCTGAGCGTAAAGAGTTCCGGCGCCGGATGAAAGGCGGTCAGCTCCTGGCGGATGCGACCGACCAGATCCTTTACCTCCTCCAGCGAAGCGTGCTCGTTGAAGTCGCAGTTGAGGACGAACAGCATGTTGGCCGCGATCCCCATCTTGCGGATGATCGACAGAAAGCGGAAGTCCGCCTGTCGCAGACCGGTACGGGTGCTGATAACGTAGACGATGAAATGGGTCTGGAGCATGTAGTCCTGGATCATGGCCAGGTGGTGGGGATTGGGGGAATCGCTGCCTTGGCAGTCGGCGATCTCCACTCCGGAATCGACGGAACCCTCGTCGATCTCAAGCTCCACGTCGTTGAGAAAAACCGAAAGCCGATCCTGGCCCACGAATTCCCGGTGCCGGGCGAAATCCGCGCCGCGCAGGCGTAGGATCCGCTCCTGGCCCATGATCAGGGGCGCCACCTGGGCGTACCCGTCCAGGTAGCAGGCGATAAGGACGCTGTGGGCATTCTGGGTGCCGTCGGCGACCAGGGCCGCCTGGTTCAACTGGGCAAAGGCGGCGGCCAGCTCGCGGCGATCCCGCTCACGGCGGATATCGAAGGCGTCGCTCTGCTGCATGGCCGGCAGCAGGACCATGGCCTGGACCAGATCGGCGTTGATCTCCTCCCAGGATTTGAAATGCAGCCGGGCTTCCAGGGTCTGGCCCCGGCGGATGCGCGTGACGATGGAGGTGACGATGCCGGCCCCCCGCTTGAGATGGTCCCGGCCCAGCAGGGCGTTGGTGAAGGTGCTCTTGCCGGATTTGATGGGCCCCACCACCGCCACCCGGACATGGGCATCGGTGATCTGGCGGTGGCTCTGGCGGCAGGTGCGCTCCCACTCGTCCAGGGGCCCCGCCGAGACGGCCGGCACCTGCCGGGCACGCCCCAGCAGGTCCAGCAGCCCGCCGGCCCCGTCGAGGAGTTCAGCTTTGATTTTGGGGTAGTCTTGCATCAGGCGGCAACCAGAACGTAGAGATATCGGTGGATTTTCAGCTCCCGGGCAGGGTGCGGACACGCGTTGCTTCATACACGGGGCCGCACCGATTGTCAAAAATTGTCAAACCGGTCCAGTCCCGCGGTCACGCCGACCCGGCCGCCGCCGAAAGCCGGGCCGGATCGATGCCCAGCCGCTGCAGAGCCGCCGCCCAGCGCCGGGAGACGGCCGTTTCGAAGAGGATCCCCTCGTCCATGGGGGCCGTCAACCAGGCATTCTGGCGCATCTCGGCCTCCAGCTGACCGGGGCCCCAGCCGGCGCACCCCAGGCTGATGAGGTAGGATCGGGGGCCCTGCCCCTCCGCGATGGCCCGCAGCAGGTCGATGCTGTTGCTCATGGCCAGCGAGGCGGTCACGGTGAAACTCCCCTGCCATCGCAGGGGCGGTCCGTGGAGGATGAAGACTTCGTTGGCATGCACCGGACCGCCCATGAAGAGGGGCCGGCCGGCCGCCTCGGGGCTGCAGGCCAGATGCAGCTCCTGGAAGATCGCGCCGGCCGTGAGGGCCTCATGGGTCCGGTTGACGACGATGCCCATGGCCCCCTGATCGCTGTGCTCGCCGATGCAGGTGACGCTCTGGTGAAAATGGGGATCGTCGAGACCGGGCATCGCCACCAGCAGCTGCCCCTTGAGCCAAACGGATGGGTCCATGCGGTATTTCCTCCCCTGCCGCGCCGGCGAGGCGTGAAACATCCCCGGCGCGGCCTGAACGCCGAATCCGGGCTGCGCGCGGCCCGTTGCGCCGACACCATAGTCAAGGCCCCGAAGCCCTGTCAAGCCGGGTTCGCCCGACGCCCACGGCCTGGTCAACGTTTTGCGATCCTCCCTGGGAGGGATTTTTTCCGGCTGTACCGCTCCCCCCGGTGTCCTGGACGGCGGATCCCTGGTCGTGAAGGCCTCGGGGTTTCTTGACAACGCCGTCCGCGCCATCATAAAGAGATTTTTTGCGCTGGGGCCGCGGATGCGCGCCCTTGCGGCGAGGATTGCACGGAAACCGATGCGCCGGCCGGACCGAGAACGGGACGCGGTCCCTTTCGGCGCCCATCCCCATGGACACCACGGGAGGGGGAGGCCGCATGCCGCTGACCTTCGATACCATCGACCTGGATCGCCAGGATGCCTACCGCCGCCGCCTGGCCGCCTGCCCCCAGATCGGCTCGGACTACAGTTTCATCAACCTGTGGGGATGGGCCGGCGCCTACGGCCTGGAATGGGCCTGGGAGGATGCCCTGGTGTGGATCCGCCGAACGCGGCCGGAGCCCTGCTGGTGGGCCCCCGTGGGCGACTGGCAGGCCGTGGACTGGGTTCGGCGCCTGGAATCCCTGAAAACCGACCTGCACCTGGAGCGGATTCCCGAGACTTTGGCCTCACTCTGGCACGAGGTCCTGGGAGACCGGATTCAACGCCGCCAGACCCGCGGTCAGTGGGACTACCTCTATGCTGTACAGGATCTGATCACCCTGGGTGGCAACCGCTATCACAAGAAAAAGAACCTTCTCAACCAGTTCCGCCGCACCTACCCGTACACCTATGAGCCCCTGAACGCTCAACACGTGGCCGAGGCCCTGGGGCTGCAGGCCGACTGGTGCACCTGGCGCGACTGTGAGGCCGTGGACCTGCTGGCCGCCGAAAACCGCGTCATCCTGCGCATTCTAAACCATTGGAACCGCCTGGCCGGCATCTGCGGCGGCGTGCTGCGGGTGGACAATCACATGGCGGCCTACACCGTGGGCGAACGCCTCACGCCGGACACCCTGCTGATCCACTTCGAAAAAGCCGATCCGCGGTTCAAGGGCGCCTACCAGATGATCAACCAGGCCTTCCTAGAGGCCAGCGCCGACGGCCTGCAATGGGTGAATCGGGAACAGGACCTGGACGATGAAGGCTTGCGCCAGGCCAAACTCTCCTACCACCCGGCCGATTTTGTCCGCAAGGAGGCCGTGGTCATCCGCCCTGCAGCACCTTGAAGCGGCCGGAGCGATTCTCGCCGCCCCTGTTGCGGGGCGTCGCCGCCGCCACCGGGGTGCAGATGGTCTCCAGGGCCTTGTAGCCCAGCAGGCCGTTCACCGCCCGCGCCAGGCGCTGGCTGGCCCGCACCTTGAAGGCATCGGAGGGGGCCACGATCACTTCGGCCCGGCCGGGATGCGACAGCCGCAGCCGAACCGGGCAGTCCCCCGGGTGGCGGTCGAAAAGCTCGACCAGATGGTTGAGTTGTGAGGAGTCGGTGCGCTCCAGATCCAGGTGGACCTCCACCCGCGCCGTCCAGACCGCCTCGGCCCGCTCCATAGGGATGAAACGGTCGGCCAGGATCTTGACCCCGTTTTCTTCGCGCTTGACCGCCCCCTGCACCAGCACGGCGGCATCCTCCACCAGCAGCTCTCCGGCTTCGGCATACACCGACGGGAAAAGCACGATCTCCATCTGGCCGTTGAGGTCTTCGATCTGCACGAATCCCATCAACTCCCCCTTTCGGGTGCGGATGGTCTTGGTGCTCTTGACCAGGCCGCCGATGCGCACGGTCTGGCCGTCGGGGGCTTCCTTGAGGCCTTCGGCATCGCAGGTGGCGTATTTCTCCAGACGCCGTTCGTGGCGCCCCAGGGGATGGCCGCTGATGTAGAACCCCAGCGACTCCTTTTCCATGGCCAGCAATTCGTGCTCGTCGAGCACCGCGCCGGACGGCATGGGGGGCCGATCCAGGGGCAGGCCCACCTCCTGGCAGGCCCCGAAGAGGTCCATCTGGGGGTCGCAGCGCTTCTTTTGCACCCGCTGGCCGTATTCCAGGGCTTCTTCCAGGACCGCCAGCAGGGCGGCCCGCGGATCCCCCGTGCAGTCGAAGGCGCCGCAGCGGATCAGGCTTTCCACCACCCGCTTGTTGACCTTGCGCAGATCCACCCGTTCGCAGAAGTGGAACAGCGAATCGAAGGGGCCGCTGGCCCGGCGCTCTTCCAGGATCGCTTCGATGGCCCCCTCGCCCACATTCTTCACCGCCACCAGGCCGAAGCGGATCTTGCCGTCGGCCACGGTGAAGACCGTTTCGCTGCGGTTGATGTCCGGCGGCAGGACCTCGATCCCGTGGGATCGGCACTCGGCGATGAACTTGACCACCCCGTCGATGGCGTGCATCTCGCTGGTGAGCAGGGAGGCCATGAATTCCAACGGATAGTGGGCCTTGAGATAGGCGGTCTGGTAGGTGATCAGGGCATAGGCCGCGCTGTGGGCCTTGTTGAAGCCGTAGCGGCCGAATTTTTCCATCAGATCGAAGATCTCCGTGGCTTTCTGGGGCGCGATGCCCTTGGCCGCGGCCCCGGCGAGAAACTTTTCCCGGTGCCTGGCCATCATCTCGGCGATCTTCTTGCCCATGGCCTTGCGCAGGCCATCGGCGTCGGCCATGGTGTAGTCGGCCAGGGCCGCGGCGATGTTCATCACCTGCTCCTGGTAGACGATCACCCCGTAGGTTTCCTTGAGGATCGGTTCCAACTGGGGCAGCAGGTAGGTGACCGCCTTGCGGCCGTGGCGCCGTTCGACGAACTCTTCCACCATCCCGCTGTCCAGGGGGCCGGGCCGGTAGAGGGCCACCAGGGCCGTGATATCGGCGAAGGTCTCCGGATGCAGCCGCACCAGCAGATCCTTCATGCCGCTGCTTTCGAGTTGGAAAACGCCGGTGGTGTCCCCGGCCCCGAGAAGCTCGAAGGTTGCCGGGTCGTCCAGTTTGAGGCTGGACAGATCCGGCGTCCGGCCGCCGCCGTCTTGGATGAGCCGCAGGGTGTTTTCGATGACCGTCAGGTTGCGCAGGCCGAGAAAATCGAACTTCACCAGTCCGATCTTCTCCACGCAGTGCATGTCGAACTGGGTGACCACCTCCCCCTTTTTGCCTCGGCACAACGGCAGGTACTCCACCAGGGGCCGGTCGCCGATCACCACGCCGGCGGCATGGGTCGAGGCGTGGCGCGGCAGTCCTTCCAGGGTGCGGCAGATGCGGATCAATTCGGCGATCTGGGGATTTTCCTCGGCCTGGCGCAGGATTTTCGGCTCCTGGACCAGGGCCTCGTCCAGGCTGATGTTGAGTTTGTCGGGGACCATCTTGGCCAGAACATCCACCTCGGCCAGGGGGATGTCCAGGGCCCGGCCCACGTCGCGGATCACCGCCCGGGTCTTGAGCTTGCCGAAGGTGATGATCTGGGCCACGTAGTCGGCCCCCCCGTAACGGTCGAAGACGTAGTGGAAGGTTTTCTCCCGCCCGTTGATGCAAAAATCCACGTCGATGTCCGGCATGCTGATGCGCTCCGGATTGAGAAAGCGCTCGAAAATCAGCCCGTGGGTGATGGGGTCCAGATCGGTGATTCCCAGGCTGTAGGCCACGATGCTGCCGGCGGCCGAACCGCGGCCGGGCCCCACCGGCACGCCGTTTTCCCGGCTGAAGCGGATGAAATCGGCGACGATGAGAAAATAGCCGCAAAAGCCCATCTTGCGGATGGTGTCCAGCTCGTATTCCAGCCGGCGGCGATAGGCGGCCTCGTCCAGATCCGCCTGCTGGGCCTTGAGCACCACCAGGCGCCGGGCAAACCCGTCGCGGACCTTTTCCTCGAAGAGAAGGTCCTCCGGCTTCTGATCCGGGCTGGGAAACTGGGGAAAATGGTAGTCGCCGAACTCGAAATCGACCTGGCAGCGCCGGGCGATGGCCAGGGTGTTGTCCAGGGCCCCGGGATAGTCGGCGAAATAGGCCGCCATCTCGGCCGGCGATTTGAAGTAGAGCTGGTCGGTGCCGAACTGGAAACGGTTCGGATCGCGGATGGTCTTGCCGGTCTGGATGCACAGCAGCACCGCGTGGGCCCGGGCGTCGGCGGCATCCAGGTAGTGGCAGTCGTTGGTGGCCACCAGGGGGATGGACAGGCGCTGGCTCATGTCCCGCAGGGCGCGGTTGACCCGCTCCTGTTCGGCGATCCCGTTGTGCTGCACCTCGAGGTAGAAGTTGTCCTCACCGAAAAGCCGCTGGTAGTAGCGGGCCGCGGCATCGGCCAGATCGGGGCGCCCGGCCAGGATGTGGCGCGGAATCTCTCCGTGAAGGCAGGCCGACAGGCCGATGAGCCCGGCGCAGTGGTCCTCGAGAAGGGCCTTGTCGATGCGCGGCTTGTAGTAAAAGCCGTCCAGCTGGGCCCGGGTGGCCAGCTCGCACAGGTTGCGGTACCCCTGCCGATCGCGGGCCAACAGCACCAGGTGGCGCATCTCCTTGGCGTCCATGGACGTCCGGTCGGTCATGGACCGGGGCGCCAGATAGCATTCGCAGCCGATGACGGGGCGGATCCCGGCCTTGCGCGCCATCTGGTAGAACTCCAGCACGCCGTACATGGTCCCATGGTCGGTGATGGCCACGGCCTCCATCTGGAAGGCCGCGGCCCGCTCGAAGAGCGCCTCGAGACGGATGGCCCCGTCGAGGAGGCTGTACTGGGTATGAACATGCAGATGCACGAATGGAGGGGACGGGGATGCCATGACAGAACCGCCTGCAATGATGGATAAGGATGTATCCGAATGGGCTCAAGGGCCTTCAGGACGGATTCACTCGATGCGGTAGTTGGGCGCCTCCTTGGTGATGATCACGTCGTGCACGTGGCTTTCGCGCATGCCGGCGGCGGTAATCTTGCGAAAGCGCGCCTTTTCGCGCAGCTCCTCGATGGTGCGGCACCCCACGTAGCCCATCCCGGCCTTCAGACCGCCCACGAGCTGCAGAATCGTCTCGGAGACCGGCCCCCGGTAGGGCACCCGGCCGACGATGCCTTCGGGGACCAGCTTGTCCGGAGCCTCGTTTTCCCCCTGGTAGTAGCGGTCCTTGCTCCCCTGGCGCATGGCCTCCAGGGAGCCCATGCCCCGGTAGACCTTGTAGGTGCGCCCCTGGAAGAGAATCAATTCTCCGGGGCTCTCCTCCGTGCCGGCCAGCAGACCGCCGATCATCACCACATGGGCCCCGGCACCGATGGCCTTGGTCACGTCTCCCGAGTACTTGATCCCGCCGTCGGCGATGAGCGGCACCCCGGTCTTGCTGGAAATCGAACGGCAGTTCATGATGGCGGTCACCTGGGGGATCCCCACCCCGGCCACGATCCGCGTGGTGCAGATGGAGCCCGGGCCGATGCCGATCTTGACCCCGTCGACCCCGGCGGCGATGAGGTCCTCGGCCCCCTTGCCGGTGGCCACAGATCGGAAGAGCACACGTCTGAACTCCAGTCACGTCAGTCAA
>CALJLV010000113.1 GCA_937982505.1 uncultured Desulfobacteraceae bacterium | reverse complement strand
CAATATATTTAGCATCTCAAATTGCAAGTGCCGCGCGTTTGAACGGGAAAATCATTTTTGCTAATTGTTTTTACCCTGTTATCAAATGCCATTTACCATCAACTTTTCACTTTAGGCATACATTTTTCCTTGTCATGATGGCCCTCGGCTTAAAGTATATCGGTAGAGTTAGCGGTGCAGAACATGCACTAGTGTTCGAACGAAAGAGTCAAATCTGCCTTTCCCGTGCAAGGAAGGCAGAAAAAATCAGTTCTTTGATTGGTCCAGCATTTAACATGTTGTTTGAAATTTTAACACGATTCCGACGAAATCTAAAATGAAAACACTTTTAATCTCGCAATCTGATATTTCAGGCGGAGCTGCCCGCGCAGCATTTCGCCTTCACAGGGCTTTTCTGCAATACGGCATCGAATCTCGAATGAAAGTGCGTCAAAAGTTTTCTGATGACTGGACCGTCGAAACGCATTCTTCGACTATATTTTATAAAGCGGCTAATCTTCTGAGACCTACTTTTGGAAACATGATTTCTCGTTTTCAAAATCAATCTAAAATGGAAACGCATTCAGGCAACTGGCTACCGTCAAATTGGTCTGCATTCATCAACAAATCGAATGCAGATGTCGTTCATTTGCATTGGATTGGTGCGGAAACGCTTTCTATTGAAGATATCGCTCGTATCACAAAACCGCTCGTCTGGACATTTCATGACATGTGGCCTTTTTGCGGAACTGAACACTATGCACCGGACAATCTTAATGCACGCTGGCGAATTGGATATGACAAAGCCGAAATGCTTCAAACAAACAGAGGTTTCGACCTTTCTAAAATTGTCTGGAATCGTAAACGAAAGGCCTGGCGAAATCCTTTTCAAATAGTCGCACCAAGCCGTTGGATGAGCGAATGCGCTCAAAATAGCATTCTTTTTAATCAATTTTCTTTTACGAACATATCCAATACGTTGGACACCAGCGTCTATCGGCCATTGGATAGAAATTTCTGCCGCAACACATTGAGGATACCGGAAAATTTAAAAATCATTCTCTTCGGCGCTGTCGGTGGCGGACAAGACCCTCGGAAAGGCTACGACTTGTTGCTTCAATCACTGAAGCATTTCTGCTCGCTACCAAACTCTCAAAGACCAATGCTGATAATTTTTGGACAAAGTGAACCTCAATTTCGCCCATCAATGCCTCTCGATATCAGCATTAAGTGGATGGGTAAATTACATGATGATCAAGCATTGGTCCTTCTTTACAATGCGGCTGATGTGATGATTGTACCTTCCCGCCAAGACAACCTCCCCCAGACGGCCATAGAAGCGCAAGCCTGTGGATGTCCGATCGTCGCGTTCAATACATGTGGATTTCCCGACGCAGTTGTACATCTCAAAACAGGCTACTTGGCAAAGGCCTTCGACACGCATGAATTGGCTGAGGGTATTCGATGGATTCTTGAGAACGATAATGTCCGTGACGAATTATCCCGTGCTGCCCGTCAAAGAGCCGTAAAACTTTGGTCACCAGATGTGGTCGTCCCCCAATACTTGGCGGTTTACCGCAAAGCAATCGAAGAAAAATCGAAAAGGTCATCATGTTGATCACGATTGTAACCGTCGTTCGAAACGGTGAGAAATATCTTGAGCACACAATATCCAGCGTATTAAATCAAGACTATCCACACATCGAATACATCGTAATCGACGGCGGTTCGACCGATGGGACGATCGACATCATCAAGAAATATGAATCGCGGATATCATATTGGATTTCCGAACCGGATGGAGGCATCGCCGATGCAATGAACAAGGGAATCAGGCAATCATCCGGCCGCTACCTTCTCTTTTTGCATTCTGATGATTACCTGGTTTCAAATTCAAGCATCCGGCAAGCTGCCCAAAAAATGCAGCAAGATTGCGACTTGCATTCATTTCCGATTTATTGGGAAAGCAATGGACATCGCTTGCTGCGACGTTCCAGAGGGTTCAACCCCTGGATCAATTTCAAGACAGGATTTTATCACCAAGCTGTTTTTTTCCGCAGAGATCTTTTCAAAAGACTAGGAGAATATGACACTTCTTTACGGATAGAGATGGATTATGAATTTTTTCTTCGTGCATACCGAAAAGGGGCTACCGCCTCCAAACATCACCGTCCCCCTATTTCAATTATGAGAGATACGGGGGTAAGTTCAAAAAAAGACTGGCAATCCCTAGTTAAAAGATTTGAAGAAGAAAGGCGAATCCACCAAAAACATACCAATTCTAATTTTTTGAAATGCTCTTATACCTTTTACTGGCCAGCTTACATATGCTACCGAAGGTACTTGCAGGTTTTTAAACCCAGTTAGGCACAAAAAAAGCCCGCCCCTTCAGATTCTGAAATTTGGACATGAAAATCCTTATCCTCACCAAACGGCAGTATATGAACAAGGATTTGCTTGATGACCGATATGGCCGGTTCTGGGAAATTCCATATGCACTTTCCAGTTTTGGGCACAACATTCATGGGCTTTGCCTTAGCTATAAGAAACGAAGTGAAGGGGTTTTTAAAGATACAGTAATATGGGAAAGCATCAACGCTGGAATGCTCAAACTTCCAGGGCTGTTAAAATTTATTCGAAGAGCCGATCATCTGGCGAGCAAAAGTGACATCATCTTTGCCTGTTCAGATGCCTTTTATGGGGTTATTGCGGCTTTTTTTTCAAAAAAACATCATGTGCCAATGCTTTTCGATCTCTATGATAACTTCGAGTATTATTTGTCCGGTCGCCTTCCAATTTTAAAGCAGCTTTACCGCTGGGCCGTGCGTAACAGCGACTTAGTCACTTGCATCAGTCAACCGCTGCAGAATTTATTATATAGTTACGGAATCAAGGGCAATTCTATTGTACTTGAAAACGCTGTAAAAAAAAACCTCTTCTATCCAATGGCCCAATCAAGTTGCCGCAGATCTCTGAACCTACCTCTTTCAGCCCAGTTGGTCGGCACTGCCGGTGCTCTCACGAAAAACCGCGGAATCGAAGTTTTGTTTGCTGCTTTTGAAATTCTTTCCTCTACCCTGCCAAACCTTCACCTTGTGTTGGCCGGCCCGAGAAACGTCCGCATCCCTTGCAACGATCGTATTCACGACATGGGAAATCTACCGTTTGAAAAGGTCCCAACATTCATCAACGCATTGGACGTGGCTGTCATATGCAACGAAGACAACTCTTTCGGACGATACTGTTTCCCGCAAAAAGCCAGAGAAATAATGGCCTGCAATGTACCGATAGTCGCTGCCAATATTGGGAGTATAGCGGCATTATTTCATAAAAACCCTGAATGGCTATACAAAACTGGATCAGTTACCGATTTAGCAAAAAGCATCTCAAATCGTTTGAAAGATAAGTCCACAGATTATGTAATAATCCCTAATTGGGGAGAATTAGCTAGAGAACTTTCAGATAAAATCAAGGTAATTGAACGTCGCACCGAGAAAGTTATCATGCAATAGCAAGATACTATGAACGTCTTCTATTTACGCTTCTTTTCACCCACAAACACCATCTGGTGGCAATGATAGGGGTCGATCTTTTCCAGCACCGGTTGGGCGAATTTCGGGAACGGGTAGAGCCCGAATCCTGATCCCTCGACATTGATGAACCCAACCATACGAAGATACTGCCTCAGCACCCGGTAACTGAACACGACAAGATGACGATGACGGGGTGTCTCGAATTCACTATCCGGTTTGAGGCTTTCGCTGCTGACTTTGAAAAGCTCTTCTCTTTTGATCAGCAGGTCAGAGTCAGGATGAGGACCGCTTGAAGGCATTTTACCCATCAAGATCAATGCAGCAGTAAAATAGGTGCTGATGTTGGGAGTCAGCAGAACGAGTCTTCCTCCCCCTTTCAGAACGCGGTGGCTCTCTTGAATGAATCTGCAGGGGTTGAGCAGATGTTCCAGAACAGAAAGTGCATAGACGCACGAAAAACTTTCACTCTCCCGGGGAATCCCCCAGTTTAAATCACGGCATGAAATGTTGAGGCCTCGATCCCTACCCGATTTTGCCGAGGCCTGATCCCATTCAATTCCATTGTATTGTTCGGCAGACAGTCCACATCTTTCCGAAAGGATATTGAATGTCCAACCATTACCCGCACCACAATCGAGCACTGTGGAATCGGAGGCAAAGCATCGACAAATCTCTCGGTAGGCTAACTCGTATGCCTCAGCCATGGTTCTCTGGTACAAATTTTTTAAATATTTTTTAAACAAACTTTTCCCTTGCGTCAACGAATTTTATGAAGTTCAAAATTGATGATCCTCACCGATTAAAAAATGAATTAACAAACAATATTGAGTGGCAATCTTCCCCCACTCAAACCGCCCCAACGCATACCGCCTGCCGTTTTGCCCCAGGCGCCGGCAAAGCGCCGGGTCCTTCAACAGCCGCAGGACCGCCCCGCCAATCTCCTCCGAAGACTCCCGCCGCACCACCAACCCCGTTTCCCCGTCCTGAACGATATCGCGCATCGCCGGCAGGTCGCTGACCACCACGGCGCATTCGCAGCCCAGGGCTTCCACCGGCACCAGCCCGAACCCTTCCCGGTCCCCTCCCCTGCCCACGACTGAAGGAAACACCACCACCGCCGACGAGCGATACAGATCCGGCAACGACGCCTGCGGCAGGGCGCCCAGAAACCTGACGCTCGGCCCCACCTTCAGCTCCGCCGCCCGCCTTTCCAGCCCTTTCCGCTCCGGCCCGTCCCCCACGATCAAGAGCTTCGCCTCAGCTTCCTCTGCGATCACTTTCGGCCAGGCCTCGATCAGGTAGCAGCACCCTTTTTTTTCCACCAGCCGGCCGACGAACAGCACCTGCCCGGGGTCGCGCACCGCCGGACCCGGACAAAACATGTCGCTCAGGTCCGTGCCCATGGGAATCACACGCACCTTTTCCTGCGGCGCCCCGGCACGCACCAGATCTTCGGCCATGGCGCGGCTCACCACGGTCACGGCGGCCGTCTTCGACAGGACGAATCCCCTCAGCCGATCCATCAGCCTGCCGCGCAGCCCGTAGAGATCTCCGCCGTGGGCCGTGGCCAAAAGCGGAATGCGGCGTCCGCAAACGGCGCGGGCCATGATGGCGGCCAAGGCCTGGGGAACGAGCCAGTGGGCATGGATGAGGGCGAAATGCTCCTCGCGCAGCAGCCGGGCCGCCGCCATCACCTGCCCCAAAATCAGGCAGGGGACCAGCAGGCCCCAAGCCGGGTTGCGCCGGATCCGCGCCAGGATGCCGCCGCCGCTGCCGTAGGCCAGCTTTTCCCAAGGTTCGAAAAAGTAGCGGAAGCGCACGACGCGGATGCCGTCCATGTTTTCTTCGGACAGGCTGCCCGGAAAATGGGGCGCCAGGACAATGATGCCGAAGTCTTTGGCCAGGCGTCGGCACAGCTCGAAAACGAAGGGCGGATCCGTGTCGCCGCGCCAGCGGGGAAAGGTGGTGGTGAGAACAAGGATTTTGAGCTGCGGTTTCACCCCTGGAATCGCCTTCGTTGCCCGGCCGGCCGGTTGTCGTTGGGATCGCGAAAGAGGCTTGCAGGTTACTGAAGAAATGGATTGCGGGTCAAGGGGGAATGGTCATTGGGTATTGGGCATTTGGGATTAGTCATTCGTCATTGGTCATTGGTCAGTGGTCGGCGGTGCCGCCGTGCGCTGGTGGCCGGTATGATCAAATCGGCGACGGCGGGTTTTCGATGTTTCCGGATCGTCTTTCCGCCGTCTCGTTCCGATGAACATGGATTCCCGCTTTCGCGGGAATGACGAAAGAGAGGCGGAAATCGATCCGGGACCGGAATGACGACCCTTTTTCCATGTGGCGGAAGGCGGCCGGTAAAACATGGTCCTGAAGCAAGCCGATGACTTGACAGCTGCACCGGCTTGGATTAAGTTAAAGTTGTCTTACAAATTTCTTACTTCATAGGAACATCTGATGCAAACGACGAAACTATCAAGCAAGGGGCAGGTGATCATCCCAAAATCCGTGCGCGCAGCCCAGGGGTGGGAAGCGGGGCAGGCGCTGGTGGTGATCGATTGCGCAGACGGGGTGCTGCTCAAGCCCGCGGCCCCCTTTCCTGAAACGCTCATCGAGGAAGTCGGGGGATGTCTTCGCTACAAGGGCGAGGCCAAGTCATTGCAAGACATGGAAGACGCCATTCGCCGAGGCGCACTGGAGGCTTCTCGTGGTGACGGTTGACACCAATGTCGTTGTCCGCTTTCTCACCCGTGACGATGAAGACCAGTACCGGGCGGCCAAAGCCGTCTTTAGTCGATACCGTGTCTTTATCCCCGATACAGTCTTGCTGGAGACCGAATGGGTCCTTCGGTACGCCTACGCGTTCCCGAAGAAGGTCATCGGTGATGCTTTGATCAAGCTGTTGGGCCTATCCAATGTCCAGGTGCGAAATGCCGCGATGGTCGCCGAGGCAATCGCCTGGCAAAGCCAGGGTCTCGACTTTGCCGACGCGCTTCATCTGGCTGCCGGACAGGACCATCAAGCCTTTTTGACCTTCGATAAAGATATGATCAAAAGAGCCACAGGCCTTGCCCGCTGCGCTGTCAGACTCCCCACCGCCGATTAGATCGAAGAAAGGTTTCCCCGGAACTTGATAGCCGGTCGCAGAGGGATCGCGCCACCGGCCACAGGCTGTCGGTCTGATTTCTGCATGGATGACCAACTCATTTCGCTTCTGGCTCAAAAAGGCGGCCGCAAGTCTTGCAATTCAACAACTGTTCCGCGGATATGCATGCATGTTGACGTCTTGCCCCCCTCAGCTCCGACGCTCAATGGGATTTTTCTCGCCGGTCCCTTGCCCCTCCGACTTCCGCCCTCCGACCTCTATCTTCCGACCTCCGTTCTTTCCCCTCAGGTCTCAGGTCTCATCCCTCAGCCCTTTCCTTTCCGCCCTCATCCCGCTTTCCTTCATCCCGCTGCCCCCGCCGTTCAAACCGCATTTGGGAGATCTGCTCGGAGACCATGCCGATCATGAAGATGGTCACCGAGGTGGTGAGGAGCAGGGCGCTCATGTTGGTAAAGCGGCCCTGGGTGATGAAGGTGTACAGGTACCAGACGAGGCCCAGCATGAACATGGCGAAGCTCACCGGCAAAAAGACCCGGAAGGGGGAAAACAGGGTGCAGATGCGCGTGATGATCATGAAAAAACGCACCCCGTCCTTGGCCAGGGAGATGCTGCTTTTTCCCGCCTGGCGCCGCCGGGTGCGGATCGGCACGTACCTGAGGCTCAACCCCGAGCGCAGCACCGCCAGGGTCATGGTGGTGGGATACGAGTAGGTGTTGGGCAGCAGGTAGATCAGGCCGCGGGCCACCGGCGCCTTGACGGCGCGAAACCCGCTGGTGAGATCCTGGATGGGAAACTTGGCCACGTAACCGGCAAAGCGGTTGTAGAAAGCGTTGCCCAGGGCGCGGCTCAGGCTGGCCTGATCCTTGAAGGTGCGGGCCCCCACCACCAGGTCGTAGGCGGGCAGAGGGGCCAGCAGACTGGGAATGTCGGCCGGGTCGTGCTGGCCGTCGCCGTCCATGAAGACCAGGACGTCGCCGCTGGCGTTGCGGATGCCGGTTTTCACCGCCGCCCCGTTGCCGATGTTGTACGGATGGCGATGGACCTGGGCGCCGGCGGCCCGGGCGGCTTCGGCGGTATCGTCCGCCGAACCGTCGTCGATGACCAGGATCTGGAATTCCGGCCCCACGGCGCGGACGGCGGCCACCACGGCGCCGATGCTCTGGGCTTCGTTGTAGGCCGGAATGATGACGGAAACGGTGTAAGAGGCCATGTGCAATCAGGTTTCTGGTTGTCTGGACGGCGGATGAACGGAAGATTCCCGGATCACGTTCGGACTTTTCCGCCCGTACCGCCGCTCCCAGCGATTTAGGCGATCAAAAACCGAAAATGCCGCTTTTCGGCCACCCGCGGCGGATCCTGGCCCGGAACGAAGGTCCACTCAAAAAAATCGACTTGCCCCGTGCGCTCCCAGAGCAGCACCGTGGCCGAACGGGTGCCGTAGGCGGGGCTGACGATGAAGCGCGGAGCCAGGATCCGCTCCCACTCCAGACCGACTCCGGTATCGGGCAAACCCGCATCCCCGGGCCGGCGCCGGTCGCAGAGCAGACGCAACAGACGCTCCGGTGTGACCCGATCCTCCCTCAGCACCCGCTCCAGCTCGGCCCTCCCTCCGGCCACCTTGGGCCAGGGGGTGTCGAGAAGATGGTTGCTCAATCCATGGATGCCGCCCGCGATCTTCCTGACCCGCCCCTCCCGGCTGCCCAGGTATACGAGTCCGTCGTCGCCGGCGGTGGCGGCCAGGAGGTTGAACCCATTGTAGTCGTGAACGCGCCCCAGGATTCCGGCAAGATAGCGGCCCGGGCTTTCCCGGCCGGCGACGAAATCGGCCACCAGCTCGCCCCTGGACCGGGCCCCGGGGTTGTGGGCCGCCGGATCCCGGAAATTGGTGATGGCCGCCATGCGCCCCTGGCGGCTCAAGGCCAGCCAGGTGCCGCCGGCCTGCAGATCACGGCCTGCGAGAATCTGCGGCCGACCCGGCCAGAAATCGGCGGGTCGGCTGGCGCGGGCGTAAAACTCGTCCCGGTTGGCGGCCAAGACCAGCCGATAGCGTGGATGGCGCTCCCAAGCCCAGAGGATCAGGCACATAAGGCGTCTGCCCGGATCAATCCTGTCATGATTCGCAGGGATGGCCAGCGCCCTCGAATGGCGGCGCAGGTCAACCAGGATCCTCATTCCTATGAAAAGAAGGACGCCGGGTCAAGCCTCTGGAACTGAATTGCCATCCGGGGATGGTTTCCAGCAGATCCGAAACCGGCCCGATCCCTCTGCGGTGCCGGGTTCGTCTTTCCCCTGAAGTTCTCCGTGTCTTGCCCGGCAAGGCCCTGACCGACTGGAAGCGACCTCGACAGACCTTCCCCGACAAGTCTGTTATTTTTGGTTTTTCTTGACTCGCCCTTTAATTACCAGTAATTACAAATGGTATTGAAACCATACCCATAACCGATTCTCTCGGGATTTGCTCAAGGCATCCGTCAATTTCCGATCACTCCATTCACATGGCCATCAAAGGAGGCGCATTCATGGACAAGATTCTTCGCATCGACATGGGAGCCAAGGGTGGCCCCGCCATCCGCACCGAGCCATTGGGCGACTACGCCGGGCTGGGCGGCCGGGCCATGACTTCGGCCGTCGTGGCCAGGGAAGTGCCGCCCACCTGCCATCCCCTGGGGGCCGAGAACAAGCTGGTCATCGCCCCGGGGCTGCTCAGCGGGTCGGCCGCGGTCCAGTCCGGCCGCATCTCGGTGGGATGCAAGAGTCCGCTCACCGGCGGCATCAAGGAGGCCAATTCGGGCGGCCAGGGCGCCCAGGTGCTGGCCCGCCTGGGCTATGCCGCCATCGTCCTGGAAGGCCAACCGGCCGACGACACCCTTTACAAAGTTTTCATCAATCCCGACGGCGCGCGCATCGAACCCGACAACAGCCTCAGGATGCTGGGCAACTACGCCCTGGTGGAAAAGATGACCGCCGCCTGCGGCGAGAAAATCGCCTGCATCTCCATCGGTCCGGCCGGAGAGATGAAGATGGGGGCCGCCACGGTGGCCTTCACCGACATGGAGACCCGTCCCACCCGCCATGCCGGCCGTGGCGGGGTCGGCGCCGTGATGGGCGCCAAGGGTGTCAAGGTAATCGTGCTGGACGATGCCGGCTGCAAGATGCGCGCGCCGGCCGATCCGGAAAAGTTCAAGGCCGCCAACAAGGAGTTTACCGCCGGGCTCAACAAGCACCCGGTTTGCGGCCAGGGACTGCCCACCTACGGCACCAACGTCCTCACCGGGGTGATCAACGAGGCCGGGGCCTATCCCACCCACAACTTCGCCACCGGACGATTCCAGGGATTCGAAAAGATCTCCGGCGAGGCCCTGGCCGAACTGGAAAACAGCCGCGGCGGCGCCGGCTCGGCCACCCACGGCTGCCATCGGGGATGCGTCATGAAGTGCTCGGGCACCTTCTACGACAAGAACGGCAACTTTCTCACCAAACAGCCCGAATACGAAACGGTCTGGGCCCATGGGGGCAACTGCGGGATCAACGACCTGGACGCCATCGCCCTGCTGGATCGCCTCGATGATGACTTCGGCCTGGACACCATCGAGATGGGCGCCACCCTGGGGGTGGCCATGGAAGCCGGCATTGCCAAGTTCGGCGATGCCGAGGCGGCCATCCGCCTGGTGAGGGAAGTTGGCCAGGGAACGCCTCTGGGCCGCATCCTGGGCGCCGGGGCCGCGGTCGCCGGCCAGGTCTTCGGCGTCGAGCGGGTCCCGGTGGTCAAGGGGCAGGCCATGCCGGCCTACGATCCGCGCGCCGTGCAAGGGGTTGCCGTGACCTACGCCACCAGCCCCATGGGCGCCGACCATACCGCCGGCTATGCCGTCACCGCCAATATTCTCGGCGTGGGCGGCACCGTGGATCCCCTCAAGCCCGAAGGACAGGTGGAACTCTCGCGCAACCTGCAAATCGCCACGGCGGCCATCGACGCCACCGGCATGTGCGTCTTCATCGCCTTTGCCATCCTGGACCAGCCGGAAACCTTCCAGGCCCTGCTGGACCTGATCTCCGGATTCACCGGCAAGCCCACGACGGCCGAGGACGTCACGGCCCTGGGCCGGCGGATCCTCACCTGGGAACGCGACTTCAACCGCGCCGCCGGCTTCACCGCGGCCCACGACCGGCTGCCCGGCTATTTCAAGCGCGAGGCCCTGGCCCCCCACAACGTGGTCTTTGCCGTCAAGGACGAAGAACTCGACCAGGTCTTCAACTGGTAGGGACCACATTTATCCTCCGCGCAGCGGGGGAACCGCGGCCGCGGTCCCCCCTGCGGCGGCAAGGGGGCCTGCCGTGACCCGTGCAAGCGGCATCGATCCGGTCCAGATCCAGTTGGCCGTTTCCCGAGGGAAACTGTGGCGCTTTTTCACCCTGCTGCGACGGGGCTTCGTCCTTTTCACCCCCCTGCCCTGCCACCTGGAGATCCTCCTCTGCGAGCGGCTGGAAATCCCCCAAGACTACGTCATCCACCGCATTCAGACCGTCTTTGTCAACGGACGGGCGGTGGACGACGTCTCCACGGCCCGGGTGGCCGACGGCGCCGTGGTGGCCCTGTCGGCCGCCATGCCCGGACTGGTGGGGGCCACCCTGCGCCGGGGCGGCCGGCTGACCCGCCTGCGCAGCGCCATTTCACACCGCTCCCTGGATTCAATTCCGCAGGATGTCGCACCGGGCCTGGTGACGATCAAACTTTTCAATCTCGTCTGCGACGAACTGGGCCCCGTCCTCCTGGCCCGCGGCGTGGATCTGCCTCCAGGCGATCTCGACGACTTTCTGGCCGACCACTGGGACGAGAT
>CALJLV010000112.1 GCA_937982505.1 uncultured Desulfobacteraceae bacterium | reverse complement strand
CAAAGATATCGATCCATACACCGAGATCGTCGAAACACTCGGTCCCAAACTGAACGCCTTCATCCGGAGCACCAAATAATGACAGCAAATCGTCAATCGACTTCTATGGCATTCCATCGGTCCCAGCCGCAGCCATCAAGTCTCCAATTTCCAGTTCCCAATTTCCAATTTCCAGTTTCCAGTTTCGGCGCGCAGCGCCCTAGAGAAGCCTGCGGCGTCTTCGGCATCTACGGCCACCCCGAGGCGGCCCAGATCGTCTATTTCGGTCTTTACGCCCTGCAGCACCGGGGCCAGGAAAGCGCGGGCATCGCCGTGCACCGCGACCGGCGCATCTATGCCCACAAGGGAATGGGGCTGGTGCCGGAGGTCTTCGACGAAGCCCACCTGAGCGAGCTGGGGGGGGGCAGCGCCATCGGGCACGTGCGCTATTCCACCACCGGCGGGTCGATCCTGGCCAACGCCCAGCCCCTGGCGGTGCAGCATCGGGGCAAGTTCTACGCCGTGGCCCACAACGGCAACCTGGTCAACGCCCATATCCTGCGCGCACGGCTGGAGGAAAAGGGATCGATCTTCCAGACCACCATGGACAGCGAGATCTTTCTGCACCTGCTGGTCAAGAGCCTGGACCAGGGCCTGGACCGGGCCCTGGTGGAGATCGTCGGCCAGTTGCGGGGAGCCTACAGCCTGGTGGCGCTGGGCAGCCGCGGCGAAGTGATCGGAATCCGGGATCCCAACGGGTTCCGGCCGCTTTGTCTGGGGCGGCTCAACGGCCACTGGGTCCTGGCCAGCGAGAGCTGCGCCTTGGACCTGATCCAGGCCGAGCACATCCGTGAACTCGATCCGGGCGAGATCGTCGTCATCGACGAAAACGGCCCGCGCTCCATCCGCACCCCGGCCGCCGACCCCGAGAGCCTGTGCATCTTCGAATACATCTATTTCGCCCGGCCGGACTCGACCATCCGCGAGCGCAACGTCTATCTGATGCGCAAGGCCTTCGGCCGGCGCCTGGCCCAAGAAAGCCCGGTGGCCGCCGACCTGGTCATGCCCTTTCCCGATTCGGGCAACTACGCGGCCATCGGCTACTCGGAGGCCTCGGGGATCCCCTTCGAGATGGGCATGATCCGCAACCACTACATCGGGCGCACCTTCATCCAGCCCACCCAGAGCATGCGCGACTTCGGGGTGCGGGTCAAACTCAACCCGGTCAAGGAGTTGCTCCAGGGAAAGGACATCATCATCATTGAGGATTCGATCATCCGCGGCACCACAGCCCGCACCCGGGTCCGGGCCCTGCGCGAGCTGGGGGTCAAACGGGTCCACATGCGCATCAGTTGCCCGCCCCACCGCTTTCCCTGCCACTACGGGATCGATTTCTCCACCCGCGGCGAGCTGATCGCCGCCAAGAAGCGCGTGGCCGAGCTGCGCGACTTTTTGGGCCTCGATTCGCTCCACTACCTGAGCATCGCCGGGATGCTGGCCGCCACCGGGATCGACAGTCCCCAACAGGTCTTTTGCAAGGCCTGCTTCGACGGCTGCTACCCGGTGGATTTCGACGCCAATCTGACCAAGGACTGCCTGGAGGTTGGCGCCTGACAGGTCCTCCGGCACTTGCCCGCGGTTATTCTGAGGCGGCTGGATTCCGCGGTCATTCCGAGATCCGCCGACCCCTTTCAGAGCGGAGTTTGAAGCTTGACATTCCGATCTACTCTTGCCGCGGTCATTCCGAGGAGGAACGACGAGGAATCCGCAGTTACAGAAGAAAGCCGGGAAACGGATCGGCAGACGGCAAGAGATCCCTCGCTGGCGCTCGGGATGACAAAATAAAAGTGCATCCCCCTTGCCACAAACTTTCCAGGGGCACGGCCACTTGCCGATCCCCTCGTGCCAGAACAAAGTCCAGTTTGAAGCTCCCGTTCGGCCGCCGTATCTTCGTCCCACAGGCGTTTGACGGTCTCCGACCAGCCCGGTAGTTTCTGGATTTCGTCCAGAATCAAGGTGCCACGGGAGTTTGAGTTAATTTGCGCAATGCTTTGATTAGTGGTCAACAGGAGAAGGGCAACACGGGGGGAACCTCCCGTCATTCCGGCGAAAGCCGGAATCCATGTCAGAAGAGGCAAATGTATTGATCCAAACTGAAGCCGAAGGCATCGCGCATTTCCGGATAGGACCAGTGACACCGGGTTGACTTCGAAGCGGCCGGCCGTATCTGCTCTGGGGGCGGGTGGAGCGAGACTGGGCGGCGGTGACGTTGACGGTGGAGCGGCTGGCGGTGGTTTTCATGAGCAGCGGGGAAAGGATTTGACAGCGGTAGCAGGCCGAATTAGTATGAATCGCAGAATATGAATGCATGGGAGGAACGATATGAAAATTGGCGAGCGCGGCCAAGTGACCATTCCGAAACACATCCGGCATCGGTACGGCCTGGTACCACAGATGGAAGTGGAATTTGTACTGGCGGAACAAGGGATTCTGATTCGAAAAAAGACCTTGCGCAGTCCGGTTGACGAAGTCTACGGTATTCTGGAAAGTGACACGGATACAGACAGTTACATTGAGGCGGTTCGAGGGCGATGATTACGTTCGTCGATACCAATGTGTTTCTGGACGTTTTTTTGCCCGATCCGAAATGGGGGCAGCAATCAAGATCGGCCTTGAACGAGGCCTACCAGAGTGGCTCGCTTGTGATCAACCACATCGTCTACGCCGAATTGGCGCCGCATTTCGACACAAAGGCAAGTCTCGATAACGCGATTCAAAAGCTCGCGGTACGTGTTTTACCATTAAACGAAGAAGCTTCCTTCAATGCAGGCTGCGCGTGGAAGCAATATCGCAAGGCTGGCGGTAAACGCGATCGTATCATGGCAGATTTTCTGATCGGCGCCCATGCCGAGGCGGACGCCGATCGTCTGCTGACACGGGACCGTGGATTTTATCGAAGCTATTTCCAAAATCTTACCATCGTGTACAGCGACACTCCGGCTGGCTGATTACAATTCCCTCGAAAAGAGGCCGGACCCGTGACCCCTTCGACCGCACCATCACCGCCCAGGCGGCGCTTCAGGCCGCCTATCTCGTCACCAAAGACCGCGGCATCCGTTCCCATTATTCGCTGGCGGTTTGGTAAGTAACTGATTTTTAAGATATTTCTGTGTTCGACCGGGAAAACGGCGAGGAATCCGGAGGCCCCCTCCAGCGGTTATTCCAATGAAAAGCATTTTTGCCGGGTGGAGGGATTGAAACTATAAAACTGACCCCGATCCGGTCGAGCGCCTCCTTGTTTCTTTTTCCTGTCGATTTTCTCGTTGACAACCATGCATATTGAAATCTATGGTTGCAATATGCGTGGATTATTTATCGGCCGTTTGCTGCAAGAGAAGATCAGCGCCTCCCTCGCGGCGTTTCCGGCCGTCGCTATCCTGGGCCCTCGGCAGTGCGGCAAATCAACGCTGGCGCAACAGATCCTCCGCCATCGAGATGAATCGGTCTATCTCGACCTGGAACGACCTTCCGATCTTCAAAAACTGACCGAGCCCGAACTGTTTCTGGGCGGACATCGCAACAGACTGGTCTGCCTGGACGAAATCCAGCGCATGCCCGACATCTTTCCGGTCTTGCGAAGTGAAATCGACGCCCACCGCGTCAATGGGCGGTTCCTGATCCTGGGTTCGGCTTCTCCAGAACTGATTCGGCAAAGCGCCGAAAGCCTGGCCGGCAGGATTGCCTATCTTGAACTGACCGCCCTGCTTTTCAGGGAAGTCGCCACATCGGATTCCGCCGAAGTGCTCCCGACATACTGGCTGCGCGGCGGTTTTCCGGACAGCTTTCTGGCAACCAGCGACGGCACCAGTCTCCAGTGGAGGGAAAACTTTATCCGCACCTTTCTCGAGCGGGATATGCCCCAGCTCGGCATTTCGATCCCGGCCGCCACATTGAGGCGCGTATGGCAGATCTGTGCTCACAGTAGCGGGCAGCTTTTCAATGCGTCGCGGCTAGGCGCTGATATTGGCGTCAGCCATACGACCATGAAAAAGTACATTGACCTGCTCTCCAATACTTTCATGTTGCGGGTGCTCCCGCCGCTGGTGCCCAGCC
>CALJLV010000111.1 GCA_937982505.1 uncultured Desulfobacteraceae bacterium | reverse complement strand
AAAGCCCCGTCGGTCAAGGCTGCGGGGCTTTGCCTGGCTCTTCATCCACGCCGGGCGGTTACTTCTGCTGGTCGATTTCCGCCACACACTGCTGGATCAGGCGCTGGACCATGGTGTCGAGGGTCACCTGGTGCCCGGCGCCCTGGGAAATCCCCATGAAGGATCCCTGGTTGGCCCCCACCTCCATCCTGTCCTCGAAATAGCCCGTGGCCACCTGTTCGGTGGTGGCCGCATCCATGATCTTGTAGCGCATCCCGACGATCCAGACCCCGGCCGAGTCCCCCATGTGGGTGGAGCTGACCGCCCGGTCGGTCACGGCCCCGCCCCTGCCGCTCATGACGGTCCCCAGGATCGACCCGATCACCTGGCCATCGAATCCGGCGCTGGCCCTGGCGACCTGCTCGGCCTTGAGCACATCGAAGCGCACGAACCAGCGGGTGGATTTGAACTTGCCGCGGCGAAACCTGGACAGGGCCTTGGGGTCGCCCATGTTCACCGCCAGATTGATCTCGTCGAGCATCGGTCCCAGATCACTGCGCTCCAGGACGTTGAAATTGGCCTTGCCCAGCTCCAATTCGGCGTAGTCGGCGATGTTGTTCTCCCCATAGCGCTGCACGAAGGTGGCGTTGTGGCTTTTGACGGCGCCGGGCAGAACGATCAGCGTCGGGCCCGCCTTGGCGGCATTGCTGTAACGGACCGGCTTGTAGATGGCGCTGTCGGCCTGCTGGTTGGCGGTTCCGGAGGCGCCCAAGGTCACGCAGCCGGCAAGGGCGGCCACCATCAGGAACCCAACGAACGATTGGATGTGGCGCTTCATCGTTTCCTCCTTGATTGATTTGATCATCCTCGACGATGGCTGTGGGGGTGGTCTAAAATCTGGCGGCGGCGCCGACAGCGCCCGCGGACGTCGCACGGGGTGCCGCCGGAGCATTCATCCGGGCGACCCCGTCCGGGTTGATCGCCTTGACCCGGTTCTGGGCCGACTCGCTTTGGATCAGTTCCCGCAGGCGTTCGGGAGGCGCGTCGGCCAGGGAGGCCGGGGGCAGCGCGTTGAAGGCGGCGCTCAGTTGCCCCGGATCCTTTCCGGCATCGGCGGCCAGGCGCACGGCCAGGCCGCTGGCCGACAGGAGGCGAAAGGCGTTTCGACCCAGCTTGGCGTTTAGGGGGGCGATCACCGAGGCGTTGAGGATCTGTGCGAAATTGCCCCGCTGGCCGGAAAACTCAACTTCAAACAGGGAGACCCCGTCGGCCCGGTAGTCTCGCAGTTCCACGTTAAGAACCGGCCGCAGGCCGATCAACTCCTTTTTGAGCAGCACCCCGGTATCGTAGTCGGCCAGCCCCGCTACCTCCATCTGGAAGATGCGGCTGGGCGCCAGAAGGTGCCGATCGAAAAAATCCCTGGAAAACTCCTCGCCGATCATCCGCCCGATGTCTTCCAGGGCCGCGTCCTCGTCGGCCCAGCTCTTGTTGCGGGGGATCTGGTTGTTGAAGTAGATCTCCTCTGCGGTCTGCACGTCCTTGCACTGGACCGTCCAGGAGGTCAGAACGTGCTTGGTGACCGTGACGCCCGAGGTGGGCAGCCGGGCGCTCAAGGCCTTGAACTTGGCCTCTCCGGAAATGAGAAAGTCAGCTCCCCCGGCCTGGGCGTCGGCCTCGTCGGTCACGGCCCAGACCCGGTAGCCGAAGCCGCTCAGACGCTCCTTGAGCAGGTTTTCGGCCACCGCCGAACGCTCCACGACCACATCGAGGCCGCGCTGGGCGTCCCGCGCCCGGACGATGACGGCAATCTTGGGATTGCCATGCTCTTTGATCAGATCCACGCGTTCACTGCGTGACAGATCCGAAAGGGCCTCCTTGACCTGGTTAAGGGAGACCTCCGCCTTGACCAGCAGGTGCATGAACCCGTCTTCGCCCAGCCAGGGGTCGCTCTGCTTGATCACACGCTTGATCAGGCCCTTGGAGCGGGTCAAGACCCGGTCTTGCACCAGGGTGAAATTCTCCACCAGCGAAGTGCTGTCCACCATCGTGCCCACGGCCTTTTCGACGCACTGGCGCAGGGCGTCCCGGCGCAGGTCATCGAGCAACAGGCCCTTGTCGGACTGATAGATCTGGGCTTCGGGATCGGCCAGGCCCTCGGCCGAAACGGTCAGGGTTGCCCCCGGATCCGGTGTCGCCGCATGCAGCGGCATCCAAAGCCAGAAGAGGGTTATGACGGCCGCCGCGACGGTCTTCAGGCGTTTATCGGATGGTTTTTTTTTCATAGATTGCACCGCATTCGGAGAATGGAGACGAGAATCATGGCACCTGGCGACAGTAATCGCTGTAGAGCCGGGCCACCAGCAGGTCGGCCTGTTCTTGCACCAGGGCCAGGGCCGCCGCCAGGGTGTCCTGGCCGGCAAAGCTGTCAGCGGTGGCGCTGACATGGGAAATCGGCCTTCCCTTGCGGTCCACCAGGGTGAGGGTCAAGGTGACAAAGACCTCGTTGACGCGCACTACCGGGTTGACCCGGGTACGGGCCTGAATCAACCCCCGGAGAAAAAAGTCGGCCTGCAGACGCCCGGCGGCCTGGATGGCCGCATCCGGATCGTTATTCAGGAACGCCTGGATTTCGGCCTGGGCCACCTGGGAGATCGGAAGAGCACACGTCTGAACTCCAGTCACGTCAGTCAATC
>CALJLV010000110.1 GCA_937982505.1 uncultured Desulfobacteraceae bacterium | reverse complement strand
AAGGATCGAGCTTGGACTGGATATCGCCCGGCAGAAAACCGATATCCTTGTTGAAGATGAAAAACAGAGACGTGGCCGCAAGGGACGTCACCAGCAGGCGCGCGTCGGCCGGGGACGTAACCACGGCCGGATCATCGGGCTGCGGCCGGCATTCCCAGTAGCGGATCTGACGCTCGAAGAGCCGGCGCGGGGAAGAGAGGGCCAGGGTCGCATCGCAGCACTCGCTCAAATCCACCTCCAGGGACCGGGCCAGGCGCCGGGCCGCGGCCCGGGGAGACCTGCAGGGCCGATCATATTGGGTCCACCCCAGCCAGCGGCTGGCGCGCGCGGCGGTCAGCGTCTTGAAGAGGACCGGCATCCGCTCGCGCCCCGGATCATACAGGAGATTGACCAGCCGGTCGGCCACAAGCCGCTCGGTTTTCACCGCTCCGCTGGAACGGTCAATGTACTGGTGGATCGTCAGGCCGGAGGTCTTCATGGTCGGACCTGCTGGCGCTGGGCCTCGACGGCCAGCACGGTGGCCAGGATCAAGGTCCTGGCGGCATCCGGGGACAGGCGGTCGGCCAGCAGATCGGCCCTGGCCTGCTCGGCCCGGCGAACCGCGTCGTCCCCCCCGAAAAGGTAGTGCATGGCGCTGTTATGGCGTCCCGAACGCCAGGCGGGCCAGCCGTCCAGAGCCTTGAGTTCGGTGCACAGCAGGTCCAGGGCGGCCCCCAGATGGCGCCGGCGCAGGGTGGTGCGGTAGAACCGTTCGGGTGGCCCCATTGAACTCGACGGCGGGCAGACGCATGGGGTCGACGGCGCCGGCGGTGTCCAGAATACCGACGAGCAGGCGGCCGGCGGCTGTCCGCCGGGGGTATCCGTCGTCCAGGCGGGCCGCCAGGTCGGCCACGGTGCCTTCCAACTGCAGGGCCTCCACCAGGTCGGCCGCCTCGACCCGCAAAAAACCCAGCAGGGCCTGGTGAAAGCGATCCTGACGCACCCGCGAATACCCCGGGTAGCGGCGGCTGGGACGCACTTCGGCGGTACCGTTCCAGGATGCGCCGCAAGAACCGGTTGCCGCTCTGCTGGTGGACGAAAAAGGTGGGAATCCCGATGGCGCCGCCAAAGATCACCTGGCGCCGCTCGCTCTCGACCACCGGCGCATCAGGGATATCGGCATGGGTCGTGCGTCCGGAAAGGGCCTCGCGATAGGCTGCGGCGGTCACGAGCCACTGCAAGTCGGCGGCCCGGCCCATGTCCTCCAGTACGTCCTCGAACTGGCTGTAGTGGCGTCCTTCGAAGCCGCAAAACCCGTATCCGGAAAAAGGTCGCAGGCGGTGCAGCAGATACAGGGACATGGCGGGATGGAAAATCCCCTGGGCCGCCAGATCCTTCTTCAGGCGCCCGTCGTTGCCCGGGGTCCCGTCCATGGCGGGACTCTCCTCGGTGCTCATGACGCAGACCAGGTAGTCGAGGAGTCGAAAATCCCACACCAGGTCGCCGCGCAGACCGCAGGCGCGGCTCACCAGCCGGTCGAGCCATTCGGGCCCGAAAGGGGTGATGGATTTGCCGCAGAACTTGATGTGCGCCTTGCGCCGCCAGCGGCGCCAGATCATGCGCAGATGGACGTCGTGCAATTCGTGCGGCAGGAAACCGAGGGCCTTTTCCGGGTGCAGGTCCTGGAAGTCGAGCCGGTAGGGGGCCGCCGAATAGGTGCCCACGAAGAGCGGCAGAAAATGCTCGCTGATCTTGAGGACCAGGTCGCCGAGGTACTTTTCGGCCGACGCTCCAAACCCGGCCGCGCCGGCCCCCATCAGACCGGAAAGCCGGCGGCTGCCCAGACTCAGATGGGTGCCGTTGTTCGCCAGGCTGATGTTGGAGGTATTGGGCAGGACCACCAGGTTGTGGGCGATGATCCCGGCCTCCTTGAGACGGGCCACGGCATTGAGCTGGCTGCGTGACAGCACTCGGTGACACAGGCCCATGTAGGCGTGCTTGTCCTCGCCGCGGTCCCAGCCGGCCAGACAGGGGTTCATGAACAGTTCACGGTAAAAGCCGTCCGAGATCAGTTCGTTGAGGCGCCGCTGGCGGACCGGCGGATGGGGCGAGAAGTAGATCATGGCGTGCTGGCCGCGCTGATCCAGATGGAAGCGCTGATTGGCCTAGGCCACCAGCAGGTGACTGAGCAGAAAGCGCTGAAGGGTTTCGGCCGCCACCCGGCGTCCCTTGCCGCTGGCCGGCTCCAGGGGGACGGGGAAGAAAGAGAACGTTTCCGGGGACGTGTTGTCGTTGAGAAAGTGTCCCATCAGACGGGTACCGGCCTCGCGCAGGGGGGCCGGCAGGTCCGCTTGGCCGATGGCGTCGGCCAGGGCCAGCTTGAGCAGGTAGCTGACCGGCACCCGCAACAGATCCTCGCCTGCCTCCTGGCAATGGAAGCATTCGCAGTCGCCGCGCCGCGGCCCCTGGGGCTGGCGCTTGTCGGCCAGCAGATCCGCATCGAGCACCGAGCGGGCAAACGGGTTGAGCCGTTCCAGGGGAAACCGCACCCAGGCGTGCTCCCAGACCCGCTCGGGGTTGTGGGCAACGAAAGCGCTGAGTTCCTGGAGCCGGCGCACGGGGGTATCGCCGGTCGCCGCCTTGCGTTCCAGGTTGCGGTAGTAGGACGAGGAGAGGATGCGGCGGGGCAGATCGACGTCCTCTTTTTCTCCCACCACGGCCGTCTGCAGCTCGTTTTCGGCCCCGGCGGTGGCGTCGCCCGGACCAAAAGGCAGGCGCGCCAGCCAGGCGCCAGGCTGCTGCGGATCGAGGCCCAAAGCCTGGCGGCAGCCATCGAGGAGATCCGCCTGGGCCGGGGGGACCAGCACCTGAAGGGCCGCCCCGGAGCGGGTGAAATAGGAAGGCATGGCGCAGCTCCTTGCGGGGTTGTGGACGATCCGGCGCGGCGGGCCCTCGGGCCGCTGCCGCAGCCGTCCGGAAGGCGCGGTTCGCAGCTCCTGCCTTCCAACCGCGCTCAGTCTGAGATGCAATTGTTGGCCAGACGTGAAGGCGGGGTTAGAAATCGGGCGAGCCGGCGTTTCTGAACCCAGGGACGATCTTCGCCGTCCCGGCCGGTATGGTGACGCATCGGCGCCCTATAGGCGGACGGGTCTCCGGACACAGCCGCTGCGTTTTGACGTTTCCGCCAAGTTGGCGTATGGATGGACACCACGACCCGACCGACCCATCAACCCCGAGAAGAGGAAGGCCATGCAGATCCGACTGCCCTGGGGAGAGGAATCGCTTCGCCTCGAGCTTCCCGAGACCTGGAACGTGATCACCCCGCCAGCCCTGGCGGCCCCGCCACCGCCCGCCGGCGATCCGGCCGCCATCGTTGCCCGGGCCCTGGCCGCGCCGGTGCAGGCCGCCCCGCTGGCCGAAATGGATCTGGCCGGAAAGCGGATCCTCATCGTCACCGACGACAACACCCGCCCCACCCCGGTGGCGGGTTTCTTCCATCTGGTCCTGGAAGCCCTGGAACGGGCCGGCGCCCGCCTGGCGGAGGTTCTGGTGATGCCGGCCCTGGGCATCCACACGGCCATGACCGCCGAAGAGATGGCCGCCAAGATCGGCCCCGAGCACCTGGGCCGCATCCGCTGGCGCAACCATGACGCCTTTGCCCCGGACCAGATGCACACCTTCGGCCGCACCCGTCGCGGCACCCCGGTGGTCCTCAACCGGGCCGTGGCCGAGGCGGATCTCATCGTCCTGCTGGGCCTGGTGGAGCCGCACCTGTGGGCCGGCTTCGGCGGCGGGCTCAAGAACCTTCTGCCCGGGCTGGCCTCGGCCGCGTGCATCGGGGCCCATCATGCCGTCATCGCCGAGCCGCCCTACGCTTTCAACCGCGTGGGCATGGCCCCGGAGGAGAACTCCTTCCGCCTCGACCTAGAGGAGATCCGGCCCATGATCCAGGCCCAGATCTTCTGCCTCAACGTGGCCATGGACGCCGGCCAGAGGGTCATCGGGGCCTTCGGCGGTGATCCCATCGGCGCCCACCGGGCCGGAGTCGCGTTCAACCGCCGCATCTCCGGACGCCGCGTGGCGGCTCCGGTGGACGGGATCGTGGTCAACGCCCACCCCATGGACCTCAACTTCAAGCAGAGCATGAAATGCGTGGGCAATTCGCTGCCGGCCCTGCGGCCCGGCGGGGTGATCATGGGGTTTCTGCGCGCCCGGCGGGGGATCGACGATATCGTGGTGCCGGACAAGGCCAAACCGTTGTGGCTCACCAAGACCCTCCTGCGGCTGCTGGGACCGTCAAGGGTGATGGGCTTTCTGGAGAGGATCCGGCCGGGGCTCAACGTGGAAGAGAAATTTCTGCTCTACTACTCGATGCAGCTCGTGCGCCAGTACAGCCTTTACTTTCATGTGCCGACCCTGTCCGACGAGACGGTGCGGCGCCTGGGGTTCTTCAAGGCCCTCAGCGCACCGCAGGCGGTCATCGAGGCCGGCCGGCGGCGCCTTGCGCCGCGGGCCACGGTAGCGGTCTTTCCCGAGGCCGGGGCGACCTTCCCCATCATGGGCGAGGACTGAGGAAGCCGAAAAAGGCAGGGATCGTTGCCGGCCCTGGGTTGCGAGGGGCCGCCGCGGCCAGGTCTGCCGTCCTTGCGCGCCGGATCAGTACAGGAGGGTCAGGTTGATGGCGCCGTAATCGGTGGACTCCACCTGGCCGTGGAACTCCTTGGAGCGGTAGACGTTGGAAAAGGCGACGCGCACGTTGCGGTAGCGCAGGGCCGCGCCGATCTGCAGGTCGCCGACGCCGACGCGCCGATCCACGCTGTGGCTGTCCCTGAAGGTGTTGCCGTCCAGAAAGATGTTGCGGGCCATGAGCCGGCCCTCCACCCCGGCGAAGAGATACCCGCTCCAGCTGGACCGGGTACGAAAATAGGCGCTGCCGGGAAAGCTGGGGCTGATGGCCGGCGGGCCCAGGTCGCCGCGCAGGTTGTAGCCGAAACGCAGCATCCCGCCGGCGCCGGCATAGGTGTAGACGTTGCCCAGGGCCGCCACCGCGTGGGGCGCCAGGGAAAATTCCGGACCCTGGGCGCCGATCCGCCCGAAATGCTCCCAGATCCGGGTGTAGGTCAGCTCCAGGCCCAGTTCGTCGTGAAGCTGGTGGTCCCAGCCGCGGGGAATGCGCGTGTCGATGAATTCGTGCCAGCGGCACTGCACCTCGTCCGCCCCGCTGCTCGGACCAACCACCCCCAGAGCGACCTCCAGGGCGTTGCTCACGCGGCGCGCCGGGGTCTCCTCCAGCACCCCCAGCAGCGTGGCGCTGGCGTAAAGCCAGCCCGCATAGGGACGATCGTCCACAATCAGGTTGGGGTCTTCGATGTCATCCGGGGTAAAGATGCTCTGGCCGATGGAAAACTCGACCCCCGCCGCGTGGCCCGGCGCGAAAAAGGGGACATAGCCTCCCAGCCAGCGCAGCCAGCGGGGCGGATCGCCGGCCGGAGCCACGGAAAACTTGGTGCCGTGGGTGTAATGGCGGTCTTCCCCGTCGCCCCACAGGTCGTTTTCCGCCTGGATGCTCCAGTAGGCGATGCGTTGCTCCGGCTCGGGCGCATCCTGGCCCCCAGCCCCAGGGGAAGCCAGACCAAGGGCCAGCAGCAGGCCCAAGACAATTCGCACACCTTTCATTTGGCAACTCCTGATGGCGGTTGAGCCCCGTTGGCAATTCCCCGTCCCGATTCGCAACGTCCCGAAGGGCGCAGTGTATCCGAGTTGCGCCAAATTGCAACCGGCCGGCGAGGGCCTGGCACGGCCTCGTCCACGTCTTGCGATCCTCCCGGCGAGGGCTTTGTAGGGAAGAAGATTCACGCGACACGCTGACCTTCGGCCAGACAAACGACGGAT
>CALJLV010000109.1 GCA_937982505.1 uncultured Desulfobacteraceae bacterium | reverse complement strand
GATTGACTGACGTGACTGGAGTTCAGACGTGTGCTCTTCCGATCTCCATAGGGATGGGTCAGGGTCAGGGTGCCGCGTTTGAAACAGGTGAAGGCCAGAAAGGCCCCCAGGAGCAGCATGCCGTCCAGGACCAGCAAGGGGCGCGAGATGTTCTCGAGGCGGCCCCGCCGGACGGCGACACGGGTGCCGGCCACCGGTTTGCGGAACCGGTAATAGAAGCCCAAGAGGACCAGCTCCAGTACCACCAGGCCCACGGCCGGACCGTAGGCCATGGCCCGGGAAAAATGGGTCTGCTGCATTCCGGCGATGATCAGGGCCAGCAAGAAGAGTTTGGCCACCGCCACCTTGAAGAGCAGTCCAACCCCCTTGAAGTAGTCCAGGGTAAAGACCCGGCGCCATTTTCCGGCCGCCACCGACAGGACCAGCATGAGGACCAGTTGGAGCTTGAACAGGCGCCAGTTGGCCGGCGAGATCTGAAGATGGCCGTAGTTGATCAGGTTGGTGGCGCCAAAGGCGAGCACCAGCAGGGCCAGGTCGGCCCCGGAGGCCAAAAGGGTTCGCCGGGTGAGCCGCATGGGGTGTTTGGATTCAGTTGGCATGGGGTTTGGAAAAGAGGGGTTCAGGTGTCCGTGTTCAGCCGTCCGCGGGAAAACCCGCAATCTCGAATCTCAAACCTTGAACCATTTGCCGGCCAGCGCCATCGCCCCGGCGCCCAGCAGCACCCCCAGCGCGTTGAACAGCGCATCCAGGGGATTGAAGCTTCGCGAGGCCACGAAAAGCTGAAGGGCCTCGGCCCCGGCCGCCAAACCGATGCCCAGACCCAGCCATCCGATGACCGGGTGTCGTCCAGGGGTGATCTTTCGCGGGCCGGCGGGGCGGGATCGCAGCCGCGGGGAAACCAGAACCATCCAGGGGAAAAAGAGCAGACAGTGCAGCAGATGGTCGGCCCGCAGGGGGCCCACGAAATTGCGATCCAGGGCGTTGCCGCTCAAGGGGATGAGATGGACGGCCAGGATCAGGGCGATGTACAAAAGCAGGAGCAAGGTTGGCGCTGCGCGGGGCCGCTTCGCGGCGTTCAAGGTTCAAGGTTCAAAGTTCAAGGTTCAAGGTTGATTGGGTCGTAAAAAAGCCGAATTTTCCGTTTTCGTCATTCCGGGCCTGACCCGGAATCCATTTGATTAAACCAGTTACAAGTTTAACCAACTGCGTCCAAAGGCGAATTCGGGCTTTTTTACGAGTTTGTCTCGGAAAAATCTGTTGCCGTTCAAAAAGCGGAGGCGCCGGCGCCTCCCCTTCCCGCCCCTACTTCATCCTTGACGAAAAGGTCATAACGGACTATATTCATCCCTATGAAAAAGGGCATAACGGCATGAGAGAGACCTTCAAAAAAATCATCACCGATTTCCAGGAAAGAAAGCTGCCCCGGACCGTCCCCCGGGAAATCCAGATCCCTGTGGATAGCGCCAAAATCGTTTCCCTGGTCGGCGTGCGCCGCTGCGGCAAGACCTCAATTCTTTTTCAACTCATAGAAAAAATTAGAAAAAGCAACGATCCAACCAATATTTTGTACATCAACTTCGAAGATGACCGTCTATATCCACTCCGGCTCTCTCATCTCGATGCCATCCTGGAGGCCTACTATGAGCTGCACCCTCAAAAGCGCGAGGAACGCATCTATCTGTTCTTCGACGAAATCCAGCAGGTGGAAAACTGGGAGCTGTTTGTCCGCAGGCTTTACGACACCCTTGACGCCCGGATTTTCATTACCGGTTCTTCATCCAGACTCCTGAGCGCCGAACTGGCCACCGCCCTTCGCGGCAGAACCATCACCTACGAAATCTTCCCCTTCTCCTTTTCCGAATACCTCTCTTTCAAGGGCATCCAGATCAATCTTCACTCGTCCAGCTCTTTGAGCTACATCGCCAACGCCTTCGAGGCTTACCTCCATCACGGGGGATTTGCCGAAACCATCGATGTCCTGGCGGAAATCCGAGCAAAAATCCTGGCCGATTATGCCAACCTGATCATTTACAAGGACATTGTCGAACGCCATCGTATCCAGAACCTCGCCTTGATGAAGCATCTTGTCAAATACTGCTTTTCGAACCTGGCCACCGCCGTCAGCATGACCAAGCTGTATAACGATTACAAATCCCAGGGATTCAAGCTTTCCAAGGATACGCTTTTTGAATATTTTTCCTACCTGTCGGATGCCTTTGCGGTATTCAGTATTCCGGTCTTCAGAAACTCGGTTCGCGAAGAACAGCGCAACCCGAAAAAAATCTACGCCATCGACAACGGTTTCAAATCGATTTTCGATGCTTCCCTGTCACCCGACTACGGCAGGCTTTACGAAAATGCCGCTTTTTTGCACCTGAGACGAAAGTCAAGTGAGGTCTATTACTTTTTGCAAAAACAAGAGGTGGATTTTTATTGCAAAACCGTAAGCGAAAAATTCATCGTCAATGTCTGCTACGACATCAGCGACCCACAAACGCGCCACAGGGAGCTCAAGGGGATTGCTGAAGCCTTGAATTTTTTCGACTCTCCTCAGGGCTACGTGTTAAATCGGGATCTTGAGGAAAACCTCTCCCGCGATGGTAAAAGAATCATCATCCTTCCGTTATGGAAATGGTTGCTGATGGGGTAGCCGGCCGCGTTGGGCTTCGCCAGGCAAGTCCGAATCTTTTTATCCAAAAATGAATTCAGTCAACCCGTTCTGGTGGCACAAGATGACCGCTTTCATATGCGCCGCCGCTTCGAGCAGGGTCGCAACAATCCGCTGCGGCTCAGGGTTGCGGTCCGTGACGAAAGAAATCAGCGCGTTGGTGTCGATCCCGTGTCATTCCGAGCGCAGCGAGGAATCCGCAGTCAGAAATACAGGCGGGAGAGGGCGGCAAGGGCCGAAAGATCCCTCGCTATGGCACCTTATGTATTTCCGAGCAAGAAACAGCTTGTATCTTTTCAGCCATCGGATAGGAATGATCGCCGGCATGAATAACATACAACCGATTCAAACCGAGATCCTCTAACGCAATCCGCATGGATTTTGTCACCTTTGGGGCAACCGTTCTTTTTATTTCAAAGCCTGTTTTCGTCAAACCTCTCACATGCAAAAAGTCCAACTCCGCTCCCGCATGAGTCGCCCAGTGAAAGCACTCGGATTCATCTGCTTCCATCAATCTGATTAACTGTTCAATAATGAAACCTTCCCATGTGGCACCGGATTTAGGATGGCCTTCAATATCGGCAAGCGAAGACAAATTAAGCAATGCATGAACCAATCCGCTATCACAAATATAGACTTTAGGCGATTTAACCTGGCGCTTGGATATATTTTCGTGCCAGGGCTGAATCTGTCTGACCACCAGCGCGTCTGTAAGCCGATCCAGATATTGCCTGACTGTGGTATCTGCCACGCCAAAAGACCGGGCAAACTCTGATGCGTTCCAAATCTGACCGTGGTAATGAGCCAACATGTTCCAGAACCGGCGCATTCTAGCGGCGCTCACGGTGATTCCCAACTGGGGCAAGTCTCTTTCTAGAAAAGTCGAAATAAATGCTTTCCGCCATTCCAGGCTGGTCTTGTCCGTGCCGGCAAGAAACGACGAGGGGAAACCGCCTCTTGTCCAAAGTTGCTGGGATTGCTCGGGTAAAATCTCATCCAGGCCCAGGCCGCTTAACCTGTGATATTTAATTCTTCCGGATAAACCGACAATGCCTCACGCAAAATATTGACCTGTATTGTTCTGGGTATCATGATTGTTCATTACCTTGAAAATTCTGTCATGGCAACAGAATTTTCAAGGCAAGGAAGCGTCCACCACTTTTTCCCCCCAGCCTCCAACCACCCTCCTCCAGCCGTTTTCAGCCACACCGCCCCACATTTCAACGCCGCCGTCCTCTGCCTTGAAAATGTTCCCGCCAGACGGGCAATGACCAATGACAGCGAGCCGCCGCCTATCATCCTGTTTTTTGCCTTGAAAAGTCCGATATAGGCGTGCTTTTCTTGCCTGAAAACATTAATTCTCTTTCCTTTTCAACAAGTTGTCACGGCGCGACCCCAAAACGCCTGCGTGCCTCTGTGGTGAATTCAGTTCCCCCCCCCCCACTCGCTACCGCTCGTTCGAGGCACAGAGATCACAGAGGACTGCCATTTATTTTTGGCCGAAGGCCAACCCAACTTGTTTTCCTCTGTGTCCTCTGTGTCTCTGTGGTGATTTATTTCTTTTTGAAGCCTTCGTTTTCTTCGTTATCTTCTGTAAAAATTCTGTTTTTTGCCTTGAAAAGTCCAGTATAAGCCCTGTATAATTGCTTAAAAATACTAATTCTCTTTTCAATTAGTTGACACGGTCAGACCCCAAAACGTTCTACGCTTGACCTGCCATCCAATGGCAGTATAATCAGGTTCAGACTTGCGATAATGACTCGCTTGACATTCAGGGGGAAAAATGCAGCCACGACAAGCCACTAAAGAAAAAGCCAAATCGATTCTGAAGGAGCTCGGAATTCCCGTTTCCACCGCGCACGAATTGTTCTACCGTCAGATCGTCGCTCATAAAGGGCTCCCCTTTGATGTGCGCATCCCAAATCAGGAGACCGTGCAAGCCATGCAAGATGCCCGCGATGGTAAAGGGAAGAGATACGACGATGTGACATCGCTGTTTGAAGATTGCGGGCTTTGATGCTACCGATTCGAACCACCGCCAAGTTCAAACGAGATCTGAAACGGGCCGCACGCCAAGGCCGCGACCTTGAAAAACTTAAATCCGTCATTCAGACTTTGGCCATCCCTGAGCCGTTACCTCCTGAATTCAAAGATCACAAGCTCAAAGGAGAATGGCGGGATTTCCGCGAATGCCACATTGAACCGGACTGGCTATTGATTTACACGATCTCCGACTTCGAACTCAGGCTTGCCCGGCTTGGCGCCCATTCGGAGTTGTTTGAATAACACCACAGCCCTTCCTTCCCGCCCTCCGACCTCCGACCTCTGACCTCCGACCTCCGACCTCCGACTTCCGACCCCCGACTTCCGCCCTCTGTCGTCTGTCCTCCGTCTTCAGGCAGTTTCCGACCTCCGACCTCCGCCCCCAGTCTTTCCCTGCTTTGGATAGTGCGTCATGGATGGTCTTCAGGGGCAAGAGCAATGAAAGCGGTCGGTCAAGGAGCTGGAGAGCACCGAAGCTCCCGTACCATTGAGCAATGCGCTCGTTTTTGGCGTCGATGAGCAGCGCCACCCCGCCGACCTCGGTCGCCACCCGGAGGCATCGGCGACCTGCCGCCATCAGCAGTTGCCCACCAAGGCCGCATCCTTGAACCGTGCGGTCCACGCCCAGCCTTGCCAGTCTGAATACGGGGACATCATGACGCGCCAAGCCTCTCTTGATCAAAACCGGCGCACTTTCATAAACCACGGATGCCGGTGCAAGGCTGTAGAAACCGAGAATTGGTTTGCGATCATCGTCGACGATGGCCAGAAACGTTTTTGCCCCGCCGCGCTCATGGCTCTGGCGCGCATGATGGCGCAAAAACGTATTCAGGACCGCATCGCCGCAGTCAAAGGTGTTGCGGTCATGGGTTGCCGAAATCGGTTCTTCATGCCAGGCAGGCAGGGTCACGGCGCCTCGGGGAGGCCACGGGCCGCCTTCATTAGCTTCTCATTCGGCTTCGGGGGGGATTCCAACAGTTCGAGGACCCGGAGGCTGTCCCGTTCGCTGAGGGAGACTCTCTCGGCTTGATCGATCAGCGTTCGGGCCGCCTCCACCGCATGCCGGAGGACAAATTCGGTCAAACTCGTCTGCTGCAGGGCCACCGCACGCACCAACAGCGCTTTATCCTTGGCCGGAATTCTCAGCGACACCCGGCTGTTGTCTTTGACAAGAATCTGGGGCATGTTCAGGCTCCTTTGCGGTTGTACGTCTTGAAACCGTACAAATCTTTTCCTGCCTTGTCAAGAATCAAAGGCCCGAAGCCTGATGGGCGGCGTTCAAAGCGCCTGCGGCGCACTCCAGGTTCCAGGTTCAAAATTTTCCTGTTGATCCTGTTAATGGGGTGTTCAAGGCGCCTGTGGCGCGTTCAAAGTTCAAAGCCGCTGCGCGGCGTTCAAGGTTCAAGGACCCTGTGCTTGGTTCCCG
>CALJLV010000108.1 GCA_937982505.1 uncultured Desulfobacteraceae bacterium | reverse complement strand
TGGTCATTGGTCATTGGTCATTGGACATCGGCCCTTCACCTTCGTCCGTGGAGACTACGCCATGAAGATCAGCCGCCGCCGGTTCGACCAGATCGTCCAACGGGCCATCGCCCGCATCCCCGAAGAGTTCCGCCGTCACCTGGACAACATGATCATCACGGTTCAGAGCCGCCCCTCGCCCGAGCTGCTCGAGGAGATGGGCTATGCGCCCGACGAGACCCTGCTGGGGGTCTACACCGGGGTGCCCCTCACCGAACGCTCCACCTTCTTCGATCCACCCCTCTATCCGGACACCATCTATCTCTTCCAGGAGCCCCTGGAGCAGATGTGCCGGAGCCTCGAGGAGCTCGAAGCGGAGATCGAGATCACCGTGGTGCACGAGGTGGCCCACTACCTGGGCATCGACGAGGACCGCCTGGCGGATCTGGGATACGCCTGAAGGCCGCCGGCGCTTCGGTCAGGGCCCGTTTTGCGGGCCGTAACGGCCTCAACCCGTCCCGGCTCCTGCCGCGCTGGCGCCGCACGGCGCGGTCCTCCCGTCCAAACGTTTCCCTTCCGGACCCCGAGGAAAGCTATCGTTGAAGGCCCACGGCCGCCTCCAGATGGGCGACCACCTCCCTTTGGAGGCCGAGGCCGTCCCCGAGCTGCTGCAAGTAGGCCCGTTCCGCCGGCGTGTCCACTTCGATGGCCAGCAGGGAGGCAACGTAGAGCTGGGCCGCCAGTTCGGGGCGTCCGGTCGCCGCCCCGATCAGGGCCTGGGTATCCAGGGGGTTCTGCATTTCGGTCTGCAAAAAGGCCCGCGCCTCGTCGCCGATCCCCATCTCACCGAGTTTGCCCACGATCCGCTGCACTTCGGACGGGTCGATCTGGCCGTCGGCCTTGGCCGCGTTGATCATGGCGCGCAGGACCATGGCGGCATTTTCCTCCAGCTGGCGCTCCTCCCGGACTTCCACCGGGGCCCTCAAGCCGAGCGGAACCTGGGCTTCGGGTTGCCCGCCCTTTTTGAGGGCTGAAAAAGCCAGGGCCCCCAGAATGGCCATCAGCCCTCCGCCGATGGCCCCGCCGGCCGCACCTTTGCCGCCCCCGAGGAGTGAACCGGCCAATGCGCCGATCCCGCCGATGGCCAGATTGCCCTTGCCGCCCACCGCGCGTTCGGCTTCCTGCAGGATCCCGCCCAGCATGCCGCCAAGACCGCCTCCCGGGCCGTCTGCGCCGAGCAGGGAAGACAGCAGGCCCGCCGCCGGAGTCCCCGCGCGGCCCGAACCGAGGGTGTGCTGCAGGCGCCGTGCGGCGGCCGGGCGGGTCCCGGACTGCACCACCGCGCCCAGAAGATCATGGATACGGAACATGTCGTGCCTCCCGCCGGGATCCGCGATGGATTCACCGGCTCTCGTAGTTGGGTCCGGCGGTCTAGAATCGCCCGCCGGTGCGAAACCCCCCGCCCCCGAAACCGCCGCCGCTGCGAAATCCCCCTCCGCCGAAGCCGCCGCCGCTGCGAAATCCCCCTCCGCCGAAGCCGCCGCTGCGCCCGCCGCGTCCGAGCCCGGGGGGGAAGATGCCCCCGCCGAAGTTTTCCGGGGTTCTGGGCCGCTGAAATTTCTGCTCCCGCTGGATCCTGTCCCAGACATCGCCGCCGGAGGTTGCGCCCCCCATCAACATGCCGAGCAGGGCGCCGAGGTCAAAGCCGCCGGGAAAGTAGGAATGCCCCGAATCGTATTGACTTTGCCGGAAGCGGCGCCTGAGGGCTTCCAGTTCCTGGAAGCCCTGCCGGCTTCGGTCCGCCTCGGCCTGAACCTCTCGAATCTCGGCGCTGATCTTTTCCTCTTGGGCCTTCAGGTCCCGGATCTGGTTGACGATCAGGTCGTCGTCCGCCTTGGCCGTCATCCGGGCCTCCAGGTAGAGCTGGGTCAGAGAATCATCCTGGATTTCAGCCACTTGAAGGGCCACGGCATCGCGGGAAAACGTATCCGATCCGGCCGCCAGCGCCGTTTTGGCCTGCAGCAGCGTTTCGTGCTCCCGCTCCGCGGCGTCGATCTGCGCTTCGAGCTTCTCCACGGCTTCCTGGCTTTCGTCCAAGGCCTGGCGCCGCTGGGTCAGGCCGGCGGCGGCGAAGGCCGCGGCCTCCATCTGCCGCAGTTTTTGGTCTTCCGCCTCGGCAAGGGCGGCCTGCTGTGCGGCGTGGGTCTGAAGATGAACCGGCAACTGGGTGAGCATGTGGTAGTTGCCGCGGGCATCGGCATAGCCGATCAATGCGGCGACCCAGCCATCCAGGGCCCGGATCGGGCCCCGGGCCTTGTATTGGGGGCTGAGAAAGCGGCGGTTCCAGAGGTACATGAACAGCGGGTCGTTTTCGTAGGGCCGTCCTTTTTCGACGCGGTCCGTCTCGGCCTGGGCCGCTTTGTCCTGGGCCCGCGCCACCCGTTCCTGGGCCTCGGCGGCCCGTTTCTCCTGGTCCCGGTAGTCCTCCCGGCGGCCGAGAACCGCCCTGACGTCTGCGGCGGCGTCATCGAGCTGCTTGAACAGGTCGTCGCGGTTTTTGGCGGCCTGACGGCGGCGTTCCTGCAGCTGGGCCTGGTGCTGAAGCGTCTCCTGGAGGCGCGCTTCGGTTTCCCGGACGGCGCTGGCGCGCTGATCGAGCAAAGCCAGGATCTTCTGGTCGGTGGCGTCCAGATGGGCCATGACCCGGGTGGCCGCCAGTTCGTCCAGGCGAAAGCGGGCCAGGCGGCGAAAGGCCTGGTTCGTTTCGGCGCGGATGTCGGCCAGCCGCTGGTTGAGCTGGGCCAGGCGGGTGCTGGCCTCGTCGGTCCGGGCCCGGGCCGTGGTGATGTGCTGATCGATGATTCCCAGGGTGTCATTGCCGTAGCGCATCGTCGCTCCGTTACCACTCGGTGATGGCGCCGCCGCTGATCTTCATCTGGTACCGGGGGGTGAGCGATCCGCGCGGCTTAACCCCGACGGTCCGCTGGTCCACGATTCCGTCGGCGGCCTTGTCGCGGCTCACCCCCTCGTAGACCTCCGGCGGGACCCGGATTCCCCACTCGGTCACGGACCGCTGCCGGCCATCTTCCTCGGAGGTCACGGGCACCTGGAGGCGCCGGCCGTCGGGGGCCACCGCTTCGACGATGAGATAGTAGTTGCGGCGTTCGGGGTGGTCCGCGGGCTGGCGCCAGACGCCGCTGGGCGTCCCGGGACGCGAGACCACCTGGAGGGTGTATTCCTGCGCCAGCAGGTCCTGCAGGTGCTGCAGGGCGGACCGGGCGGCCCTGGCCTCCTTCAGATTCCCGGCCTGGACCGCCGAGAGGGCCTGGGCCTGGAGGGTCTCGGCCCTTTGCCGAGCCTCGGGTTCAAGGGCCATCTTGACCACATCGAAGCCCAGAAGGTTAACCTCCTGGGCCAGCTGGACCCTGGCGCGCGCGGCGGGTCCGGCGTACAGGAAGCGGTAGCCGGCCCACAACGCGACCAGCACCACCAGCGGGATGGCCACCCGCCTGGCCCAGCGCCCCCGATGGACATACAGGCGGGCCAGGCGCGTTTTGAATCCGGGGGGCGGCGGCCGGTAGGCGAAGCGCTCCTCCTGCAGGGCGCGCACCCCCTGGCGCAGCACCTCGTCGCTGACCGCGATGCCCTGGCCGGCGTAGAGGCGGCGGAGCTGTTCGACCAGCTCCGCCTCGCTCTGGGTCGACCGGAGCTCGCGCTCCACCATGGCCTGCTGGTGGCGCAGGGTGTCCACCACGTCCATGGCCAGGAGCACTTCGGACAGATCCCGCCTGGGTTCGTCCTGTTCAGCCATGGATGGTCGCCGGCCCCGCGTTCAGGAGCTGCACTAGGCGCCGCTTGCCGTCCTCCACGCTCTCGGCGATCTCCTTTTCGTTGCGGGTGGCCAATTCCCGCATCTCGCTGATCAGGGCGCGGGATTTTTCCTGGAAATTGACCACCGCGGCCACCAGGGTCTTGACCGACTCGGCCTTGAGGGTCGGTCCGTACCCCGCCCGCAGGGCCTCCTCCTGGACCTTGCCGCCCACCTCGGCCAGGGTTTCCAGGCTCTTGTTGACGCCGTCTTTCATGGCGTTCAGGGTCCGGGTGCTCTCGTGGAGTCCCTGAAGACTGGTGAAGGAGGCGTTCAAGGCGGTAAAGACGGTTTCGTTGGTGCCGAAAAAAGACACCGCCTGGGAATAGACACGCTCCTTGACGGCGGTGGACTGGGCCAGCCGGGCCATGACCACCTCGGTGGTGTTGTAACTCACCGAGAGATTCTCGGCCAGATCCTTGGCGATCTGATAGCGCTTGTCCTGGTTCTGCAATTCCCTGAGCCGTTCGTCGCGCTGCAGTTCCATCCGGGCCACCTGCTCCCGGTCGCCACCGGCGTAGGTTTCCAGATCCGATGATGCCCTGTCCAGGGCCGCCTTGCCGTCGGCCACCTGCGCTTCGGCCAGCTTCAGAATCTGAAACGCCAGCACCTGGGCCTCCTTGATGGCCGCCCGGAAGTCCTGGTAGGCTTCGCTGATCTTCTGCTCGCGACCGATCTGATCCTTGGTGTCGGCGGACACCTGGAGATAGGTCTCCTTGATGTCCCGGAACCGGCTGGGGATGTCCCCGCGGGTGACCCGCATCCAGGTGTTCTGGATCTTCTCCATGGTGGAGATCCGCCCGTCCTCCAGCTGGTCCATCATCGCCCGGGCGTCGTCGCGGATGCTGTTGAAGGCCGCGGTGATCTTCTCGTAGCGTTCGCCCACCTCCATCCTGGAGATCTGCTCCCGCACCACCTGGTTGAACACCGTGCTGTGGCCCAGGGTTCGGGCAATGGCCACGGCCTTGTCCGGGGCGAAGTCGCTGATCTGGTCGATCAGCGCGACGATGGGCGCCTCGTCGGGCTTTTCGGGCAGCAGCCCCAACTGGCGCAGGCGGCCAAGGGCCTGGTCGAGATATTTCAAGGGGGTGTGGATCAATTCCGTCGCCATCTGGCAGGTCTCCTTTCCGGCATCGGGGTGGGGTCGCCTATTCAGCCGTGTCTGGCCCAGACTAATGCAAACGCTTCAGATAGGACAGGCGTTTTTTCATCCTTTTGCGGCAACGCAAAGAGCCCGCAGCTTTTGGGCCGCGGGCTCCCGCCATTTTGGGGCCGACCGTCGCGGCCTATTTCTTGTCGTCCTTGACCTCTTCGAAATCAGCGTCCACCACATCGTCATCGGCCCGGCCCGCCTGGCCGCCGGAACCAGGCTGGGATCCCCCGGCGGCGCCGTCCGCGCCCGCCCCGGCCGATGCCTGCTGATACATCGCCTCGGCCAGCTTGTGGGACGCCTGGGTCAAGGCATCGCTCAGGCGCCGAATTTCGCCGGCGTCCTCGCCCTCCATGGCCTTTTTGAGCGGACCGATGGCGTCCTCCACCTTGCGGCGGGTCTCGGGGTCCACCTTTTCAGCCAGATCCTTGAGCGACTTTTCCGTGCTGTAGATCAAGGCATCCGCATGGTTGCGGGCCTCCACGAGCTCCTTCTTCTTCTTGTCCTCGTCGGCATGGGCCTCGGCTTCGCGGATCAGCCGGTCGATTTCCTCCTTGCTCAGCCCCGAAGACGCCGTGATCTTGATGGACTGCTCCTTGCTGGTGGCCAGGTCCTTGGCCGAAACGCTCACGATTCCGTTGGCGTCGATGTCGAAGGTCACCTCGATCTGGGGCACCCCCCGCGGTGCCGGCGGAATTCCCACCAGTTCGAAGCGGCCCAGGGTCTTGTTGCCCGCCGCCATCTCCCGCTCGCCCTGCAGCACGTGAATCGAAACCGCCGGCTGGCTGTCGGCCGCGGTGGAGAAGATCTGGCTCTTGCGGGTGGGGATGGTGGTGTTCTTTTCGATCAGACGCGTCATGACCCCTCCCAGGGTCTCGATCCCCAGGCTCAGCGGGGTCACGTCCAGGAGCAGCACGTCCTTGACATCACCCTTGAGCACCCCGGCCTGGATGGCCGCACCCATGGCCACCACCTCGTCGGGGTTGACCGAGCGGTTGGGGTTCTTGCCGAAGAGCCGCTTGACCCGCTCCTGGACGGCCGGCATGCGGGTCATGCCCCCCACCAGGATCACCTCGGCGATTTCGTCGGCCCGCAGTCCGGCGTCCTTGAGCGCCGTGCGGCAGGGCCCCTCCAGCTTGTCGAGCAGATCGGCGCACAGGGCCTCCAGCTTGGAACGGCCGATCTTGATGTTCAGGTGCTTGGGGCCCGAGGCGTCCGCGGTGATAAAGGGCAGGTTGACATCCGTCTCCATGGAGGTGGACAGCTCCATCTTGGCCTTTTCCGCGGCTTCCTTGAGCCGCTGCAGGGCCATCTTGTCGCGCCGCAGGTCGATGCCCTGATCCTTCTTGAACTCGTCGGCCAGGTAGTCCACGATGCGCAGGTCGAAGTCCTCGCCGCCCAGGTGCGTGTCCCCGTTGGTGGACTTGACCTCGAAGACCCCTTCGCCGATCTCCAGAATCGAAATGTCGAAGGTCCCCCCGCCCAGGTCGAAGACCGCGATCTTTTCTTCCTTGCGCTTGTCCAGCCCGTAGGCCAGGGAGGCGGCCGTGGGCTCGTTGATGATCCGCAGCACGTTCAACCCGGCGATCTTGCCGGCGTCCTTGGTGGCCTGGCGCTGGCTGTCGTTGAAGTAGGCCGGCACCGTGATGACCGCATCGTTGACCGGCTCCCCCAGGTAGTCCTCGGCGTATTTCTTGAGGAAGGCCAGCACGAAGGAGCTGATCTCGGCCGGGCTGTGCTGCTTGCCCCGCAGGTTGATGCGCACGTCGCCGTTGGAGGCCTGCTCGATCTTGTAGGGCAGGATCTTGAGGTCGCTTTGCACCTCGGGAGAGGAAAACTTGCGCCCGATGAGGCGCTTGACCCCGAAGACGGTGTTCTCCGGGTTGGTGATGGCCTGGCGCTTGGCGATCTGCCCCACCAGCCGTTCACCGCCTTCGGTCACCGCCACGATGGATGGCGTGGTGCGCCCGCCTTCGGGATTGGTGATCACCTTGGCGTCGCCGCCTTCCATGATGGCCACGCAACTGTTGGTGGTGCCCAGATCGATTCCAATCACTTTCCCCATGTCATTCCTCCTTCAAAATTCGCACTTGGCTGGACTCGTCGCAATTGATCGTCGTTTCGATTGGGCTTCAGTCGTGTGCCTCCGCAGGCGTTTGTGCCTGCCCTCCGGCGGCGGCCTTGGCCACAATCACCATCGACGGCCGCAGCAGGCGGTCATGGATGGTGTATCCTCTTTGAAATTCGCGCAATACGGTGTTTTCAGGCATCTGATCAGTCTCTTCCTGCATCATGGCTTGGTGAAAGTTCGGGTCGAAGGGCTGGCCCTCGGCCTCGATGGGGCGCACGGCGAAGCGCTCCAGCACCTTGAGCATCTCCTTGAGGGTCAGCTCGATTCCCGCCCGCAGACCGGATTCTACCTCGCCGCCCACCTCCACCGCCAGGGCCCGCTCCAGGCTGTCCACCACCGGCAGCAGTTCCCGCAGGAGGTTTTCGTTGGCGTACTTACGCTGGTCTTCCCACTCGCGCAGCATCCGCTTCTTGTAGTTTTCGAATTCGGCCGAGACGCGCAGCATGCGGTCGTAGTTTTCTTGAGCCTCACGGCTCTTGGCCGCCAGGGCCTCGGCCAGATCCGGGGCCGGTTCGTCCCCGCTGGACGGTTGCCGGGCCTGCGGGGCCGCTTCCGCCCCGGGCGCCACGGCAGTGTCCGGCGCCTTCAGGCCTTCATCGTTCTCGGCGGTTGTTCCGCGCGGCGCATCGCGCAGGACGGCTTTCTTGGGGGTCGCCATCGGAATCGCGTTTCTCCTCAGATTCGGTCAGCAATCACAGGGGCCGTTGACAAGTGGACAAACAATAATACGCTTGGCTTTGATGTCAAGCGAGGCAGAACAGGGCCCAAGCAGTTCAAAATATTTCAGAATCAAGACGGTTGAGACCGGGTGCGGACCGGGTGCAGAGCGTCCCGCGGGGCGTCTCGAAGCGGGTATCCAACGGATTTTCGGGGCGCTGCAGGGGCCCCCTCCTGGCGCAGGGCGTCCGGGGGGGCCTGAAAAAAGAAGGGGAGCGTGGTTGTGCACCCCCTGTCGTACCGTTGCCGGGGCCGCGATGGCCACGGGCGTGCCCGGGATCGATCCGCGACACAGACCGCATTACTTATCGCTGCTTCCTTCCGGACCTGACGAGGTTCGTAACCGTCTGTTGCGCGGCGACCGGGCAGTGTGACCCTTGCGGTCGGCGCCAGTTCTCGAGGGGGGATTCAGCCCCGCGTAAAGCGGATTTCGGGTACAGGGCACCGCTAACTCCCCGCCTAGCACAACCGGGTCGTACTATAGGGCAACGGTTCAGATTTGCAAGTCCAAATCCCACGGCTCAACCCAAAGCCGGCAAGGCTGCACACTTGCCCAAGGCATCACGGCGTGTTTCTGGAATGCGTCCCGGGCCCCGACCCGGGGGCCACGAGGGGGATTTCTGGCCGGGGGACTGGCATTGCGCCCCGTCGGCCGTCAAACGCCAGGCGCTGCCCGGGTCGCGATTCAAGCGCCGGGCGTCAGGCGGTTTGCGGTTTGACCCTGGGAAAGCGCATCACCAGAAAGACGGTCAGGACCGGAATCCAGGCCACCCCGGCCAGCACGGCGCGCGCTCCGAAATGATCGGCCATCCATCCCACGGCAGGGGTGAACAGACCCCCCAGCCCGTAGGCCAGGCCCATCATCAGGCTGGCCACCATGGCGCGGCCCCGGGGCGCGAGCTGCTGAGCCATGACCACCCCCAGGGGCATGGAGGCCAGCACGGCGAATCCGGCCACGAAGGCGCCCAAATGGACCCAGGCCCCCTTGCAGGCCATCAGAAAGAACAGGGCCGGGGTCATGGACAGATGGATGGCGAGGAAGACCGGCTTGAACCCGACCCGGTCGGCCAGGTGCCCGGCCATCAGTCCGCTCGCGGTGCCGGCCACGGTGAACAGGGCCAGCCAGGTGCCGGCGGTGGTCAGCGAATGGCCTTCCTGAACCATCAGGACCGGCATGAAGGTCAGAAAGGACTGGCCCACCAGGGCGCGCAGCACCATCACGAGCCAGATGAGCACCAGGACCCGCCAGACATGGCCCAGGGAGTCTTTCAGGGCCCGGCGGAAGCCCAGGGCCGCCAGCCCTTCACTCTGGGGCATCGGCAGCACCCGGTAAAGGTAGGCCAGAACCCCCAGCCCGAAGATCATGGTCCAGGGCAGGGCTTCCAGACCGAAGCGGGCCACGAAGGCCGTGACGCAGACCGGCCCCACGGCAAAGGCGAAGGTGCCGCCGGTGTTGAAGATCGACATGCAAAGGCCCGCCTGCCGGCCGGCAAAGAGGGGCACCATCCCGGTCACCGAAGGGTGGAACATGGAAGACCCCACGGATCCGGCGGCCACCACCAGCAGCAGGATCCAGAAGTTCGGCGCCACCCCGGCCAGGGGGATGAACCCCACCGCCAGGGCCATCCCGCCCAGCGGAAAGACGCGCGACTGGAAGCGGTCGGCGAAATAGCCCACCGTGGGCTGGACGATGAAGGCCAGGAAGCGGGCCGTGCCGGCCACGATGCCCACCTGGGTCAGGGCCAGGCCGAGCTTGTCCACGAAGGCCGGAAAGAGGGGGCCGATGAAGGCGCTGTAGAAGTCCCCGGTAAAATGGACCAGGGTCAGGGCGAAGATCATGGGCAGATTGGCGCGGGCGGCAAGTGGCATGGCGCGTGGTCCGTGTGCGAAGCGTCGAGTGGTCCGGTCGATCCGGCTTCGGGAAGAGGGCATCCGCTCCGGAAAGGCCGGCCTTCATCCCTCCGGCGCCCCCGGGATCCGTGCCATGGCGGTCCGGATCGGCAGGCGGCGAGGGTAAGCAATCCGGCGGGACATGTCAATCGCCTCCCTGGCGGCCGTCTCTTTTCCCCTTGGCCCGGATGGCGTATGATGCCTTGCGGGCGTTGTGACCCCGACCCGTTTTGGGTCACGTTCACGGCACCGCTCCGAAACGGAGGGATCCATGTCGACCTGCCACCCCATCGACGTTTTGACCCAGCTGCTGCGGCTGCTCAAGCTGGAAAAAATCGAGGAGAACATCTTCCGCGGACAGAGCCAGGACCTGGGTTTCGGGGCCGTGTTCGGCGGGCAGGTCCTGGGCCAGGCCCTTTCGGCCGCTTCCCAGACCGTACCCCGCGGGCGACAGGCCCACAGCCTGCACGCCTATTTCCTGCGGCCCGGCGATGCCCAGCGCCCCATCGTCTACCAGGTCGACTGCATCCGCGACGGCACCAGCTTCACCACCCGGCGGGTGGTGGCGGTCCAGCGGGGACGGGCCATCTTTTCCATGTCGGCTTCGTTTCAGATCGACGAGCCGGGCTTCTCCCACCAGGATGCCATGCCCCCGGGGGTGCCCCCTCCCGAAGCGCTCGAATCCGAGCTGGAGATGGCCCGCCGGGTTCAGGACCGGATTCCGCCCGCCATCCGCGACAAGATTCTCTGCCACAAGCCCATCGAAATCCGGCCCGTCGATCCGGTCAACCCGTTCGCCCCCGAAGCACGGCCTCCCCGGCGGATGGCCTGGTTTCGGACCCGGGGTGACATGCCCCAGGATCCGACGGTGCATCGCTACCTGCTGGCCTATGCCTCGGACTTCGGCCTGGTCTCCACCAGCCTCTATCCCCACGGGCGCAGCTACTGGGAGGCGCGCATGCAGGTGGCCAGCCTGGATCACGCCATGTGGTTCTATCGGCCCTTTCGCATGGACAACTGGCTGCTGTACGTCATGGAGAGCCCCAGCGCAGCCCACGCCCGGGGGTTGAATCTCGGCCGGGTCTTCACCCGCCAGGGGGATCTGGCGGCGGCCACGGTTCAGGAAGGGCTGATCCGGGACCGTGGATAGGCGGGATCAGGCGGGAAAGAGGAGTCGATCCAGGATCAGACCGTAAAAGCTGTCGCCCTGCTCAAAGCGCCAGCCCAGGTGCCCCAGGCATCGGCCGCAGAGCGCCACCCGCCACCGATAGCCGCTGAACCAGCTGAACTCGGCGCTGGCCCCGCCCACCGGCATGCATCCCGGCGCCGAACGGAAACAACCGATCTCGAAGACGATCCCGTGGGGGTTGGCGAAGGTGTGATGCGGCGCCCCGTTCATGTCCAAGGCTTCGGTCAGACGGGTGACGGCCCGCCGGCAGGCCCGGCAGAGGATCCAGGGGGCGTCCTGCGCGGCCTCGGCCGGCCGGTCGACGGCCGCGCTGGCCGGGGCGCCGCTGGCGCTCCGGTCCCCCGGCGCCTGGCGGGCCAAGACCTTCCGATGTTGGGCGCAATATCCCATCGCTGGATCCTCGGACCGGGATGCCTCGGCCGGCGGTAACGAGGGTCGGACGGGCGGGATCCGGACCCCGGGGGGGACTAGGGATTCACAAGGGCGGATAGATGGCGGCCAGTCGTTTGAGCAGGCCGTCGACATCGGCGGGTGTCGGATGCCGCGGCAGACGGCCCACCAGCCCGAGACCTTCGCTGGCCTCGTGGAAGGCGTCGTCATCCAAATCGCTCACCAGGGCCAGGTTGACGAAGGCGTCGGTCTGCATCAGTTCCCGGCACAGCGCCAGGCCCTGGCGGCCGCCGACCTCCGCGTCGATGACGACCAAATCCGGCCGGCGCTGGCCCAGGGCGTCCAGCGCGGCCTGGAACCCGCCGGCCCAGCGCACGCCGCAGCGACCCTCGGCGCGCGCCGGTGCGACGGCATCCTTGAAATGGTCCATGGCCTCGGTCACCATCAGGATCTGCCACATGACGTGATCTCGCCTCTTGCCGGAACCCGAGTCGGCCCCCGGCGGTTCAAGGGTTGGCCTTGCCGCAGCACGAGCCCGGCCCGGCGCAGCCGGCATGGCCCGGATGGCTGCCGCAGCAGGTGGTGTCTCCGGCCCCCGGCAGGGCCTGGCCGGTGCGTCCGGTGAGGCTCGAGGTGGGGCTCATCAGCTTGCGCAGCCGGGTGCCCCCGCAGTGGGGGCAGACCGGGCTCTCGGCCGAACCGGTGACCAGCACTTCGCTTCCCTTTCCGCACTGATCGCAGATGACATCGTAAATCGGCATGGGGGTCTCCTTCAGCGGCCTTCGGCCTTCGCGGGCCGGCCCCAGACCTGGCGGTAGTAGTCGTCCAGGGCCTCTCCCAGGGTGTTCACCGCCAGGTTGGCGCAGTGCATGTGGTCGGCGGGCAGGCCGCCCAGTTCCCGGGCCACGTCTTCGGGTTGGATCTGCAACACCGCTTCCAGCGGTTTTCCCTGGACCAGTTTGCTTACGGCGCTGCCACAGGCCACGGTGTAGACGCAACCCTTGGGCAGGTGCCGGATGCGGTTCAACCGGGAATCGGCCACCTCGATGAAGATTTCGATGGAATCCCCGCAGACCCCCACCCCCAAGGCCCGGCCGTCCCAGCGCGTCGGCCTGCCGACGTTGCAGGGCATCTGGGCATGGGCGAAGAACCGGGGATCCAGCCCCTCCAAGTCGTGGGCGTGGTCGTGGTCCGGCTCGCTGGGGTGCGCTTCTCGGGTGCCGTGGGGAGTGTCCATCGTTTCCTGTCCAAGAGGGCCGCAAAGGGCGATCCGTCCTGACGCGGGCCACTGTTCAGTGACCGCCGCCTCCGCCGCAGGTGTGTTCCTGGCTGAACTGGGGCAGGCGGCCGGCGACGAAGGCGTCCACCGCCTCGCCCACGCTCTGGGCATTGCCGCCGTAAAAGACCTGGATGCCCACCTGATGAAACCCCATGAGGGGACGGAGCCCCATGCCGCCGGCGATGAGGGCCCTGGCGCCCTGCTGGGCCAGGTACTGCACCGGGGCCATGCACCCGCCCTGCTGATGGGGGACGTTGGGAATCACCTTGACCTCCCTGACCTGCCCGTCCTGGACGGCCACCAGGGTGTACAGATCGCAGTGGCCGAAATGGGCCCCGATGCCGGCCTCCAGGCCGCCGGGAGCGGAAGACGGGATGGCAACAATCGTGTTCATAACCTGCTCCTTTGACTTGTCGCGATGATGTGTTGCTGAAAAAAGTGATCCGTTCATTATCCAAAAAAATTCCCTTGTCAAGCGGCTTGGGGCAGGCCCAGACGGGCCGCGACGGCCTGCCAGATCCGGCCGACCTGCTCCCCCAGGCCCCCGGGGGCGAACTCGGTGAGGGTTTGGCGGGCCACCATGGCCGCGGTCACGGCCGGATCGTAAGGCAGCCGGCCCAGCAGCGCCAGCCCCCTGGCGGCGCAGTCGGCCGCGATCTCTTCTGCGCGGGGGGCACTGAGGTCGTACTTGTTGACCACCACGCCGGCGGGCACCTTGAAGTGGGCGCACAGGTCCACGATGCGCGCCAGGTCGTGGCGTCCGGAAGGTGTCGGCTCAGTGACGATGACGGCGAAGGAGGCGCCGGACAGAGAGCTGATCACCGGGCAGCCGATCCCCGGGGGACCGTCCGACAGGATCAGGGGAATCCGTTGCTGCCGGGCCAGCTCCTGGGCCTGCTGGCGCAGCAGGGCCACCAGACGCCCGGAGTTTTCCTGCGCCGGGTAGAGCTGCGCGTGAACCATCCGGCCGAATCGGGTTCTGGAATGGTACCACTCACCGCAGGTACGCGGCCGCCAGTCGATGGCGCCGGCCGGACAGAAGGTCACGCAGACCTTGCACCCTTCGCAGTGCAGGGGGTCGATGGTGGGCGCCGCCTGGGCCGGGATGACGGCATCGTAGCGGCACATCTGGGCGCAGATGCCGCATTGGGTGCAGTCCTCGGGGCGGATGGCCGCCTCATGGCCCGACTGGAAGACGTGGGTCTCCAGGCGTTGGGGGGCCAGCAGCAGGTGCAGGTCCGGCGCATCCACATCCAGATCGCAGATCACCGCCGGCTGCGCCACCTGGGCCAATGCGGCCGTGAGGGAGGTCTTGCCGGTTCCCCCCTTGCCGCTGAGGATCACGATTTCATCCATGGAGGACCTCCTTGGGGGCGGGGCGGTCCATGGCCTGCAGCTGCCGCGCCAGGGCCTCGACGATGCCACGCACCGCGGGCACCGCGTCGGCCACCACCCTTCCTTCGGCATAGGCTTCGGCGATGGCCCGGTCGTATGGGATCTCGGCCAGCACGGCGATTTTCTGGCGTTCGCACAGGCGGTAGACCGCATCTTCGCCGATCCCGGCCCGGTTGACCACCACCCCCATGGGCTTGCCCAGGGGGGCGAAGGCCTTGAAGGCCAGTCCGAGGTCGAAAGCCCCGAAAGGCGTCGGTTCGGTCACCAGCACGATCACATCGGCGTCCATCACCGCGTTGACCGCCGGGCAGCTCACCCCCGGGGGCGCATCGATGATCAGATCGATCTGCGGCGGGGCGATCCGGGAAAGATGGGCCTTGACCTGGCGCATCAGCGGCGGGCTCATGGCCTCGCCGATCCGCGAACGGCCCATGATGAAGGGCGCCGCCCCCGCCGTGCCCCAGATGATCTCCCCCAGTTCCCGTTTCCCCGGTCTCAGGGCGCCTTCCGGGCAGACGGCCAGACAGCCGCCGCAGCCGTGGCACATCTCGGGAAAGACCATCAATACCTCGCCCAAGACCTTGACGGCGGCGAACTGGCAGATGTCCGAACATTTGCGGCAAAAGGTGCACCGGCTTTCGTCCGGCTCGGGGATTTCCATGAAGGCCCGGCACCGTCCGATTTCCTCCGGATGCAGAAACAGGTGCAGGTTGGGGGCCTCCACGTCCAGGTCCATGGCCGCCACCGGATCGGGCCAAACGTGAATCAGGCTGGCGGCCACGGTGGTCTTGCCCGTGCCGCCCTTGCCGCTGGCCACGGCGATCTTCATCGCCACCTCCCGCCGCCGCCCCCGCGGCCCCCGCCGCCCATGCCGGCGCCGGGGCGGCCCCCGCCACCGTGGGCCTGGCTGTTGGGCTCCTGGGCCAGGGCGATGTCCCCCGCCTTGTAGCGCTCCACGGCCTGGCGCACCGTCAGGTTGGCCAGGTCCTGGACGATCTGAACCCCCCCGGCGGACAGGGCCTGGAAGGCCTTGGGGCCGACGTAGCCGGTGAGCACCGCTCTGGCGCCGGCCCGGATGATGGTTTCGGCCGCCTGGATCCCGGCGCCCCGGGCCATGGCCTGGGCCTGGCCGTTTTCCTGGTAGGTGAAGGTCATGGTGTCCGGGTCGACGATGAGAAACCCCGCGGCGCGTCCGAATCGCGGATCCACCTGGGCGTCAAGACTGGGCTCATCACAACTGATTGCAATTTTACTCATTTCTGCTACCCTCCAGGGCCACCGTCAAGGTGGCGGTTCAGGTTTGTTACGAGCATATACTCATTAAGTCCGCAAACCGGTCCTGTCAATTCTTTTTATGGAATCGCGCCGCGAACAGCGCACCCGCCTGGGCGCCATCGGTCTTTCCCTGGCCGTTGCCGGGGCCCTGATGGCCGTCAAGTTCTGGGCCTGGCACCTCACCGGCTCCTCGGCGATTCTCTCCGACGCCCTGGAGTCGATCATCAACGTGGTGGCCGGCGGCTTTGCCCTGGCCAGCGTCTGGATCGCCGACCGGCCCCCGGACGAGCGCCACCCTTACGGCCACGGCAAGATCGAATACTTTTCGGCCGGCTTCGAAGGGGCCCTGATCGTGCTGGCGGCCCTGGGCATATTCTACACCGGCGGCCGGCGCATCCTGGTCCCCCAGCCCATCACGCATGTCGAAACGGGCCTCTGGCTGCTGCTGGCCGCGGCCCTGGTCAATGCCCTGCTGGGAATTTTGCTGCTGCGCATCGGCCGGCGCACCCGCTCGTTGACCCTGGAGGCCGACGGCCGTCACGTGCTCACCGACGTCTATACCTCGGCCGGGGTGCTGGTGGGGTTGCTGGTGGTCCAGGCCACCGGAGCGTACTGGCTCGACGGGCTGGTGGCCTGCCTGGTGGGGCTTCAGATCCTGATCACCGGCTATCGGCTGGTGCGCCAGGCCGTTTCCGGCTTGATGGACGCCGCCGATCCGGCTCTGATGGACCGGTTGGCGGCGCATCTGGAGAAACGGCGGCGGCCGTCCTGGATCGACATCCACGAACTGCGCTGCCGGCGTTCGGGCCGGATGGTGCACCTCAGTCTGCACCTGATTCTGCCCCGGGACCTGAGCCTCGAGGCGGCCCACGACGAGGCCAAGCACCTGGAGCGGCTGGTGGGTGAATGCTTTCCGGACCCGGTGAGCCTCGTGGTACACATGGATCCCTGTCTGGACCCCGACTGCGCGGCCTGCCGGCGCGGGATCTGCCCCTTGCGGGCCCGGCCCGCGGCTGCGTCGCCGCGCCCCTGGAGCCGGCCCCATCTGATGGCCACGGGGCCCGCGGCCTTATCCTTTGAGGACCAGGAGAAGCGATGAGTGCCAAGAAGTACTACGCCGTGGCGCGGGGCCGCCGGACGGGGGTCTACACGTCGTGGTTCGGCCCCCAGGGGGCCCAGGTGCAGGTGGCGGGCTTTGCCGGGGCGCGCTACAAGGGGTTCGCCACCCTGGAGGAGGCCCGGGCCTTCGTGCGCCGGGGCGGACCGAACGCCGGTTCCGCAGCCTCGGCCCGGCCGGCCGCGGCCCTCGCCGACGGCCTGCCGCGGGTCGAGGTGTATACCGACGGCGGCGCCCTGAACAATCCCGGCCCGGGGGGATGGGCCGCGGTGATTCTGGACCGCGACCCGCCCACCGAGCTCAGCGGCGGGTTTTCTTTTACCACCAACAACCGCATGGAGCTGACCGCGGCCATCATGGCCCTGGACTATTTCGAGGCCCCCAGTGCCGTTCGGCTGCACACCGATTCGCGCTACGTGGTGGACGGCATCACCAAGGGCTGGGCCGCGCGCTGGGAGGCCCAAGGATGGATGCGCACCCGCACCGAGCCGGCGCGCAACGCCGACCTGTGGGGGCGGCTGCTGGCCCTTTGCCGGCGGCACGACGTGGCCTTCGTCTGGGTGCCGGGCCACGCCGGCGTCGTCCACAACGAACACTGCGACCAGCTGGTGCGGGCCATGTCGGCGCGTGCCGGACTCCCCCCGGATCCGGGCTTCTCCTGACCGGGATGACCCGGGGCCCCCGGTGGCCGCCGTCACGGCGCCCGGCGCCATCTTGACGGCGGTCCGCGCCGGCGGTTGACCCCCATCGGGCAGGTATCGCCATGTCACTCGACCATCTGGCCCCCCGATCCCTGTGGCGCCATTTCGCGCACCTGGCGACCATTCCTCACGGGTCCGGCGACGAAGGGGCCCTGCGCGCGGTCCTGATCGCCATGGCCCAGGCCTGCGTCCTGGAGCACCAGACCGACGCGGCCGGCAACCTCCTGGTGCGCAAGCCGGCCGTTCCGGGCCGGGAAGCCCGCCCGGGCATCGTGGTCCAGGCGCACCTGGACATGGTCTGCGAGAAGCACGGCCACTGGCCCCACGATTTTGCCCGCGACCCGCTGCGCCTCCAGGTGGGCCGGGACGGATGGCTCCGGGCCCGGGGGACCACCCTGGGGGCGGACAACGGCATCGGGGTGGCGGCCATGATGGCCCTCATGGAGGACCGGACCCTGCCCCACGGCCCCCTGGAACTGCTCTTTACCGTGGCCGAGGAAACCGGCATGCGCGGGGCCCGTGGGCTGGAACCGGGGTGGCTCCAGGGGCGGTTTCTGATCAACCTGGATGCCGAATGCGACGATACCCTCATCGTCGGCTGCGCCGGCAGCCGCGGCACCCTGCTGTCGCTGGCCGTCGAAACGGCGGCGCTCCCGGCGGACCGGGCCGCGGCGCGCATCTGCCTGGGGGGGCTGCTGGGCGGCCATTCGGGGATGGATATCCACCGCGGGCGGGCCAATCCGATCCGCCTTCTGGCGCGCCTGGTCGCGGACCTCGAAACGCGGCTGGCAGTTCGCCTGGGCGCCCTGGAGGCCGGGTTTTCCCCCAACGCCCTGGCCCGGGAAGCCCGGGCCGTGATCGGCTACCCGGCGGGGCGCCGGGCGCTGCTGACCGAAGCCGTGGCCCACTGGGAAGCGCTGCTGGGCCGGGAGTACGCGGGCATCGAACCGGGGCTGAAGATCGATGTGCAGGACGCAGACCGCGAGATTCGGCCGCGGATTCTCACCCAAGCCAGCCAGCGCGCCGTTCTCGACCTGCTTCTGGTCCTGCCCCATGGGGTCCTGGCCATGAGCGCCGCCGACTCCGGTCTGGTGGAGACCTCCAACAATCTGGCCGCGGTGGCCACCGGCGAGCACCGTTTGACCGTTTCCACCAAGCAGCGCTCCCTGGTGGATAGCCGGCTGGAGGCCGTTCACGCCCAGGTGGCCGCCGCGGCACGACTGGCGGGGGCCGCAGTCAGCGTTCACGGCGCCTATCCGCCCTGGATCCCGCGCGCCGATGCCGTCCTGCGGGGCGCGGCGGCGGAAACCTACCGCCGTCTTTTCGGCCGCGGCCCTCGGGTGGGGGCCATGCATGCGGGGTTGGAATGCGGACTGATCGGCCAGGTGTATCCCCACCTGGAGATGGTGGCCATCGGTCCGAACCTGCGCGATCCCCATTCCCCCCAGGAGCGGGTGGAGATCGCTTCGGTGGGCAAATTTTGGCGCTACCTCAAGGCGCTGCTGGCCGCCCTGTGACCCTTGGCCGGCGCGGCGCTCACGACCTGAGATGGACGTCGCGCTGGGGAAAGGGGATCTCGATCCCTTCGGCCCTGAAACGCTTGTAGACGGCGGTGTTGAGCCGGTGCAGGGTGCGGCCGCGCAGGACCGGTTTTTCCACCCAGCAGAGCAGTTCGTGGTCCAGGCTCGAATCGCCGAAGGCGCGGAAACGAACCCTCGGGGCCGGCTCGCGGCACACGTCCGGATGGGTCCGGGCCACGTCCTCGAGCACGGCGTGGACCTTGTCCAGATCCGAGCCGTAGGCCACCCCTACCTTGACCCGGAGACGGTACTTCTCGTGGTGGCCGCCCGACTCGTTGGTGATCTTGGCATTGCCCATGATCGAGTTGGGCACCGTGATTTCCACGTCGTCGCGGGTCAACAGGCGGGTGCTGCGGATGCCGATATGGGTCACCTCCCCGCGTTCGCCCGAGTCGAGCACGATGAAATCGCCCATCTTGTAGGGGGCGTCGGCCACGATGAAGACCCCGGAAAAGAGGTTGGCCAGGGTGTCCTTGGCGGCAAAGGAGATGGCCAGACCGAGGATGCCGGCCGAGGCCATCCAGGCGGTGACATCGATGTTCCAGGCCAGAAAGACGAAATAGATGGCCAGGACCACCACCACGATGGCGATCAGATTGCTGAACAGCGGCAGGGTCCGTTCCTGGACGAAGGCGAAACGCCGCTGATCCCGGCTCACCACCCCGAGGACCATCTTGAGCAGCTTTCCGGCCGCCGCGGCCCACAGGAAGATGGCCACGCTCTTGATTCCCCCCTTGGTGATGAAGGCCACCTGGGCGGGCAGATCGATGCGTTCGGCGGCCAGGGCCAGCCCGACGAGCATGATGCTGACAAAGACCGGTTTGTGAAGGATGTCCACGATCTGGTCATCCAGGGTGAAGTGGGTCAAGGCAATCCAGCGCCGTACGTAGCGGCCGATGATCAGGTCCACGATCTTGGCCAGGGTATAGAAGAGCAGGATGACCAGAAGGGCCTGGAGGTAGCGGTTGGGGGCGATGCGGGCGAGAAGCGCGAGAAGTTGTTCCATTGTGAACGGCATATGCCCTCCTGCGGGGTTCCGTTGGCGTCCCTGGCGGCCGGGGCGCCATCCGGCGGCCGGCCGTCGGGGGCTACCGTATGCAACTTTTTCCGCGGGGGCAACCCCAGCTGGTGCGCTACCCCCGGAAGGGGGCGCGGGCCTATCGATTTTTCCCCATTGAGTTTCGCGTGCCTCCGGCGTATGAGACATGGCCAAAGCGGTAGCAGATCAATTTTTCGCCAGCCGGAGGCCCCATGTTTGGTCGCAGCGCCACAATCGCCCTGATCACCGTCTTCTCCCTATGGGTACCGCTGGTCCCGGCCTGGGCCGAGGGCGAATCCCGGCCGGCCAGCGACGCCGAAAAGGCCTTCTACCAGCGGGTCTTCAAGGCCCTGGAAGCTGCCGTGCCCGCCCGGGGTCCCCAGGGCTGGACCGTGGTGGAAAAGACCGACTTCGAGCGGCTCGAAACAGTGGGCAGCGGCACGGAAAACGAACCTTTCTGGGTCACCTACACCGTCGTCTGGCAAAATCCGGCCCAGATCCCGGCCGACGGGGCGCCGGCGGCGGACGAAGCCGGGGACTCCTGCCGTGAGGGGCGTGATGCCCGGGCCGAGATCACCGTGATGGCCAACGTGACGGTGGAATCCTTTATGGCGCCCTTTGCCGAGACCGAGGCGGTGGCCGGTCATCCGGTCTACCGCACCGAGGGCGACCTGGATCCGGATTTCGGCTGGCAGGAAGGGGTCAGCTTCGTGTTTCTGGGCCCCGGCTGGCAGCTCAGCGGCGAAGGGGACGAGGCCTTCATGGAAGCTTTGCCCCGGGCCGATCTGCCCCATACGCGGGTCCAGACCGTCCTGGTGCGGGTCCAGGCCGAAGAGGAAAGGGCCCGGGAGCTGCTGGCCGCCATCGATTGGAAGCTCCTCGAAAGGCTGATCGGCACCTGAGGCGATTTCTCTCCGGCCCGGTCGCCAGACGTGCATCCCGAGTTCCGGGATCGCCACCGCGCCTCCCTGCGACCATGGCCCCCCGGGGTACGGGCGCCGGCGCGAGCCTTGCAAAATGGCGCCGGATGTGGTCTATAGGAAGGCATGCTCACAAAACCAGCCCCCGATGACGGCGCCTCGGGCGGCATCCGTTCCGTCCGTTTGGCCCTCTCCGAATTTCGACCCGCAGCCGCGAACAACCCGCCCCTCCGGCGGCCGGCGTCCCTGGGCGCCGGACAACCCGGGGCACCCGCGGTCTGGCCCCCGGCCCGCCGCCTCGAAAGGCAATCCCGGAGCGCCCGCGCGCCTCGTTTTTGGGGCGCCTGCCTGACCGTCCTCCTGATCTGCCTGGCGGCCTTGGCCGCCCCTGTCCGGGGCGCCGACCCGGCGCCGCCGGCCGCCGCCGCCTCCGAGACCCCGGCCGAGCGTACCGGGGTGGTCAAAACCGACAGCATCGACGCCGCCGGCGAACGCATCTCCCGGGGCATCGACAGGCTCGGAGCGCGGGCGGCCGCGCGCCTGGGGCGCTGGATCAACGCGCCGGTCCTGCTGGACATCAGTTGGCTCAAGCTGCTCATCAGCCTGGCGATGATTTTCGCCGTGGTCCTGGCCGAGCGGATCCTGCGCTGGTTTCTCGTGCACCGCCAGCAGCGCATGGAGGCCGAACCCGGCCCCGAAAACCTCTGGCGGCGTCTTTTGCTGCGGGCTCTGATCCGGCCCATGTCCCTCTTCGTCTGGATCTACGGCGTCTATCTGGCCCTGGCGCCGCTGCTGGTCCAGCTCCAGGAGGACCGGGACGCCGGCGTGGTCCACCTGGTGGCCCAGCGGGCGGCCGACATCGGCGGGATTCTGGCCCTTTTCTGGTTTCTGCTCAATCTGGTGCAGCTGCTCGACGAGCGCCTGCGGCGCTGGGCCGCGGCCAGCGCCAGCACCATCGACGACATGCTCGCCCCCCTGGTGGGCAAGACCCTGCGCATCTTCATCGGCGCCCTGGGGGCGGTCATGGTGCTGCAGAACCTGACCGGAGTCCAGATCGGCCCCCTGCTGGCCTCCCTGGGGATCGGCGGTCTGGCCGTGGCCCTGGCCGCCAAGGACACCATCGGCAATTTTTTCGGCACCCTGACCATCCTCTTCGACAAGCCGTTCCAGGTGGGCGAGCGGATCGTCATCGAAGGCCAGGACGGCACGGTGGAATCGGTGGGGTTTCGCAGCACGCGCATCCGCACCCTGACGGGCCATCTGGTTTCGATTCCCAACGAAAAGGTGGTCAACTCGACCCTGGAGAACATCGGCCGGCGGCCCAACATCCGCTGGCTGACCCAGATCGGTCTGCCCTACGACACCCCTCCGGACAAGGTCGGGCGGGCCGTGGAGATCCTGCGCCAACTGCTGGCGAACCACGAGGGGATGCACCCGGACTGGCCGCCGCGGGTCTACTTCAACGGGTTCAACGACTGGAGCCTGAACGTGACGGTGGTGCTCTGGTACCACCCGCCCGACTGGTGGGCCTATCAGGACTGGCTCCAGGCCACCTGCCTGGAGATCCTGCGCCGTTTCGCCGCCGAAAGGATCGAGTTCGCCTTTCCCTCCCAGACGGTCTACCTGGCCGGTGACGCCCGGCGCGAGGTGCCCCTGCGCATGCTGGCCGGCGACCGCCCCGCCGCCCCGCCGCCGCCCGCGGTGCCGTGACCGCCGGGCGCCTCGCCGAAACGCGCCCGCACCTCCATCCGCGGTGGGGATGCGCCATTCACGACGGGCAAGCCTCGCATGGCCCCTCGGTCGTCCGCAAGCCCCCCCCTGTGCCGGGGCATGTGCCAGGCCATCCAGGCCTTGACCATCATGGCCGCCCTGTTTATACCTTTAACCGTCGTTACCGGGGGGCCGGGACGGCGTTCAGATGGATGCCGCAGCTCGAGTGGCGCCGGGGGTAGGCGGCCTTCCGGCCCTGGTCGAGATCCTGGCCCCGACCGTGATCGGATCCTTTCGCCGCCGCAGGTGGCTCTAAACCGCATGCCAACCGACTTGGAAGACAAAAAGGCCCTGCCGGCCGGCCGGTCCGGCGCCAACCTGGTCCGCCTCGACCCGCTGCAGCGCTACCTGGCCGAGATCCGGCGTTACCCCCTGCTGACCCGTGAAGAAGAATACGCCCTGGCGGTCAAGGTCTTCGAGGAGAACGACCCGGACGCGGCCTTCAAGCTGATCACCGCCAACCTGCGCCTGGTGGTCAAGATCGCCCTGGACTTCCAGAACATCTGGATGCAGAACCTGCTCGACCTGATCCAGGAGGGCAACGTGGGCCTGATGCAGGCCGTCAAGAAGTTCGACCCTTACAAGAACGTCAAGTTTTCCTACTACGCGGCCTTCTGGATCAAGGCCTACATCTACCGTTTCATCATGGCCAACTGGCGCCTGGTGAAGATCGGCACCACCCAGAACCAGCGCAAGCTTTTTTTCAAGCTCAAGAAGGAAAAGCAGGCCCTCATCGAACAGGGGTTCGATCCCCAGCCCAAACTGCTGGCCCGCCGCCTGGGGGTCAGCCCGGACGAGGTGATCGAGATGGACCAGCGCCTGGGCGGCTGGGACGTCTCTTTGGACCAGCCCGTCAAAGACGACTCGGACACCGAGCGCATGGAACTGGTGGGGGCCGAGAGCGCCTCGGCCGAGGACCAGCTCGCCCAGATGCAGATCGAACAGATCCTGCAGCGCAAGATCGGTGAATTCCGCGAGCGGCTCGACGCGCGCGAGGCCCGGATCTTCGAGCAGCGCATGCTTTCCGACGCCCCCCTGACCCTCCAGGAGATCGGCGACCACTACGGGGTCTCCAAGGAGCGCATCCGCCAGATCGAAACCCAGCTGATCAAACGCCTGAGGGCCTTCATCAAGGAGGAGATCCCGGATTTCAACCCCGAGGATCTCTTCGGGCAGGCGGAGGGGGAATAGATGCGCTCTTTCCGATAAAGGGCGGACACCGGAACCCCGACCGCGCCCAACACCTCCGACGCTCAACAGGAAGGCCCCTTCATCGGGACGAGGCGGCCGAAAAAAGGCCGAACCTTCCAATTTTACGGGCCCCGCGAAGTGCCCCGCTGGGGGGCCCCGCCGCCCCGGGGCTTTTTAACCAGACTTGCATCCGAACCCAAGAGTCTGTATGAAATAGCCTTTGCCGTGCACCGGAGACAACCGGCCGGGAGCAGTCCGGCAGTCAACTCCCACTGATGGAAAGTTCCGTATGAGAATCGTCGTACTGGGCGGATTGGGCCTGCAAGGCCGCGCCGCCGTCATCGATCTGCTGCGCAGTCCCCAGGTGAGCGAGGTCGTCTGCGCCGATGCCCACACCCGGGGTGCCGAATCCTTGGCCGCCCTGGAAGGATCCGCCAAACTGACCTGCCGGACCCTGGACGCCGGCGCTCCGCGGGCCATGGCCGATCTGCTGGGCCGGGGCGCCGACGCGGCCGTCGACCTGCTGCCCATCCGCTTCATGCGCGCCGCCTTCGAGGCTGCGGTGGACACCGGCGTGCCGCTGGTGAGCACCAATTACGCCCATCCCCTGGTGGATCTGGATGCGCCGGCGCGCCGCAGGGGGGTGGTGCTGATGCCCGAATGCGGCCTGGATCCGGGCATCGACCTGGTGATCATGGGCGAGGCCGTGCGCCGCTTCGACACCCTGACCCGTCTCGACTCGTACTGCGGCGGGATTCCCGAGCGCTCCGCCTGCGACAATCCCCTGGGCTACAAGATCAGCTGGAATTTCGAGATGGTGCTCACCAGCCAGATGCGCTCCTCGCGCTTCGTGCGGGACGGAAACATCCTGGAAGTGCCGGCCGCGGAGCAGCATGAAACCGACATGAACCACGAGATCGAGTTCCCCGGTCTGGGGCGCCTGGAGGCCATCCCCAATGGCGATGCCGTAGCCTATGTCGAGCGTCTGGGGCTTGGCGGCACGATCCGCGACGCGGGCCGCTACAGCCTGCGCTGGCCCGGCTGGCGCGCCTTCTGGCGCGTGGCCAAGGGCCTGGGGCTGCTGGAGGAAGCCCCGGTGCCCGGTCTTCCCGGCGCCATCACGCCCAAACAGTTCCTGGTCCGCCATCTCGAGCCGCGGCTCCAGTACGGCCCCGCGGAGCGCGACCTGACCCCCATGGTCAACGTCTTCGAAGGCCGAATCCAAGGCCGTCCCGGGCGGCTTACCACCCACCTGCTCATCGCCCGGGATCTGGACAGCGGACTGCTGGGCATGAACATCGGTGTCGGTTTTACTGCCAGCGTGGTGGCCCAGATGATCGCCGGCGGCCAGATCGTCGATCCGGGACTGCGCTCGCCGGTGCGCGACATCCCCTACCGGCCGTTCGTGGATGCCCTGGGGGCTCGGGGGATTCACATCGCGGAGGAACTCGTCTGGCTGGACGGCTGACCCGCCATCGGCGGCCCGCTCCGGTCCGATCCAACAACCCGCCATTATAAGGAGAAAAGCGATGGGCATGAAACGAATCGGCAGCATCCTTCTGACCCTGGCCCTGGTGCTGGGCCTGGCCGCGGCCGTGCAGGCCGACACCCTCGAAGAGATCATCCAGCGCGGCGAGCTGCGGGTGGCGGTCCAGACCCAGGGGCCTCCGTTCAGCTTCGTGGACAAGCACGGCAACCGCACCGGTTCCTCGGTGGAATTCTGCAAGCTGATGGCCGAGGAGATGGGGGTCAAGGTGGTTTTTCTGGACTATGACTGGGACGGGCTGATTCCGGCCCTGCTCTCCAAGAAGGCCGACATCCTGGCGGCCGACATGACCGCCAAGCTGAGCCGGGCCCTCAAGGTCTCCTTCACCAATCCCTTCTACACCACCGGCCAGGTGATGTACGTCAAGACCGGCTCGCCCATCAAGACCGTGGCCGACGCCAACAAGCCGGAGGTGGTGGTGGCCACCCTGCTCGGGTCGAGCTACACCGACACGGCCAAAAAGCATCTGCCCAACGCCACCCTCAAAGAGTACAAGGGCGGCGGGAACATCGCCATGAACGCCGTGGTCGCCGGCCATGCCCAGGTGGGGGTGGCCGATCTGAGTTCGGTCCACGCCATGGCCGCCACCTATCCGGAAGGCACCATCACCGTGCTGCCCACCATGCTCTCCTACGAGCCGCTGAGCTTCGCGGTGCGGCCCGAGGACCGGCACCTGCTCGAATGGATCAACCTCTTTTTCGACTGGATCCGCGCCGACGGCCGCTGGGACCAGAATATGGAATACTGGGTCAAGTCCACCGCCTGGCAGGCGGACCACTGATATTTGTTGAGCCGGCGGCGCCGCGCCGCCGGCTCAACAAACATATCAACACACCTTAGTCAAACAGCATGCTCGAAACCTTCAATTTTCGTGTGATCTGGGCCGCCCTGCAGATCGGAAGAGCGTCGTGTAGGGAAAGAGTGTAGATCTCGGTG
>CALJLV010000107.1 GCA_937982505.1 uncultured Desulfobacteraceae bacterium | reverse complement strand
GAACAACTGGCCAGAGGTTCAGGCGGCGATTTTGACGCAGGCCCTCTGGAGCAGTCTCGCCTTCGGGGCGGCCGTCTGCCTCCTGGTGACGGGATTGGTTCAGGCGTTCCAACGGCGGTCTCCCTAAAAAAGACGGCTGGAGGTCAAAAACATGGAACAGCTTACCCAGATCACCCAAATCATCGCCTTGACCATGGGTGCGGCCTGGGCCGCCGGCATCAACCTTTACGCGGCCATCGCCACCCTGGGGATCCTGGGCCTCACCGGCGACATCGCCCTGCCTCCGGATCTGCAGATTCTGGCCCATCCCCTGGTGGTGGGGGCGGCCTGCCTCATGTTCGCCGTGGAGTTCGTGGCCGACAAAACCCCCGGGGTGGACACGGGCTGGGATGCGATCCACACCTTCATCCGCATCCCGGCCGGTGCCCTGCTGGCCGCCGGGGCCGTGGGCGAGGTCAATCCGGCCATCGTTCTGGCCGCCGCCATCCTGGGCGGCTCCCTGGCCGCCGGCACCCACGGGCTCAAGGCCGGCTCGCGGATTCTGATCAACAGCTCTCCCGAGCCTTTTTCCAACTGGGTGGTCTCCCTGGCCGAAGACCTGCTCGTGATCGGCGGGATCTGGACGGCCATCAACCACCCCTGGCTCTTTTTGGGGCTGCTCGTTCTTTTCATCCTGCTGCTGATCTGGCTCCTGCCCAAGCTGTGGCGCGGGATCCGGCTTCTGGCCGCCAAGATCCAGCAGTGGTTCTTGCGCAAGCCGGCGCCCCCGCCGTCAGCGGGGTGATCATGCAAAGAGGGGCGACGATGCCTGCGGCCGCTGTTCAAACCGACCGATCCGGCGTCGACAAGAGCCTGGTGGCGATGTTTCTCGAGATGTCGCCCGAGGAGCGGGTGAAAGCCAACGACAACGCCGTGCGCGCGATTTTGGAACTGCGAAATGCCTTCCGGCAAAAGCAAAACAAGGCGTTCATCGAAGAACGAAAAACCTACCAAGACCTCCTTAAAGATGCCATCGAAATTGAATTCAGGGGGCATACGGTTCGGGTCCTGGACCTCAAAGTCCTAGCGGCGTTGAAAAGAACCTTTAGGCTGCCGCATGAACAGCAGCGGCTTGCCGTTCTTGAAGAAACCCTGCGGCAATTGTCGGAGAAGCGAAAGACGCCCGCACTGGAACCTCGATAAAAACGTAAGCTTTCGCAACGGAAGCGGCAGCACTGCCGCGGTGATACGATGCGGCCCGCCCTTCCCCCGCCGTCATGCCGAGGAGCGCTAGCGACGAGGAATCTGCAGTTGGGCAAACCGGCTGAAAATGGCCCGAGTCGACTTCAGATCCCTCGCTGCCGCTCGGGATGACAACATCAAGGCGCGCCCGGAATGACAACATCAAGGTGCGCCCCGTGCGACAACCGTGGGCATTTTTGCAGGCCTGTCAAAGTTGACCTGCGGGTTCACCGGTAAAGCGACGCGATGGTCTCGTCGAAGTTGCGGCTGATCGTCTGGCGCTTGATCTTCATGGTCGGCGTCACCTCGCCGCCGTCGATGGTAAAGGGCTCGGCCAGCAGGGCGAACTTGATGATCCGCTCGTAGTTGGCCAGCTCGCCGGAGTGATCCTGAATACGCTGCTCGAAAAAGCGCACGATATCCGGGTGGGCGATCAGCGCCTGCCGGTCGGTGAACTCGATTCCCTTCCGGCGGGCGTATTCCTCCAGGGCCCCGAATTCGGGCACGATGAGGGCCGAAACGTACCTGCGGTTGTCGGCGATCACGGCGATCTGTTCGATGTACAGATCCGCGCCGATGGTGGCCTCGATGTGCTGCGGGGCGATGTACTTGCCCCCCGAGGTCTTCATCAGGTCCTTGATCCGGTCCGTGATGCGCAGCTCGCCGTTGGATTCGAAGCGGCCCGTATCGCCGGTCTTGAACCACCCGTCCTCGAAGACCGCCGCGGTCTCGGCGGGGTTCTTGTAGTAGCCTTTCATCACCGTGGGCGCGCGCACCAGAATCTCGTCGTTGTCGCCGATTCTGACCTCCACGCCTGGCATGGGTTTTCCCACCAGCCCAAAGCGATACCCGGTGGGCTCGTGGCAGGTGACGGTGGCCGTGGTCTCGCTCAACCCGTAGCCGTAGCAGATAAAAAGGCCCGCGGCATGAAAGAAGGCCTCGATTTCCTGGCCCAGGGGGGCCCCGGCGCAGGGAAAGAAACGGATCCGCCCGCCGGTGATGGCGCGCACTTTTTTGAGCACCAGCCGGTCGGCCAGGGCATACTGGAGGGCCAGGGCCCGGGGAACCGACAGCTGGTCCTTGATCCTGCCGTTGCGCTCGCGGCCCACGGCGATGGCCCAGTGAAACAGCTTGCGCCTGGCCGGCGGGGCCGATTCCAGCCGGTGCATGATGGCGGCGTAGATCTTTTCGTAGAAGCGCGGCACGGCGCACATGATGGTGGGCTTGACCTCCTGGATGAAGTCGACGATCTGCCTGGGATCCTCCAGGTAGGTGTTCACCATCCCCCGGTAGAGGACGTAGTAGGTCCAGGCCCGTTCGAAAACATGGGACAGGGGCAAAAAGCACAGGGACACATCGTCCGGTCCGGTGGGCAAGAGGCGCAGGTCGTGGGAGGCGGCGCTGGAGAGCATGTTGGCGTGGGTCAGCATCACACCCTTGGGCTCGCCGGTGGTGCCGGAGGTGTAGATCAAGGTGAGCAGATCCTCGATGGAAGCGCGGGCCAGGCGCGCTTCGATCTCCCGTTCCAGCTCAGGCCCCTGGCCCAGGTCGAGAAAGGCCGACCAGTGGGAAGCGCCGGGCAGTCCGCGGGTATCGACGGTGTCGTCCAGGGCGATGATCTGCCGCAGGGGCCCGTTGTCCTGCCGCATGGGCGCCGCCTTGTCGAACTGCTCCTGGGTGCCCGTGAAGGCGATGCGCGCCGCGCAGTGGGTCACGATGTACTCGGCCTGGCGCGGCGTGCTGGTGGGGTAGATGAAGACCGGCACGGCGCGGATGCTCAAGGCGGCCAGGTCCACGATGGTGCACTCGGGCTTGTTGGGCGAAAAGATGCCCACCATTTCGCCCTCCTTGACCCCCAGCGCCAGCAGCCCCCGGGCGGCGGCCCGCATCAGCCGGCCCAGTTCATTCCAGTCGATGTCGATCCACTGGCCGTCGCGCCGCGTTCGCAGGGCGATTTTGGAGCCGAGCCGCGCCACGTTGCGGCGCACCAGTTCGGCCAGGTTGTTCACGGGAGGAATCTGCAGGGTGGTTTCCGAGGCAGGGGAAGCATTCATGGTACCGCTCCGTTTCTTTTGCGGTGCGAATCATCGCGCCGCCGTCGACCCGTTCGAGGCGCGATCGGTTGGTTTGCCGGCACGTCTTTTAGCAATTTAGCAAATGTTGTGCCAGTCGAAACGGTTCCGCCCTGGAGCGCGACTGGGCAGCGATCGCGGCGGTCAAGAGATCGGAAGAGCGTCGCGTAGGGCACGCGTGTAGCTCTCCGCGCTCGCCCCACCACCCACAACAACCCTCCCCCACCCCACTCCCCCCCCCCCCCTCCCCCTCCCC
>CALJLV010000106.1 GCA_937982505.1 uncultured Desulfobacteraceae bacterium | reverse complement strand
ATGTCGGCCGCCTGCGCCGCTGCCGTTTTGACCCTGGCCCACTGCGGCACGAACGACCGGCCGGTCTTCGTCCAGGAGCCGCTGGCCTACCCCCAGGACGCGCTGGCGCCCTTCATCGGCGCCGATACGGTGCGGCTGCACTACGAAGCCCACTATGCCGGCTACGTGAAAAAGGCCAATCAGCTTGCCGCCGGGACGCGCCTTGGCGCCAGGACCCCCGAGGACCTGATCCGGGCCGCCGCGGCAGATCCTGCCCAGGCGGATCTTTTCAACAACGCCGCCCAGGCCTGGAACCACGCCTTCTTTTTCAAGTGCCTCAAGCCCGGCGGCGGCGGCCTGCCCCAGGGGGAGCTGGCCGAGCGCCTCGATGCGCGCTTCGGCGGCTTCGCCGGCTTCCGCAAGGCCCTCCTGGCCGCGGCCCGGGACCAGTTCGGCAGCGGCTGGGTCTGGCTGGTGAGCGAGGGCGGCACCCTGACGGTGACCGCCACGGCCGATGCCGACACCCCCCTGGTCCATGGCCAGGTCCCGCTGCTGGCCGTGGACCTCTGGGAGCATGCCTATTACCTGGACTACCAGAACCGGCGGGAAGCCTATGTCCAGAGCGTGCTGGAGAATCTGGTGGACTGGGACTTCGTGGCTGCGCAGTTCGAAAAGGCGATGCTGTCCGGTTCGGGCGCGTGAGATGCCGCTAGATCGGAGCCTTGAAAAGCGGATTTCCGGGGCAGCCGCCACACCCTCTGGCAGCGACTGCCCAGCCCCCCGGATCGCCTGGCCGCCGCTGACCGCCGGCCGCCTGATCCGTCGCTACAAACGGTTTCTGGCCGACGTGCGCCTGGAGACCGGAGAAACCGTCACGGCCCACTGCCCCAACTCGGGCCGGATGACCGGCTGTGCCGAACCGGGGCGGCCGGTTTACTTGTCCTGCCACGACAACCCGAGGCGCAAACACAGGTACACCTGGGAATTGATCGACATGCCCGCCTCCCTGGTCGGCGTCAACACCCTGGTGCCCAACCGCCTGGTGGCCCGGGCGGCGGCCGCCGGGCAGATCCCTGGACTGGACGGGACCGCCGCCCTTCGCCCCGAGGTGGCGGTGGGGCGCGGCACCCGTCTGGATCTGTGCCTCACCGACGCCGCCGGCCGCCGCACCTTCGTGGAGGTCAAGAACTGTACCCTGGTGGAGGCCGGGCGGGCCCTTTTCCCCGATGCGGTCACGACCCGCGGCCGCCGCCATCTGGAGGTGCTGGCGGATCTGCGCCAGGCCGGCCACCGCAGCCTGGTCTTTTTTCTGGTGCAGCGCATGGACGCCGGGTCCTTCTCCCCGGCCGACGCCGTCGATCCGGCCTATGGCCGAACCCTGCGCCAGGCCGTGGACCGGGGCGTGGCGGTGGCGGCCTGGGACACGGTCATCGATCTGGAGGGCATCGGTCTTGGCCGGCGCCTGCCGGTGGTCCTCTAAGCCGGCCCGGGACGCCGCTGTTGATCCTCGGCCATTCTCGCCGCCGGCCGGATGGCGCGCTGGGCGTTCAGGCGTCCGCTTTTGAGTCCAAGCCGAAAGCGGCGAAAAGGGTCAAACTGTCCGTCACCCTTCAGCGTCCCGCTCACCCCGGGACGACCATCCGGGGCCCCTGTCCGGAGGGCCGAGGATTGTCCACCGGGCCATCAGGGCGCCGCCCGGCCTTCTCAGGCCCATAGCGCCGGTAAGCGTTTTCCCAGACCGGCGAGACGCGGGCCCGGCGCGTGGGCCAGGCAAAGCCGAAGTGCCCGCAGAGCGGGCAGAAGGCTTCACGCTGGTCGAGCAGTTCATCGCCGCTGGGCGGCAGGTGCAACCGGCCCAGGTGCAGGGCAAAGACCCGGTCGATGGCGCCGGCCACGGCGCAGGCGTAGTACCCGCCCGGGGTCAGGCCGAGTCCGCATTCCTCCAGGATGCGACACCCGCTGGCAAAATCCGAAAACCAGTGCCAGGGCGAATCCACCGGGGCGCGGTTGAAGGGCCGGAACAGCGGGGCCCCCGGGCCCTTGGAGGTGTTCTTGACGGCCACCGCAGCGGGGAGCCGGGCCAGGACGCGGTGCACCGCCCGGCCGGTGCCGTTGGTGCACACCACGATGCGCATGGCGGGATGATGGCGACGGCGGTGGGCCTCCAGGAGGTCCAGGATCTCGAAAAATCGCGGATGCAGGGTCGGTTCTCCGCCCAGCAGCCGTATCCGCTCCCAGCGGCTCCCCGCGGCCAGGCTCTCATCGAGAAAGGCCGCCACCGCCTCGGGCGGCAAGTCGGTCCGGCTGGGGGCCTGGGTGCAGGAACGGTTGCAGTTGGCGCAGCCCAGGTTGCAGCGATAGGTGATGTCGATCTCCACGAACCGGCGGCTCACCGCAAACGGCCTTCCCAGGCGGCGGGTGACCGGCCGCTGGGTGCGCAGAAACTGCAAGGCGTCCCGGCAGAGGCGCAGGAAGGTGATATTGCGGTGGATGCTCGGCCCCGGGGGGCGGCTATCCATGATTGACCAGCAGGGCCAGGCTCAGGCGGCTGGCGGTCTGGGTCTTTTCGTAGATGGAGGTGAGGTGGGCCTTGACGGTGCGCTCGGTGATGTGCAGTTCGCCGGCGATTTCCAGGTTGGAGCGGCCCTCGGCCACCCGGCGGGCGATCTCCTGCTCCCGGGGCGTCAAGCCGTCCAGGCGCTTTTCGCGGACCGGCAGATCACAGGCCGCCGCCGTGCGGTCGCGGGTTTCGGCGATGAGGCGCTGAATCACCTTCTGGCCCACCCAGACCGATCCGTTTTCGATGGTGCCCACCGCCGCCAGGAGCCGGTCGCGCGAGATGTAGGTGTTGGCGTAGCCCACGATGCCGCGCTTGAGAAAATCGAGCCCTTCGGCCTCGTCCGGCCGGTCGGAAAGCAGAAAGAACTTGATGCCCGGCGCGGCGGCCAGCAGCTCGGAGAAGGTCTGCCGGTCCACCAGGCTCCGGTGGACCAGGGCCAGGTCGAACCAGCCCCGGGTGCTCAGGGCCAGCAGATCCTTCAATGACGCGGCCTGCGCCAGGCGGTGGGCCTCGTTCAGGTGGCCGGTCCAGCGCTTGATCACGGCCCGGTTGGCGCTGCTCAAGAGGATTTTCATGGGATCAGCGCTCCCTCAGGGCCATGTACTTGGCCCGCAAGACCGGCTTGAGAAGGTACGACAGGATCGTCTTTTTGCCGGTGAGGATGTCCACCGTGGCCACCATGCCCGGGATGATGGGCAGCGGATCGCTTCCACTGCCCAGGTGGTTCTTCTGGGTGCGCAGGTTCACCAGGTAGTAGCTGTTGCCCTGCTCGTCGGTGATGCTGTCGGCGCTGATGTTTTCCAGTTCGGCGTCCAACCCCCCGTAGATGGTGAAATCGTAGGCGGTGAACTTGACCTTGGCCTTCTGGTCCGGGTGCAGGAAGGCGATGTCCGCCGGCTTGATGCGCGCTTCCACCAGCAGGGTATCGTCCATGGGCACGATTTCGATCAGATCCATACCCGGCTGGATGACCCCGCCCACCGTATTGATCAGGATGCGGTTGATGGTGCCGTTGACCGGTGAGCGCACCGAGGTGCGCTCAAGCCGGTCCTCCAGGGCGATGGCGTTGGCGGAAAATTCCTCCAGCTGGGCCAGGGCCTCGTTCAGTTCGGCCTTGGCCTTGTTGTGAAAGTTGAGGCGCCCCTCCTCCAGGGCCAACTGGGCCTCCTGGAGCTTGGAGTTGGCCCGGGGAATGGCCACCCGCGTGGAGGCCATCTCGCCGGCGATTTCGCTGGCCTGGCGCTCCAGGCGCAGCACCTCGACCTCGCTGGCCGCCCCCTGCGCCACCAGGGGGCGGGTCAGGGCCAGCTCCTTCTGGATCAGGGTGCTGGTGCGGGTCAGCTCGCCCAGGCGGGTGTTGAGCTCGCGGATCTCCTGGCGCCGCTGGGAGATCTGCTCGTTGCGGATCGCCTGGCTGGATTCGAATTCCCTCTGTCGGTTCTGGTAGAGTTCCTGCTCGCGCCGGGCGATTTCGGGCATCTCCTTGGCCACCTCCTCGGGGACCGAGAAGCTCTCGCCGCTGGCCTCGGCCCTCAGGCGGGCCGCCTTGGCCAGAAAGGAGAGATACTTGACCCGGTTCTGCTGGAAAGAGGAGGAAAAGCGCTTCTCGTCGATGCGCAGCAGCATCTGGCCCTTCTTGACCGTTTCGCCCACGCGCACATGAATTTCGGAAAGGATCCCCCCCTCCAGGTTCTGGACCACCTGGATCTGGCCCGAGGGGATGACCTTGCCGTCGCCCCGGGTGACCTCCTCGATTTCCGAGACGCTGGCCCAGTAAAAGAAAAGCCCCACCAGCAGGAGGGTGACGTAGAGGATGGCCCGGCCGCCCCCCGGGGTCTGGGCGAGGATCGAGGTGCGGATGTCGGTGGCCAGATCCACTTCCTGCGCCGGCATGCGGTAGAACAGATCCCGATTAGATCGGAAGAGCGTCGTGTAGGGAAAGAGTGTAGATCTCGGTGG
>CALJLV010000105.1 GCA_937982505.1 uncultured Desulfobacteraceae bacterium | reverse complement strand
CCGCCTTCGGTTCGGGCGCCATGACGAATTCCATCGCCGACATCGAGTCGGCCGGGTGCATCTTCGTCATCGGTTCCAACACCACGGCCTGCCACCCCCTGGTGGCGCGGCGCATCTTCCGGGCCAAGGACCGGGGGGCCCGGCTCATCGTGGCCGATCCGCGCGAGATTCAGCTCTCGCGTTTCGCCGACGTGGCCGTTCACCAGCGCCTGGGCAGCGACGTGGCCCTGCTCAACGGGATGATGCACCTGATCGTTAAAAACGGCTGGCAGGCCAAGGACTACATCGACCAGCGCACCGAGGACTACCCGGCCCTGGAAGCCGCCGTTTCCGCGTACCCCCCCGAACGGGTGGCCGAAATCACCGGCATCGCCCCCGAGGACCTGGCGCGCATGGCCGAGCTCTACGCCCGCAGCGGTCCGGCCAGCCTGCTTTACGCCATGGGGATCACCCAGCACACCACCGGGGTGGATAACGTCAAGTCCTGCTGCAACCTGGCCATGCTCTGCGGCCACGTGGGCATTCCCGGCGGGGGGGTCAATCCGCTGCGGGGCCAGAACAACGTCCAGGGGGCCTGCGACATGGGCGGGCTGCCCAATGTCCTTACCGGCTACCAGCCGGTGGCCGACGCCGCGGTACGCGAGAAGTTCGCCGCCGCCTGGAAGGCCCCGATCCCGGAAAAACCCGGCATGACCATCACCGACATGATCCCGGCGATGCTCGAAGGCCGGCTCAAGGGCCTATACGTGATCGGCGAGAACCCCAAGCTCAGCGACCCGGACTGGAATCACCTGCACCACGCCCTCAAGCAGCTCGACTTCCTCGTGGTCCAGGAGCTCTTCCTCTCGGAGACCGCCCAGTCGGCCGACGTGGTTCTGGCCGCGGCCTCGGTGGCGGAAAAGGAGGGCACGGTGACCAACACCGAGCGCCGCTGCATGCGCCTGCACCAGGCCATCGCCCCCATCGGTAACACCCTGCCCGACTGGCAGATCATCGCGCGCCTGGCCACGGCCATGGGCTATCCCATGCAATACGCCGACCCCGAGGCGATCTTCGACGAGATGGCCGGCCTGACTCCCAAGAGCTACGCCGGCATGACCTACGCGCGCCTGGGGCTCGACGGTCTGCAGTGGCCCTGCCCGGACCGCGACCACCCGGGCACGCCCTACATGCACAAGGGGAGTTTTTCCCGCGGCAAGGGCAGGTTCCACGCCATCGAGTACCGGGCCCCGGCCGAGATGCCCGACGCCGAATACCCCTACTTTCTCACCACCGGCCGGATGTTCGCCCACTATCACACCGGCACCATGACCCGCATCAGCGAGCACCTCAACGCCGAGCAGAACACGGGCTACGTGAGCATCCACCCCAAGGATGCCGAGGCCATCGCCGTGGCCGACGGCGACGTGGTGGTGATCACCTCTCGCCGCGGCCGCATGGAAGCCCCGGCCCGCATCACCCGCACCGTCCGGCCGGGCAACCTCTTTTTGCCGATCCACTTCGGCGAAAACCCCGCCAATGTGCTCACCTCCTCGGAAGCGGTGGACCCGCTGGCCAAGATTCCCGAATTCAAGGTCAGTGCGGTGCGCATCGAGAAGCTGTCCCCATAACCCAACGGTCCGGGTCCCCGGCGAGGACTCGGACCGTTGGGTCACGGGGCGCTGTGAGACGGGAACGACGGGGCGAGGGCCTGGCTGGCCAAGCAGTGGTTTTGGCGGCAGCCCATGGGCAGTCGCGCCGTTTCGTTCCTATGAAGGCCCTGACTTCTGAACCCATCTGGCGATGGCGATGCGGTAAAGGATCCTAAAGCGGCCCAGCCGCAGGCTGCGAAGTTTGGGACGTCGCCGGGCCGAAGTCTCCTACGTTAAGGCCGCCGGCGGCCTGGAAGTCGATTTCCTGGCCCGCTATCCGTCCGGCGAGGCGGAACTGATCCAGGTCTGCGCGGACGCCGGCGCTCGGCAAACGGCCGAACGCGAGCTGCGCCGCTCGCCGCGGCGGGGGCGTCGTTTCCGCGGGTGCGCAAGCGGCTGCTGCCCCTGACCGCAGATGGCCTGCTCCGCCGCCTGCCGCGCGATGTCGACGCCACTCCCGCCTACCTCTGGTTGCTCGGCGAACCGGACAGGCGCCTGTATGTGACTTAGCGCCACATGCTCCGAAAATTTCTCCAGTCAACCTTCAGCCGTTCGACATGGACCCCGGGTCCGTCATCCCGGACCCTGAATCAAGTCCAGGGCAGGCCCGATCCGGGGTCCATGTCGTGAGGCCGAAGAGTAGCCGGAAAGTTTCCTTAAGGCAGTTTCCGGTGTTCCTTTTGACATTTGACCTGGATGCCGGATCGAGTCCGGCATGACGGGAGAAGGGGGCGTCACCCCGGACTCTGGATCAAGCCCAGGACACTTTTTCGAAAATCAACTGAGAAAGGCGATCCGGTCGCTTTCCACCTCGGCCGAAATCCTGGCCCCCGGCATGATCCGGCCCTCCAGCAGGGCCAGGGCCAGCGGGTTTTCGATGTGCTGCTGGATGGCCCGGCGCAGGGGACGGGCGCCGTAGACCGGGTCGTAGCCGCGTTCGGCCAGGAACCGGCGCGCGCCGTCCGAGAGGATCAGCTCCAGGTTTTGATCGCTGAGCCGTTGGTCGAGGCGCTGGATCTGGATGTCCACGATGGCCCCGATCTGATCGGCGGTCAGGTTGTGGAAGATGATGGTCTCGTCCACCCGGTTTAAAAACTCGGGCTTGAAGGTGGCCCGCAGGATCTCGGTGACGCGCCGGATCATCTCGTCGCGGTCGGTGGCCCCCAGCTCCTGGATGAATTGGCTGCCCACGTTGCTGGTCATGATGACGATGGTGTTCTTGAAGTCCACCGTGCGGCCGTGGCCGTCGGTCATACGGCCGTCGTCGAGGATCTGCAGCAGCACGTTGAAGACATCCGGGTGGGCCTTTTCGATCTCGTCGAACAGCACCACGGCGTAGGGCCGGCGGCGCACCGCCTCGGTGAGGTATCCGCCCTCGTCATAGCCCACGTAGCCCGGTGGGGCCCCGATGAGCCGCGAGACGGCGTGCTTTTCCATGTACTCGCTCATGTCGATGCGGATCATGGCCTGCTCGGTGTCGAAGAGGAACTCGGCCAGGGCCTTGGCCAGCTCGGTCTTGCCCACCCCGGTGGGCCCCATGAAGATGAACGAGCCGATGGGCCGGTTGGGGTCCTGGAGGCCGGAGCGGGCCCGGCGCACCGCGTTGGCCACCGCGGTGATGGCCTCATGCTGGCCCACCACCCGCCGGGCGAGGTGCTCTTCCAGGCGCACGAGCTTTTCGCGCTCGCCCTCGAGCATCCGGGCCACCGGGATGCCGGTCCAGCGGGCGATCACTTCGGCAATATCCTCGCTGTCCACTTCTTCCTTGAGCATCTGGCTGTCGGCCTGCATTGCCTTGAGCCGGTCCTTGGCATCCTCGAGCTGGCGGTTGAGTTCGTTGACCCGGCCGTAGCGGATCTCGGCCACCCGGGCCAGGTCGCCTTCACGTTCGGCCTTCTGGGCGTCGAGGCCGAGCTGTTCGAGCTGCTCCTTGACGGCCCGGATCCGGCCGATGGTCTCTTTTTCGTTCTGCCAGCGGGCCTTCATGGCGTTGACTTCACCGCCAAGCTGGGCCAGCTCGGCTTCCAGTTTTTCCAGTCGCTCGGCCGAGGCCGGGTCGGTCTCCCTTTTCAAGGCTTCCCGTTCGATCTCCAGCTGGGTCACGCGCCGCTGGATTTCGTCGATCTCGGTGGGCAGACTGTCGATCTCGATGCGCAGCTTGGAGGCGCACTCGTCGATGAGGTCGATGGCCTTGTCCGGCAGGAAGCGGTCGGTGATGTAGCGCTCGGACAGGGTGGCGGCCGCCACGATGGCCGAATCCTTGATGCGCACCCCGTGGTGCACCTCGTATTTTTCCTTCAGTCCGCGCAGGATCGAGATGGTGTCCGCCACGCTCGGCTCGCGCACCATCACCGGCTGGAAGCGCCGCTCCAGGGCCGAGTCCTTTTCGATGTGCTTGCGGTACTCGTCCAGGGTGGTGGCCCCCACGCAGCGCAGGGTGCCCCGGGCCAGGGCCGGCTTGAGCAGGTTGGCGGCATCCATGGCCCCTTCGGCCTTGCCGGCCCCCACCAGGGTGTGCAGCTCGTCGATGAACAGGATGATCTCGCCCTCGGCCCCCTCGACTTCCTTCAACACGGCCTTGAGCCGGTCCTCGAACTCGCCGCGGTACTTGGCCCCGGCGATGAGGGCCCCCATGTCCAGGGCCACCAGGCGGCGGTTTTTCAGCGATTCGGGGACATCGCCGGCCACGATGCGCTGGGCCAGGCCCTCGACGATGGCCGTCTTGCCCACGCCGGGCTCGCCGATGAGCACCGGGTTGTTCTTGGTGCGCCGGGAGAGAACCTGGACGATGCGCCGGATCTCGTCGTCGCGGCCGATCACCGGGTCCAGCCGGTCGCGCCGGGCCAGCTCGGTGAGATCGCGGCTGAATTTTTCCAGGGCCTGGTACTTGTCCTCGGGGTTGGGATCGGTGATGCGCTGGGTGCCGCGAATCTCCAGCAGGGCCTTGAGGATCGCCTCGCGGGTTACCCCGCAGCGGGCCAGGATGCCGGCGGCGGTGCCCCCTTTTTCGTCGGCGATGGCCAGCATCACATGCTCGATGCTGACGTATTCGTCCTTCATCTTCTCGGCCTCCCCGAAGGCCGCCTCGAGTACCGGTTTGGCCCGCGGGGAAAGGTAGGGCTCCGTCCCGCCGCTGACCTTGGGCAGCCGGTCGATGGCCGTCATGGTCTCTTCGGCCACCGTTTCGGGAGAGGCGCCGAGCTTGCGCAGCAGGGAGCGGGCGATGCCCTGCCGGTCTTCGAGCATGGCGGCCAGCAGGTGCTCGGGCTCGATCTGAGGGTTGCCGTAGCGGGAGGTGAGCGACTGGGCGTCGCGGATCAGCTCCTGGGACTTGATGGTGAACTTGTCTAAACGCATCGATTCTCCTCCGGGGGGTGCCGGCCGAGGCTTTCCGCCCCGCCTGGGTTAGACCCCGTCTCAGCGGTGGTGCAGATAGAGAATAACTTCTTGAAATTCAATTTGAATTTCTATGTCGTGAACATAACCACGGCCCCTCGGGGGTCAAGTCGCGGCCTGGCCGCCCGGACCCCATCGGCGGAGAAAATGGCTTGCCACCCACCGGCCCAATCGCTATGGTTTGCCGGAGGTCTGAATCAGGCTTCGAGCGTTCAACGCGGCAACGATCACCCCGGCGGGATCGGTTCGATCCCCCTCTCCAAAACGGCAGGACAGCCGACCGGCGGCGAGGCCCCCATGACGGATGCGATTCCAGATCCTCGGGCGGCCCCCGAATCCAGCGCGCCGCCGGTCAGCAGCGGTTTTCTGCGGCAGATGCTCCTGCTGGCCGGCCCCTATTGGAACTGCCAGCGCCGGGTCAAGGTGCGCGCTGCGACCCTGCTGCTGTTGCTGCTCACCACGGGGCAGGTGGGGATCACGGTCTGGACCAACTACTGGCATCGCGCCCTGTTCGACGCCCTCGAACAGCGCAGCGTCCCGGGGGTCCTGGTCCAGGTGGCGGTCTTCGCGGTGATCGTTTCCACCTCCATCGCCATCACCGGCGCGCATCTGCTCGTCAAGCGCTGGCTGCAGGTCGACTGGCGCGCCTGGCTCACCGAAACCCTGGCCGGCCGCTGGATGGCCGAGGGCCGGCACTACCGGCTCCTCTTTTGTCCGGGCCGGCACGACAATCCCGATCAGCGCATCGCCGAGGACATCCGCATCGCTACAGAGAGCGCCGTCGCCCTGGCGCACACCCTGTGCTACTCGCTGATGGTCCTGGGTCTCTTTATCAATATCCTGTGGACGGTGTCGGGCGCCATCGTGGTGCCGGGCACGGCGGTCAGGGTGCCGGGCTACATGGTGCCGCTGGCCTTCGCCTACGCCCTCTCCGGGAGCGTCTTCGGCTGGATGGTGGGCCGTCCCCTGGTACGGACGACCAACGCCCTGCAGACCGCGGAAGCGACTTTCCGCTTCGGTCTGTCACGGGTGCGCGAGCATGCGGAGGCCATCGCGCTGATGCGCGGCGAGCCCATGGAACGGACCGCCTCGGGGTCGCGCTTCCGCCAGATCATTCGCGAGTACAACCGGCAGTCGTTCTCCTACCTGGGCCTTGTGGCCTTCGGGACCGGATACGGGGCCCTGCTGCCGGTCTTTCCGATCCTCGTCGCGGCGCCCCAGTACATCGCCGGCGCCATGTCCCTGGGGGTCCTGATGCAGGCCGCCGAGGCGTTTCAGCGCCTGACCTCGGCCCTTTCCTGGCCGGTGGACAACATCGGCGAAATCGCCCGCTGCCGGGCTTCGGCGGAGCGGGTGCTCTCGCTTCACCAGGACATGCGGCGGCTCGACAGCGAGGGTCAGGCGCCGGCACAGCCCCAGATCCGCATCGCGCACTGGGAGCGGCCCCGTCTCGTGATCGCGGATCTTTGCATCGCCGAACCCTCGGGGCGGGTCCTGCTGGATGGTCTCAACATGGATATCCGGCGCGGTGAACGGGTGATGATCACGGGGGACCCGGCCGTGACCGGGAGCCTTTTCAAGGTGATCGGCGGGCTGTGGCCCTGGGGCCGGGGGCAGGTGACCCTGCCGCCCGAGGGCGGCACCATGTTCGTTCCCCAGCGCCCCTTTCTGCCCGAGGGCTCCCTGCGCGAGGCGCTCTGCTACCCCCAGGAACCGGATTCCTTTTCCGCCGCGGCCATCCGCCGCGCCCTTGAATGCGCCGGTCTCGCCCTGCTGGCCCCCCGCATGGAAGAGCGGGGCAGCTGGGAGCAGCTGCTGCCGTTGCGCTCCCAGCAGCGGCTGGTCTTTGCCCGGATTCTGCTCCATCGCCCGACGTGGGTCTTCATGGAGGAGGCCACCAACGCCTTCGATCCCAAGGGCGAACGGTTGATCTTCGAGATGCTGCGCCGCGAGCTGCCCAACACGACGCTGTTCAACATCAACTCCCACCAGGAGCTGGAGCCCCTGCACCACCGCACCCTGGTGCTGGACCGACCCGCCGCGGGCAAGCACCTTGTTGGCGACCATGGGCCGCTCAGCGAAAGCGCGACGGAAGCCACCCCCGCTCCACGCAGTCCCGAAAACACCACTCCGGCGTGGTCTCGGTGCGGTAGCTCCAGAAGAACCACCCGTGGTAATGCTCGAAGGACAGAAGCTGAGCGGCGCCATAGGCGCGATAGGCGACATCCCGCTGGAACGGATCCAGACGCTGCAGGGCGTGGTGGAACGGTCCCGACGCCCAGAGCGAGACGACTTCCAGGTTGAGCCCCAGGCTCCATTCGCCCAGGATGGCCGGAAGACCCAGCTCGCGCCGGATGGCGTCGGCCTCCTCGCGCCGCACCACCCCCGCCTTGTGCAGGTGGCCGTGAATGTCCATCTCGAGATCGGCGCGTTCGAAGCACTGGTAACGGTGCAGGTCGAAAACCACGTTTTCGTGCCGGGGCGGCTGCAGGAACCCCAGATATTCGCGGTGGGAGCGGAATCCATCGTGGAAGACGACCGCCACGCGGTCGGGAGGGCAGTGGGCCCGGATCGCCTCGTAGCCGCGCTCATAGTAGGCCTTGAGCACCTCGGTGGGCACATCCCAGCGCGGTTCGTTGAGCAGCTCGATACCGCAGAGGGCCGGCTCGGCGCGGTAGCGCCGGGCCAGCCGCCCCAGCAGCGCCACCGAATGGTCCAGGTACGCTTCGCGGGTGTGCCATTCGCAGACGTCCTTGATGCCGCCGTTGTCGAAACCGTTCTGGCACCCGGGGGCCGCGTGGAGGTCCAGCAGTACTTCCAGGCCGAATTCGGCGGCCCAGCCCAGGGCCCGGTCCAGGATCTCGATCCCGCCCTCCACGAAGGGGTGCGGGGTGGGACCGTAGCTGGGGTGATAGGGGTACGGCGGTCCGAGGATCCAGTGGCCGAACGGGATGCGCACGGCGTTGATGCCCCGCTCGGCCAGCCAGGCGAAATCCTCGCGGGTGATGAATCCTTCCCAGTGGGCCCGCAGGCGCGCCGCCGCGGCGGCGCCGAGCTCCGCGCACCAGGTGGTTTCATCGGTGGCCGCCAGCCCGGCAAAGAGGCTCGGGGCCATCCACTTTTCCAGCAGGAGCCATCCGCCCAGGTTCACCCCGCGCAGATGGGGCGGTGATGTCGAAGCGACCGGATTGTCCATGGGGTTTTCCTTCTGGTAAATCGTTTTGCCCGCCCGATCAAAAAAATCCCACCGACTCTCGATGGGATTCCCGTGGCGACGATTACAGCACGGCGGACCGGGGGCGTCAAGCATCCCGCCGCTGGCCAACACGCCCCCACGTTGACGGGGCCACTGCCTGCGGCGTAAGATCCGGAAAAAGAGCTGGAGTCCGCGCATGCCGAAGAATTCGCCGCAACCGCTTCGTGTCGACCTCCGGGCCTCGGTGGGCCGTCCCATGCCAGAGGCCCCCGGTCCCCGGCTGCCGTGCGGCGTTGTGCAAATCGCTCCGGAGATCCGCCTCTGCCAGGTGGACATTCAGGTCCTGGCGCGCGACTGGTGGGGCGATTTCCTTTTGGCAGACCTGCGCCGTCCGGCGCGGGGACTTTCCCCCGCCGCCCCCATCGACGCATGGCTGGCACCCGTGGAGCAAAAAGTCCTGGAACGCTTCAAGTCGTTCAAGCGCCAGGTGGAATGGTTGGCCGGGCGTCTGGCGGTCAAGACCCTGGCGGGCGCCTGCCTCGATCCCGACCTTCCGCCCACGGCCGTCACGGTCTCGCATGAGCCCGACGGGGCACCGGTTCTACCCGCCTTTCCCCGCCGCTGCATTTCCATCACCCACGGGGGCCGCTTCGCCGTGGCCGCCCTCAGCCTGGATACGGCCCAGGCCATCGGCATCGATATTGAACGGATGCCGCTGCCGGCGGGCGAGGCTTTTCTGCGGCTGGCCTTTAGCCAGCGCGAGCGCGCCGTCCTGGACCCGGTCGATCAACTGGCCCTGGCCCGGGCCTGGACCCTCAAGGAGGCCTATCTGAAGTATATTCGCCGGGGGTTTCACCGGAACCTGCAGGGGGTGGAGTTTCTGGACGGGAAGTTGCTGGACGGCGGCCGTGAGGCCCCGGTGCGCTGGACCTTCGGCGCCCCGGATCCCGACCACCTGCTGGCCGTGCTGTTCGGCCCGCGATGATGGAAGGCGTTTTCTCTAAAGCAGGAAGCGGTTCACGAGACTTCCGATGCCCATTGAGACCAAAGGACTGACAAACCCCGTGAAAGTGATCCACTACAGCGAAGCCGTCATCTTTTTCCATCCCGGACCGGACAAGCTCGTTTCTGTTTGTCCGGTGCCCGTGGGGGCCCCGGAGACCTGACCGTGGCCGGACCCTACCGCAATCCGTTTCCCACCGTGGACATCATCATCGAAACCGAGGGCGGGATCGTGCTCATCGAGCGGCGCCACCCACCCCACGGGTGGGCCATCCCCGGCGGGTTTCTCGACTGGGGAGAAACCGTGGAGGCCTGCGCCGTCCGGGAGGCCCGCGAGGAGACCGGCCTGGACGTGCGCCTCGAGGAGCTTTTCTACGTCTATTCGGATCCCCGGCGCGACCCGCGCCACCACACCGTCACCACGGTCTTTATCGCCTCGGCCGAAGGCCGGCCCGCCGCCGCCGACGATGCCCGCTCGGCAGGAGTTTTTACCGCCGAGGATCTGCCGACCCCGCTGGCTTTCGACCACGGACAGATCCTGGACGATTATTTCCGCTACCGCCGCGGGGAGGGGCGCAAAACGGTTTTAGGTCGCTATTTTTGGTGCCCGAAGCGATAGCCGGCCGCCCCGGGGCTGTTGCCGCGATTCGATTGGTTTTGCAAATTTTATAACGCCCTGTTATAAAAAGCAATGAAAGGTTGTTTTCATCTTTGAAAAGCGAAAGGAGGGGAGATGAGAACACTTGGGCCGCTGACGGTCCCGGCGCGTTTGGGCCTCTGGCTGGTCGCGGCGGCGTTGCTTTGCGGTTGCGCCGCGTCCGGACCGTTTCTGCATGCGAGCCAGCAGGTGACCGGGCAGTTCGAGGCCGGGGCGCCGCCGTCCGAATTGCGCTACTTTTTCCTGGCTTCGGGTCAGCGGCCCTACGTGCTTCTCGGGGTGCTGCCCGAGTTCGCCCCTCCGGGCGGGGACTACTGGCGCCCGGTTGGAGACGATCCGGCCCGGTGGCTGGAAATGATCAGGGGGATGCAGTTTTTCGACGAGCAGGCCATCTGGCCCGAGACGTACGGCGCCAGGCTGATGATGCCCGGCGGCCGGCAGATCGGTGTCTGGTATTCGCCCCGGGGGCGGGGGACGGTGGCCCTGGGGGCGGACAACCGGCTCCTGGCCTGGCCCCCCAAACCCACCCGACCGTTGCCGGTTTTCCGGCGCGACTGACGTGCAGCCAAAGGCCCGGACCATGCCCACAGACGTCTCGCCACACCCGGGGGCCCCAATCCAGACCGCTATCGACCGGGTGCGGCACTTCGTCGTCCAGGTCACCGGAGAACCGGCCTCGGATGCCGAAATCGCCGACGCCCTGGGGCGCTACTTCGTGCTCAAGGAAATCGCCGATCACATCTTAATGGCGCGCAGCGCCAAAGAGCCCTGACAGCCCGGAAGAATGACAGGATCCGGCATGCTTGGGTGGCCGGTCAAGTGGGTGCGGCAGCCGCAATCGCTGGCACCGAATCGCGGCGCCGGGATCCAGGCCCCGGGGGCCTGCGCCAGGATCGCGGCCCACTGGTGCTCATGGCGCCGAGAAGAGCGGGTCCACCAAACGGCGGCCGGCTCCGCGGTTTGGCGCAGGTAATCGATGTGCCAGCGCAGGCGCCGGCCGCCCCTGAGGTGTCGGCCCACCCGGGCCGCCAGGCCTCCGGCGGCAAAGGCGCTGCCCACATAGGCGTAATCGCCTGCGGCGAAGGCGAATCGGCCCAGGCGTCCGACGTCGATGCTGCGGCCCGCGGGCAGATGCAGCCACAGGACGTAGGTCCCTCCGGTTTTCAGACCCAACAGATCCGGGTTCATCTTCCCGTTCTCTTTTGTCGGAGAAGGATCCGTTCCATTGTCTCCGCTGTTCGCCGGCCCGTTCGGCCCTGACGGGCCCGTGAACTTGTCATCCGCCGCCGGGATGTCGTAAGAGTACCGGGGAAAACGCCCAGATCGCAATGGGGGATCTTGAATTCATGACTGTCCGGCGCATCATTTCCGGCGGCCAGACCGGGGCCGACCAGGCGGCCCTGGACGCCGCCATCGCCATGGGGGTGCCCCACGGAGGGTTTTTACCCCGTGGGCGGCTCACCGAAAAGGGGCCTTTGCCACCACGTTACGCCCTGGCCGAGATGCCCACCCGCAGCTACCCTAGACGGACCGAGCAGAATGTCCTGGCCGCCGACGGCACCGTCATCTTCAGCCACGGTCCGCTCAAAGGCGGTTCGCGGCTGACCCGGGATCTGGCCCAGCGCCACGGAAAGCCCTGGATTCACATGGACTTCGAGCAGGTTCCCCCCGTCCGGGCCGCCCAGACGCTTTTCGACTGGGTCCGGTGCCATGGGATCCGGATCCTCAACGTGGCCGGGTCCCGGGCCTCGGAAGATCCGCATATCTACCCGCGGGCCTACACGGTGGTGGGCGAATTGCTGCGATTGTTGCAAGAAGCATAACCGGCGCCGCGACCAGGACCCAATCCGATGGAAAGGGCCGCTGAGGCGGCTGGACAGGAGATGGGCGCCGCACATGAAACCGCAATAGCACCTGGGATGGGTGTTGATCGGAACATGGCCCCGGTGTTTCGAACCACCGGGTGGTGGGTCTGGGCCGGGGTCCGCGATGAGCGGACGGCCTGGTCGTTTCCCTTCAACCACGGCTGCGCCGCCTGGGACGCCCGTATCAACTCGTGCTGCGGGCGCGCCTTCGGAGTGCGCCCGGCGCGTGGCTGACGGACCAGACGCCTTGGCCGCCAAGAGGAAACAACCCCTTGCCCCCTTGTGGCGCCGCCTGCTGCGGTGGTCGGCGGCGCTGCTGTCCCTGCTGGTGCTGGCCAGCGTGTTCCAGGTCCTCCTGTTGCGCTGGGTGCCGCCGCCGTTTACCGTGCCCATGGCCTTTTACTGGGCGAGCCGGCCGTTCAGCCCTGAGCCTCACCGGCCGATTCGCTACCACTGGGCCTCGCTGTCCGCTGTTTCCCCCCACCTGCAGCGGGCGGTGGTGGCCGCCGAGGACCAGCGTTTTTTCGATCACCATGGCTTTGACCTGGTGGAGATCAAAAAGGCCTTGTCCGCCGCCGTGGCCGGCGACCGCCTGCGCGGGGCCTCGACCATCTCCATGCAGGCGGCCCGCAGCGTTTTCCTGCTTCCCCGCCGCAGCGTCTGGCGCAAAGCCCTGGAAGCCTACTACACCGTGCTCATCGAAGCGTTCTGGGGCAAGCGGCGTATCCTGGAGATGTATCTCAACACGGTGGACTGGGGCGACGGGATCTTCGGCGCCGAGGCGGCGGCCCAAGCCTATTTTCATACCCCCGCCGCCCGGCTGGACCGGGCGCGGGCGGCCCTGCTGGCGGCCGTTCTGCCCAATCCCCACCGGTTTTCGCCCCATCGACCGAGTGCTTTCGTGCGCCAGCGACAGCAGCGGATCCTAACCGACATGCCCCGCATGCCCGTGGTGCCCTGAAATCCATTGACAGGCGTCAATCAAGCGATTAAATCGTTTGTTTAAACCGTATGCGTTGATTCCTGGAGGAGGTTGGCGATGACCGAACCGCTTTCCGGCACCCGGGAGCGCATCCTGGCGGCGGCGGCCGATATCTTCGGCGCCAGGGGCTTCAAGGCGGCCACCACGCGCCAGATCGCCGAGGCGGCCGGAGTCAACGTGGCGGCGATCAACTATCATTTCAAGGGGAAGCTGGGCCTTTACACCGAGGTGCTCGAAACGCTCCTGGGCGAAGGGTTCGCGCGCTATCCGGCCGACATGGGCATGGCGCCCGGGGCGTCGGCGGCCCGGCGCCTGGAAGCTTTCGTGCGCTCCTTCTGCCACCGGCTCCTGGGTCCGGAGGGTTGGGGCGGCTACCACGGCAAGGCCCGCTTGATCGTCAAGGAGATGGCCGATCCCAGCCCGGCCCTGGCCGAGGTGGTGGCTCGCCACATCCAGCCGCACAAGCAAATGCTGGTGGAGATCGTCCAGGAACTGCTCGGCCCCGGGGTGCCGCCCCAGGCGGCGGGGGCCTGCGCCTTCAGCATCGTCGGACAGTGCATCTACTATGCCACCGCCGAGCCCCTGCTGACCCTGCTGGCCCCCGACCGGAAGCATATCGAGGCACGCATTGAGGAGTTGGCCGAGCACGTGGTCATTTTTTCACTCGGCGGCATGGAAAAAATAGCCGATAGTTATTTCATGCTGCCGGAGGAGGAGGGGGAATGACCCGAAGATGGAAACTCGCGATGGTTTTGGTTGGCGTGGTCGCTGTTGCCGCCGTGGTGTTTTCTGCCGTGCGTCGGGACGGTGATGAGGCGGTCCGGGTGCGCTTTTCGGGGAACATCGAAGTCGTCGACGTGCCCCTTTCCTTCAAGACGGCCGGACGCCTGCAGGAGCGCCTGGTGGATGAGGGCGATCCGGTGCATCGCGGCCAGGTGGTGGCCCGCCTTGATACCGGCGACCAGGAGCGTCTGGCGGCTCGGGCCGAAGCGGATCTCCACTATGCCGAGGCGGTTCTGGAAGAACTGCTGGCGGGCAGCCGACCCGAGGATATCCGCCAGGCCGAGGCCCAGGCGGCCCAGGCCCGCCAGCAGCTCAAGGCCCTGGAAACCGGCAGCCGGCGCCAGCAGATCGAAGCGGCCCGGGCCGAGGCCCAGCGGGCCCGGGCCGCTCTGTCCGCCGCTGCGGCTCAACTGGAGCTGGCAAGGGCGGACGAGGCGCGTTATGCCGCCCTGGTGGAAGCGGGCGGGGTGAGCCGGCGGGACTACGAGGCCCATCGCACCCGCCTGGAAACCACCGCCGGGGCTGAATCCGAGGCCCGGGCGCGCCTGGAAAGCGCCCGGGCCCAGCTCGATCTGGTCACCGAAGGCCCCCGCGCCGAGGAGATCGCCGTGGCCCGGGCCGCCGTGCAACAGGCCGAAGCAGTCTCGGAAAAGGTTAAAAACGGCCCTCGCCGGGAGACCATCGCCGCGGCCCGGGCCCGGGTCCGGGCGGCCGCCGAGGCGGTCAGCCTCGCCCGCCAGCAACTGGACGACATGCAGCTCCGGGCCCCCCTGGATGCCGTGGTGCTCTACAAGGCGGCCGAAGCGGGTGCCTTTCTCGGGCCCGGTGCCCCCGTGGTGGTGGTGGGCGACTTGGACCATCCCTGGCTGCGGGGCTACGTCAGCGGCCTGGACCTGGGGCGCATCCGCCTGGGGCAGAAAGTGCTGGTCACGGTGGACGCCTTCCCGGACCGGCCCGTGGAGGGGACCTTGTCCTTTGTCGCCGGCGAGGCCGAGTTCACCCCCAAGACCGTCCAGACCGAGGAGGAGCGGGTGCGGCTGATGTACCGCGTCAAGGTGGACCTGCCCAACCCGGACGGGCTGCTCAAGCCGGGGATGCCGGCCGATGCAGAGATCGTGGCACGACAGTGAGAGGGGGTTTCGAGCGCCTTTGGCGTGTTTCAGGCTCGAGATTCCAGATTCGAGATTCAAGGTTTCAGGTGCCAGGGCTGCTGCCGGTCTCTATGGGGACCGGTTTGGTTCCGCAGGTGACGGTGGTGTTGGAAATTTCCGGAACGTCTTTCGCCGTCTCGTGTCGACGAACATGGATTCCGGATCAAGCCCGGAATGACGCAATGGGGCCGGACCGCGGATCGCGCCCGAGGCATCCGGCATTCTTCAGCAGCGCGTCACCCCGGGCCCGGACCCGGGGTCCATGTCGAAGGGCTGAAAATTTTCGAAAGGTTTCAAGCAATTGAGCGTAGTCGCAGACGAGGTGTCAGCAACGCTCCGGAGGCAACCTTGAATTTTGAACCTGGAACAGAAAAACGGCATGAGCCGTCCCCCGATCCACACCCATGACGCCCATTCCGCCATTTGGGCCAGGGGCCTGACCCGGCACTTCGGCGATTTTGCCGCCCTGGACGGCCTCGATGTGACGGTGGCCTACGGCGAGATCTTCGGTCTGGTGGGACCCGACGGCGCCGGCAAGACCACCGCCCTGCGCATTCTGGCCGGGATCATGCCTCCGGACGCCGGGCAGGTGCGGGTGGCCGGGGTGGACCTGACCGTTGATGCCGCGGCGGTGCGCGACCACCTGGCCTACATGAGCCAGCGCTTCGGGCTCTATCCGGATCTCACGGTGGACGAGAATATCGACTTCTACGCCGATCTCTACGGTATGGGACGCCGCCAGCGGCGCGAGCCGGTGGCCGAGCTGCTGGCCCTGTCGGGCATGAGCCCCTTTCGCCGCCGTCTGGCCGGGGACCTTTCCGGCGGCATGAAGCAGAAGCTGCAGCTCGTCTGCGCCCTGATCCACACCCCCCGGGTGCTGCTCCTGGACGAGCCCACCAACGGGGTGGACCCGGTGAGCCGGCGCGAGTTCTGGCACATCCTCTACCGCCTGCTGGACCGGCAGGTGGCCATCGTGGTCACCACCGCCTACCTGGACGAGGCCGAGCGCTGCACCCGCATCGGGATGATCGACGCCGGACGGATCATGGCCGCCGGCACGGCCGCCGAGATCCGGGGCCAGATGCGCGGCAGGATCCTGGCGGTGCGCAGCGACCGGGCCCGGCAGGTGCAGCACGTCTTGCGGGCCGCGGGTGAAGGGGGGCGGGTGGACCTGTTCGGCGACCGGATCCACCTGGTGGTGGGCGACCTGGAGGCCGCCGCGGCCCGGATCACGGCCCATCTCAACCAGGCCGGCCTCGATTTCGACGCTCCGCGGGAAGCGGCGCCGAGCCTGGAGGATGTCTTTGTCAGCATTTTGGGGCGGCCCGCCGGCGCCGAGGCGTCCGGTGGCATCGGGGTGTTCCCTCCGCTGGAGAGGGTCAGGCCGGAGACGGCGGTGGCCGTCTCGGATCTGACCCGGCGCTTCAAGCGCTTTACCGCCGTGGACCGCGTCAGCTTCCAGGTGGCCGGGGGCGAGATCTTCGGGTTCCTGGGGCCCAACGGGGCCGGCAAGAGCACCACGATCCGCATGCTCTGCGGTCTGCTGCGGCCCAGCGCCGGGCGGGCCACGGTGGCCGGCTTCGACGTGGCCACCCAGGCCGAGGCCCTCAAGCACCACATCGGGTACATGAGCCAGAAGTTCTCCCTCTACGACGATCTTACCGTCACCGAGAACATCGATTTTTACGGCGGCATCTATGGACTCAGAGGCCGGCGCCTCGAGGCCCGCCGCGACTGGGCCCTGGTCACCGCCGGCCTGGACGGCCGACGGGACAGCCTCACCCGGATTCTGGGCGGCGGTCTCAAGCAGCGCCTGGCCCTGGCCTGCGCCGTGCTCCACCAGCCGCCGATCCTTTTTCTGGACGAGCCCACCAGCGGGGTGGACCCCCTGAGCCGGCGCCGCTTCTGGGGCCTGATCAACGCCATGGCCGAAGGCGGGGTGACGGTCTTCGTCACCACCCACTACATGCAGGAGGCCGAGTACTGCGACCGGGTGGCCATGATCTACCGCGGCCGGCTCATCGCCCTGGGCACCCCGGCGCAGCTCAAGGCGCAAAGCATCGCCGGACAAATCGTGGACGTGCGCTGCCACCGGCCCCAGGCGGCCCGCAAGGCGGTGGCCGCCCTGCCCGAGGTGCGCGAAGTGTCGCTCTTCGGCGCCGGTCTGCACGTGGTGACCGACGATGCCGCGGCGGCCGCCGCGGCCATCGAGGGCGCGTTGAGGGCTCAGGGCATCGCCGCCGAGCGCATCGAGACCGTGCCGCCGGGGATGGAGGACGTTTTCGTGGCCCTCATCGAGGCCCATGACCGGGAAAACGAACCGGAGAAGGCGCATGGCTGAAGCGGCTGTTTTACGGCGCCTGCGGCGGACCCTGGCCGTGGCCCGCAAGGAGGCCATCCATCTGCGGCGCGACTGGCGCAGCCTCATGCTGGCCCTGGCCATCCCGGTGCTGCTGATCCTGCTCTTCGGCTACGCCCTGACCCTGGACCTGAAAAATGTGCCCACCGTGGTCTGGGACCAGTCCCACACCCCGCCGAGCCGGGATTTCGTTTCCCTGATCCAGGGGTCGGCCTACTTCGAACTGTACGCCATGCGCCAAAGCGAACGCGAGCTGCGCGCCGATCTGGACGCCGGCCGGGCCATGCTGGCCCTGGTGATCCCGGCGGATTTCGCCGAGCGCGTGGCCGCCGGCCGGCCGGTGACGGTAGAGGCGGTGGTGGACGGCAGCGACGCCAACACCTCGCGCCTGGCGGCCAGCTACGCCCGCGGCCTGGGGCTGATCTTCAACCGGCGGCTGGTGGTGGACGCCAGACCCGCCGGCGCGACCCTGGTCCCCCGGGCCTGGTACAACCCGGCCCTGCGCAGCCCCAACGCCCTGCTGCCCGGAATCGTGGCCATCGTGATGATGGTCATCGCCGCCATGCTCACCAGCGTCACCGTGGCCCGGGAATGGGAGACGGGCACCATGGAGCAGCTCATCGGCACGCCCATCCGACCCGGCGAGCTGATCTGCGGCAAGGTGGTCCCCTACTTCGTGGTGGGCATGGCCGACGTGGCCATCGCCGTGGGCCTGAGCCGCTGGCTCTTCAACGTCCCGCTGCGGGGGCATCCGGGCCTGCTCTTCGCCACGGCGGCGGTGTTTCTCACCGGGGCCCTCTTTTTCGGCCTCGCTCTGAGCATCCGCTTCAAGACCCAGGTCCTGGCCAACCAGATCGCCCTGGCGGCCGGTTTCCTGCCCACTCTGATCCTATCGGGGTTCGTCTTCGCCATCGAGAACATGCCGGCGGCCCTCCAATACCTGACCTACATCGTGCCGGCGCGGTATCTCATCGCCATCATGCGCGGCATCTTCATGAAGGGCATCGGCCTCGAGATCCTCTGGCTCGACGCCCTGCTGCTGCTCGTCTACGCCCTGGCCATGATCGCCCTGGCCCGGGGCGGCCTGAAGCTGAGGCTGGAGTGATGGGACGGCTCAAACCGATGCTGGTCAAGGAGTTTCTGCAGATGCTGCGCGACCCGCGCATGCGTCTGGTGGTCTTTGGCATGCCGGTCATGCAGATGCTGATCATGGCCTTCGCCCTGACCACCGACGTCACCCGCATCCGCACGGCGCTCTACGACCAGGACCGCAGCGTCGCCTCGCGGGCCCTGGCGGACGCCTTTACCGCCGGGGGCCATTTTCGCATCGTGGCGGCCCCGCAGACCGACGCCCAGGTGCGCCGGCTCCTGGACGCCGGGCGGGTAGGGGCCGTGGTGGCCATTCCCTCGGGATTCGGAGAAGATTTGCGGGCCGGGCGGGCCGCGGCGGTGCAGGTGGTCTGCGACGGCACGGACAGCAATACCACGGCCATCGTACTGGGCTACGCCGATGCCATCGTGGCCGCTTTCAACGCCCGTTCGGGCACCGGTGGCGGGCCGGTCGCCGTGGCCCTGCGGGCCTGGTACAACCCCAACCAGGAAAGCCCGCTTTACTACGTGCCGGCCCTCATCGCCGTGATGCTGCTGGTATTTTCCATCATGCTCACCAGCATCGGCATCGTACGCGAAAAGGAGATCGGCACCATCGAACAGGTAATGGTCACCCCCATCGGCAATCTCGAGTTCATCCTGGGAAAGACCATCCCCTACATGATCACCGGCTACATCACCATGACGGTCATGCTGATCGCGGCGGTGGTCCTCTTCGGGGTGCGCATTCACGGCAGCCTGGTGCTGCTCTACCTGCTCACCGGGATTTACCTGGCCGGCAACCTGGGGCTGGCCCTGTGGGTCAGCGCCGGGGCCCGCACCCAGCAGCAGGCCCTGCTCACCGCCTTTCTGATCATCATGCCCTGCGTGATGCTCTCCGGGTTCATGTTCCCCATCCACAACATGCCCGGGCCGGTACAGTACGCCACGGCCCTCAACCCCATGCGCTGGTACCTGGTCATCCTGCGCGGGGTGGTGACCAAGGGGGTGGGGCTGGCGACCCTGTGGCCGGCGGCTGCGGCCCAGGCCCTGCTGGCCGTCGCTTTCATCGCGCTGGCGGCCAAGCGCTTTCGCAAGACGCTATCCTGAAAGCTGCCCCCGGCCGATCCGTTGAACCATTGACCCCTACCCGGGTTCCGTCTATCCTGGTTCGGACCGTCAATCAATCCTCCACCACTGTTTACGATGGGTGTGGGCCGGCATGCCAACGCAACTGGACCTCATCGACTTTTTCAGGCACGACGAAGCGTCCGAAGTGGCGCCGGACGCCGAGCCGGAGGCACCGCCCGGCGGCGAGACCGGATTCGAGAGCGATGTCAGCCGCGCGGTGTACTCCGCCCAGATCATGCGGCCCATCTTTGACCTGGAAGCCCGGCGCTTCTACCAGGGCGAAGCGCCCGAGGCCGCGGCCATCTGGGACCGCGTCGATCTGATGGGGCTCGCCTTTGCGATCCTGGACGTCATCTCCGAACTGACCGAATATCAGGACGGCGCCACCCGCCGCGAGGTGCTGGCGCGGGTCCTGCCCCTGGCCCGCCGCCAGCTGCCAGACGCAGAGGCGGCCGCTGGCGAAGACGGTCTCAAAGAGGTGCTCAATCGGGTCTTCGACCACCTCGTCAATCGCGCGAACCGCTATCTGCCCTTCGAATACCTTTACTTCGACGGCGTGTCCGGCCAGCACCGCCGCCGCAAGTTCTGGCTCGTCAAGACCGTCTACACCGGTGCGGGTCAGGAGGGCCGCTTCAGCCTCACCGACGAAGGCTACTGCGCCTATTTCGGTCTGCACGAAACCAGCGCCCTGGATGCCGCGGCCATCGGCAATCTGCGCATCCGGCTGCTCATCGAACGCGGCAGCGTGGATGATGCCATCGCCGTGGCCGAGGGCAACCGCAAGCAGTGCGCGCGAAAAGCCTTGGAGGTGCGCCACACCCGCAGACTGATCCGGCGCAACATCCAGGCGGTGGACTACGAGCGGGTGCACGCCCTGGCGGCCGAGGGGGTCAACCAGGCGACCGAGATCCAGCAGGAAGGCAGCCGGCTGCACAATCTGGTCCTCGAAAACCTGCTCGACGGCCGGCAGCGGTCCCACGAGATCAAGCTGCTGCGCCTGGCCGAACGGCTCGAAGGGCTCAATCACCATCTGCTGGCACTGGCCGGCGAACTGCAGCGCCTGCCCGAAGACTACCACCAGCACAGCCACAAGCTGTTTCGGCGGCGCAGCGCCGGGGCCTTTCCGCCCATGGACGCGGTGATGGGCCGCATTTGCACCCTGGCCGAAGCCGAGGCGGCACGCATCGGGGATGAATTCATCGCCCGCATCGATCCGCCGGCCCGGCGGACGCTGTTCGATCCGGCGGCGATCATCGAAGCCTGCGACCGCGCTCTGGAACGCCAGAAGGTGGCCGGCGACAGCCGTCAGGCCTTGAGGGAAGTCGATGCCGAACCCGTGGCGCGCTTTGCTCCGGAGCTGGACGAATCCTTGATGCACCGAGCCTTCGCCGCCCTGCGGGCCGCGGTCCGAAACGGGGAGGAAATCCGGCTCAGCCGGCTTCTGGCGGAAATCACGGCGGCGGCCGATGCGGCGCTGCTGCCGGCGGCCCTGGCCATGGCTGTTTTCCAGAGCCTGGTGGAGCGGCGCATCGCCGAACGGCATCGGCTGCGGGTGCGCCAAGCCGAACCCGAACTCCTGATGGCCGTTGACCTGGCCGGCGGCTCGCGCTACCGGGGCCACGAACTCCTTTTAAGCAGCCGGCCGCAGGGGACGCCATGAACCTGAAAATCCTGTACGAGGCCAACCGGCTCATCTACCTGAGCCTGTCCTACAGCAGCGGCAACAAACGGATCGTCATGCGCAACGCCGCCGAGATGACCGCCCTGGTGCAGCGCTTTCAGGCCGAAGAATCCTTCCGGTCCCTGGTGGACGCGGGGCTCAAGGCTCTGGAGCTGCGCCTGCTGGCCCTCGAAGACGGCGGGCTGCGCCTGTCGGCGCGCAGCGCCGAGGAATTTTTCGCCACCAACCTCACCGACTACGGCAAGCTGCTGGCCCGCGGCGACCTTCGGGCGGCCGATCTGCTGCCGGTCCATTGCGCCATCGCCTCGGCCATATTCCCCACCGAGGCCGACCTGGACCTTCCCGTGGAAGATCTCGGGGCGGTCACCGCCGCCGATATCATCGACGTGCTGCGCCGTTTCGCCCGCCTCGAGGCGCGGCTGGATGAAGATGACGACCGGATTCACCCCCAGGTGCGCACGGTGGCCCAGCGCCTGCGCGAACTGCCCGAGGCCAACCCGGACCAGTTGCGCGCCGGAGCGGGCCAGAGCTGGGCCGACCTGGTGGGCCGCGTGATCGATCACCTGGTGGAAACCGGCTACCTGCTCGCCTTCGAAGAGATGCCCGGCGAGTTCGAATACCGCCCCACGCCGGCGTACCAGACGGCCATGCGGGAAGGCATCGTCTACTCCTTCCACGCCTTTCGCGACCTGCTCAAGCAAGAGGCCGGCCGCCCGACGGAGACCAGGGATGTACCGGCTGAGTAGATTTTTCGTCAGCGAGATCACGGCGGGGGAAAACCTCCTGCGCCATGGCCTGGTGCCCATCGTGCGGGAGAACGGCCAGGCCGACCACGGGGTCCTGTTCGCCGCCAACGGCACCTGCAAGACGACCCTGCTGTCCTTTCTGCTCAACGTCTTCTGCCCGGACCAGCGGCGGTTCGTGCAGCACCTGCAATCCGGCGGCGACAAGACCCTGGAGCAGTACCTCATCCCCGGCCGTCCGGCCGTGGTGCTGCTGGAACTGGCCCTGCCGGGCCAACCCGGCCTCTTCGACGCCCAAGCGGCCGAACGCCTGGTCCTCGGCCAGTTGCTCTACCGGCATGCCACCGCCCCGGACAAGGTGGACCGCAGCTACTTCCGCGCCGAAACGGCCGACCTCTTCGACGACCTGCGCGGTCAGTGGGACGCGCTGCTGGCGCGCGAGCAGCCCTATGCCGGGGTGCGCGACTATCTGGCGCCGCGCATTCAGCAGACCACCTCCCAGAAGGAATGGAGCGACCATCTCGACCGCCTGGGGCTCGATCCCTGGCTCATCGACCGGCAGATCGATTTCGCACGCACCGAGGGAGGCATCAAGGACGCCTTCAAGTTTCGCAGTGAGGCCGAGTTTCTCGCGTTCTTCCTCGGCTGCGTGGCCGACATGGAGACGGCCGAAACGTTGCGCGACACCATCGGCCAGTCCCTGCAGAAGATGGCCGACCGCCCGCGCAAGCGGATCCAGCTTCAGGCGGCCCGGGACCTTACCCAACAGCTTGCCGACTTCGATGCCATGGCCGGCAGGTGGCGCGCGTCCCGCGCGGCGGCCGCCGAATGGGTGGCCCGGCTGGGCGAGGCCCACCATTTGCTCGAGGCCGCGCACCAGACAAGCGAGGCGCAGCGCGCGACTCTGGGCCGCCGCCATGACGAGGCCGCCGCCCGGCGCGACGAAACCCTGACCCGCATGCAGACCGCCGGCGCCAACGGCCTGCTGGTGCAGCGCGGGCAAGCAGGCCGGTCCATGGGGGCGGCCCAGGCGCGGCGCCTGGAGAAGCGGCGGGCCGTCGAAGATCTGCAACAAGAGGAAACGGCCCTGCAGGCCGCCGTGCACCTGGCCTTGCGGCGGCGGCAGCAGGCAGCGGCCCGGACCAAGGAAAAGGCCCTGCTGGGGGCCGGCGCCACGCTCGAACCGATGCTGCGGCGGGTCGCCTCCCTGGCCGCCCGGTACCATCTGCGCCTGGAGGTCGATCGCCGGCGGCTCTTGGAGGCCATCGGGGATCTGGACACGCGCAGCCGGCAAATCGAAACCGACGTGAGCCACATCGAAACCCGCAGCCTCGAGGCCTGGCAACGGTGGCGCCTTCTCGACGAGGCCCTTTCCGGCCTAGACGGCCGCATCCAGGGCGCTGGGGCCGAACGCCAGGCCCTGCCCCTGGAGGCGGGGGAAACCCCGGCCGAGGCCCGGGAACGCTTCCAGGCGGCCGTCGCCGACACCCGGGAGGCCCTCGACCAGGCCCTTGCCCGGACCCAGGCGCTGGACACGGAAATCGCGGCGGCCGACGAAGCCTGGAAAGCGCTGCAGGCCCAACTGGCCGGGCTCGACGCGCGACTGGCCGAGGCCCAAGAGCGGCAGGCGCTTGAAGCACGCCATCGGGAGCGGCTGAAGGCCGACCCCTGGCTTCAGCGCATGGCTGGCAGCGTGGACCTCGAACCCACCGCGGCCGGGCTGGTATCGCGGCTGGACGATGCCCTGGCGCGTTGCCGGGACCGGCTGGCGGACAAGAAGGACCGCCGCATCGAACTGGAAGGGGAGCTCAAGCGGCTGGAAGAGACCGAAACCCTGGCCGTCGATTCCCAGGTCCAACGCCTGATTGTCCACTATTACGAAAAGGGCCTGTCGCCCGGCGAACTCAAAGCCTTTCCCCATTACCTGGCCGGCCTCTACCCCGACCCGCCGGCGGTGGCGCGCTTCATCGAGGCCGACCCGGGCCGTTTTACCGGGATCATGGCCGCGACCCCGGAAGTGGTGGACGCCGTCGCCGGCCTGCCGGCGCCGGCCTGGCTGCAGCGGCCGGTAGTCGTCTCGACCCCCTGTTCTCCCGAGGACCTGATCCCCATCCTTCAGACGGTGATCCGCCCGCCGGATCCCAACGTCTATTCCAGGGCGCACCTGGATGCCATTCGAACGCAATGCCGCCAATCCCTGGAAGCGCTCCGGCACGAGATCGAAGCGGATGCCCGGGACGTGCAGGCCCTGGAACGCAGCAGTCGCGAACTGCATCGCTACCAGGAGATCTACCCGGATGCGGAGGCGGTGCACGCCCTGGCCGACCGGGTGAGCGCGCTGGAAACGGCCCGCGTCCAGCAAAACGGCGAGCTGGCGGCGATCGAGACCCGCAGAGACGCATTGCGGGACCGCAAGGCCGGCGAGAACCAGCGCTGCATGGAGCGGACGGCCGATCTGACCCGCTTCCAGGAACACCTCGAACGGGTCGCGCGCTGGCTTCAACGCTACCAGGACCTGCCGCGCTGGGAAGCCGAACGGCGGCAGACGGCCGCCGACCGGGCCGCGGTGGACCAGGCCGTCGCGGCCGACGCGGAGCGCCTGCAGCGGCTCCGGCAATCCTTGTCCGACCTCATGGCGGAGCGGCGGGCCGGCGAAGAACGGCTCACAACCCTGGAGGAGCGGGCCGCCGACGTGCCCCGCACCGAAGCGCCGGATCTTGGGCAAGCCGAGCGACAAGGCGTCCTGGAGATGGACCCCAGGACGTTGCGCCGCCTCTGGGAGGAGGCCCGCGAAGACCAGCGTCAGACGGCCCACCAGTTGGGAATCGACGCCCTGCAAAAAGAGCTGGATGCCCTGCGCGCCGAGATCGCCGACACCGAGTCGCGTCTGGGCGCCCTGCGCCGGGAGCAGCCCTTCGACGAGGACCTGGCCGGCGCCTGGGCCGGCCGCAGCGCAGCGGAGCGGGAGGCCCGCATGAAGGCGGTCGCCGACCATCTGGCGTCCAACCGCGAGGCCGCGATCCGCGCCGAAGCCGATATCGATCACCAGCGCCAACAGATCCAACGCCTGGAGGAGGAACTCGCCGCCAGGGCCACCCGGGGAGTCCGGCCCGACCTGGATCCGTCGGGCCTGGAGCCGGAGGCGGATTTGGATGCCCTGCGGCAGCGTTTGCGGGACGAAGAGACGCGCCACGCCGAGGCCCACGACCGCTTGTGCCAGCGCTGCCGCAAGCTGGAGGCGGACCGCAAGGCCGCCGAAGACCGCTTCCAGGACATCCGGGTGGCCCTGGCCGCGGTGCAGCGCTTCGAGGCATTATGGGATCAGGCCTCACCACGGGTCCAGTGGCCGGATCTGCGCATGCCGGAGTCCGCCCCGCTCCAGGCCCTCCAGGCCCAGGTCGACACGATGATGGCGGCCGAAGCGCAGGACCGCCGGGCCCTTTCCGCCGCCCGCGCCGGCCTGGGCCGGGCCTTCGACCGGTTGCAGACCGCCCTGGTGAGCGACCGGTTCCGGCAGCACCTGCCGGCGCTGGTCGATGCGCTGCGGGGCCACGACGCCGAATCGCTGGGCGAACAGGCCGAAGCGCTGATCCGGCACTGCGTCAACGTCACCCGCAACCTGGAAAGCGACCTGGAGATTTCCCAGCGCATCGTCGACAACCTGGTGGACATGCTGCTGCAGAGCGGGCGCGACTACTACCGCCGGCTCCAGGCCGCCGCCCAGGTGACGGTGCCCGAGGCGGTGTTCATCTATGGGGGCCGGCCCATCCTGCGCGCCGGCGCGGGCCTGGACTTCGTCAAGCATGCCGAGGCCTTTCGCCAATCCGTGGACAATTGGCTCCACGAAATGATTCAGTCCCACCGCCTGCCGCCCGTCAATCACCGGGCCGGCAACGGCCTGGGGGCCGAACTGCTCTACCAGCTCCTGGCGGCCGCGACGGGCCGCAAGGAATTCGGCATTCGCCTGCTCAAGTGCGACGATACCGGCCGCAACTACGAACCGGTGGGCAGGGACCTGGGCTCCGGGGGCGAGGCCCTGACCACTGCCGTGCTGCTCTACGCCCTGCTGATTTCCATGCGCAGCCGGCGGCGCCACCGCAGCGGCGAACGCCTCCCCGCCTTTCTGCTCCTGGACAATCCGCTCGGGGTCTGCAACCGCTCCGACTTCCTGGACGCCCAGTTGAAGGTGGCCCGGGCCATGGGCATCCAGTGCGTCTACCTGACCGGGATCAACGACCGCGAATCCCTGGACCTGTTCGAGCTGCGGGTGGCCATCCGCAAAGGGGAGCGGCGCGTCGCCATCGGCGGTGCCACTTACGAGTGCCTGGAGATCACCCAGCTCAACCTGGAAAGAGGCCATGACCAGCCGCCTGCGTGATACCGTCCTGGACCAAATCGAGGCTTCGGCGCGCAAACGGGTGGCCGTGGAAACCCTGCTGGCGGCCGTCCGGCGTCTACCCCTGGGGCCGGTGAGCGATTTCGAGATCCGCGACCGCCTGCTGGCGGCCCTCGAGGCCCTGGCCGGCGAAGGCCGGCTGCGGCTTCCGGCCGGCCGCCGCGGCTGGGACCGGCAAGGCGGTCTGCCCCGCTTTGTGACGGCCCTGCGCCCCGAAGCCGAGGCGATCCGGCAGCGCCGCCGGGAGACCCTCGACACGCTGCGCCACGACACCGCCTGGGAGCCCACCCGCATGGTCGCCTTCGCCCACACCCTCAAGGGAGAAGCCGAACTGCGCCGGGCCCGGCGGGTCAACCGCTACCTGCTCGAGCGGCGGCCCGACGCGGAGTGCATCCCCCACCGGGAGCGGGCCCTGGCCGTCTTCGGCGACGAAAAGGCCTTGGACGGCTACGTGCGCCAGGGCCTCTTCGGCGGGCGCATCAGCCTGGCCGACCTGGACTGCTTCTACTGCCCCGAGCCGCTGCCCTTTCGGCCCCTGTCCATGGATCGCGCCCGGACGGCGGGCAAACCGCTGCTGGTGGTGGAAAACGCCTGCACCTACTGGAGCTGCCGCCGGGCCAACGATACGCTCGAAATCTATGCGGCGGTGGTCTACGGGCAGGGATTTGCGGTCTGCGCCGCCGAGCGGGCCAGCGACGGGCTGCAGGACATCGAGGAACAGGTGGCGGCTGCCGGGGTGTTGTACTTCGGCGACCTGGATCCTGTCGGTCTGGCCATTCCCCGGCGGATCAGCGAATATCGCCGGCAAAAGGACCTCGCGCCTCTGCGGGCCGAACGGCGCCTCTACCGGGCACTGCTGCAACGGGGACGGACGGTCGCCTACCGCCGCCCGCAGCAGACCGCCCACGACCCGTCCTGGGCCCGGGCCTGGCTGGGCGGGGAGCTCGCCGCCATCTACCTCGACAAGGCTCACGCGGCCCGCTGGCCGCAAGAGGGGTTGAGCGCCGAGGCCATCACCGCGGCGATTGGCAACCCGGCGATGCGCGAAGGGGATCTTCCATAAAACAAGAGATCCGGGCAGCCGTTTGCGGGCCAAATCCCGGCTCCCGATCGCCTCTTGGTCCGGTCCGACCGGAAGTGGCCGGCAGACCAGACCGGTCATCGTTGCTTTGGCATCCCGGCTGCGATATGGATAACGGCCAAGGGATGCCTTTCTCTAAACCCGTACCAGGGGGATGACCATGAAGACACGCATGTGTTCAAGGAAGGTCGCCGGTTTGATTCTGGCTCTCGGGGCGGTGGTGATCATGAGCCAAACAGAGGCCAAATCTCAAAGCGACTGGATGAAGGTCGGCGGCGATCTGCTCAAACAGGCCGCCGGGAAATCGACCGGTGGCCAGACGGCCGGCGGGTCGTCCCTGATGCCCGCCGAAATCGCTGAAGGGCTCAAGGAAGCGCTGCGGGTCGGGTCGCAGCGCGTGGTGGACCGGCTGGGGGCCGCCGACGGGTTCAACGCCGATCCCAGCATCCGCATTCCTCTGCCCCAGAGCCTGCAGACGGTGCACAAGGCCCTTTCCCGGGTCGGCATGGGCGGGATGACCGAGGACCTGGCGCTGCGCCTCAACCGGGCCGCCGAAGCCGCGGCGCCCAAGGCCAGGGATCTTTTCCTGGACGCCGTTTCGCGGATGACCATCCAGGATGCCCAGGCCATCTGGAAAGGCGCACCGGATGCGGCCACCCGCTATTTCGAGGGCCAGATGAGCGCCCCGCTGGCGGCGGCCATGCGGCCGGTGGTGGAGCAGAGCCTGTCCCAGGCCGGGGCGGTTCAGGCCTATGACCAGGTCATGGGCCAATACCGCAGCCTGCCCCTGGTGCCGGATCTCAAGGCCGATCTCACCGGGCACGTGGTCGACTACGGGCTCAAGGGGATCTTCACCTATCTGGCCAAGGAGGAGGCCGCCATCCGGGCCAACCCGGCCCAGCGCACCACAGCACTGCTGCAGAAGGTTTTCGGCGGGTCCGACTGATCCTGCATGCGCCTGCTGCCGATCCTCATTTTCGTGCTGACCTATCTGGGCGTCGCGCTGGGACGGGTGCCGTGGCTGACCCTGGACCGCACCGGTATCGCCCTGCTGGGGGCCATCGCCATGGTGGCCAGCGGTGCCCTGCCGATGGATTTCGCCCTGGCGGCCATCGACCACGGCACCATTCTGCTTCTCTTTGCCCTGATGATCGTCTCGGCCCAGCTCCGCCTGGGCGGTTTTTACACCTGGGCCGCCCTGCGCAGCGCGGCCCTGCTCGACCGCCCGCGACTTTTCCTGATGGCCAGCATGCTGCTCAGCGCCCTGCTCAGCGCCCTGCTGGCCAACGACATCGTCTGTCTGGCGTTCACCCCGGTCATCGCCCTGAGCGTTCGCGGCGCCGGCCTCAACCCGGCCCCCTACCTGCTCGGACTGGCCCTGGCGAGCAACATCGGTTCGGCCGCCACGATCATCGGCAACCCTCAGAACATGCTCATCGGACAGGTGGGCCGTCTGGCCTTCGGGCCTTTCATCGCCTGGTGCCTGCCGCCGGTGCTGGCTTCCCTGGCCGGCGCCTTCGTCCTGCTCTGCGCGCGCTACCGCCGCCGCTTTACCCTTCCCCAGGCCGCGGCGGATCATGCCGCCGCGCCCCCCCTGCAGCCGTTCAACCGCTGGCAGAGCACCAAGGGGCTGGCGGCCACCACCGTTCTGGTGCTCCTTTTCTTCACCGGGATTCCCCGTGAACTGTCCGCCCTGGCCGTGGCCGGCCTCCTGCTGTGCAGCCGGCGGATGCAGTCGCGCCAGATGCTGACCCTGGTGGACTGGCACCTGATCACCCTGTTTTGCGCCCTGTTCATCGTCATCGAAGGGATCAGCCTCCAGGGCGCACCCGAGCGGATCCTGGGCCATCTGACCGCCCGGGGGATCGAGATCCAGAATCTTTACGTCCTTTCGTTGGCCGCCACCGTCCTGAGCAACCTGGTGAGCAACGTGCCGGCCGTGATGCTCATCGTCCGTTTTCTGGATGCCGCCGTCCCGTCCCAGTGGTACGTCCTGGCGCTGGCCAGCACCTTCGCCGGGAACCTGATCCTCATCGGCTCCATCGCCAACCTCATCGTGGTGGAGCAGGCCCGCATCTGCGGCGTGGACCTCGGGTTCCGGGAGCATGCCGCCATCGGCGTGCCGGTCACCCTGGTCTCCATTCTCATCCTGATGGCCTGGATCGTATTCATGGGCTGATCCGGAGCCGGTTCGACCCCCCGGCCCCTTTCCTCGGGGCCCGGTCCATCGCGCAAAAGTCGAAAACGGAACGACCGATTCTTTCCGCTCACAAAACGGAATAACCGGTTCCGACCCGGCCAGGGGGCGAAGAGTTGCGGCCTCGCTGCCGCCGGGAGCCCCGTTCGGGGTGTGGAGCCGGTTTCCACGGGTTGCCCGCGGGCACCCGGATGGATTCGAAAAAACTCCTATCCTCTGGCACGCGTGTTGCTGGGCCGAAGGAAGCGGCGTTTTGCGCCGCGGCGCACGCCCCCGCGGTGGTCCGGACCCCGGCGCCCGCGGGAACCGGGGATGCCTAACAGAGCGGAACATTCAGGATTCCCGCCCGTCGGCGTCGTGTTGGCTGTTCGAAACAAAAACGAGAAGATCCTGTAGGGCCAAGAGCCCGGAAGATCGCCGCACGGGTCCGGGTCCGATGCGGCGCACCGGGATGGCCATCTCCCAAGGAGCAGCGCATGAGCCCGGCATCTGATTCCGACCCGGCCGACCGCCAAGATATACTGATCTACTTCAAGGATCTGCTCCAGGGCCAGCTTGCCGAACGGCTCACCGTTCTGCAGAGCACGGGAATCGACCGGGAGGATCCGGTGGACTTTTCCCCCGACCCTCTCGATCAGGCCAGCAGCGACCGGGACCGGGGCATGATGGAGCGCATGCGCCACCGGGAGAGCCGCCTGATCCAGAAAATCGAGGAGGCGCTGGCCCGCATCGAGGACGGCACCTACGGGATTTGCGAAGGCTGCGGCGAGGAAATCGAGCTGGCGCGCCTGAAAGCCAGGCCTGTGGCCACCTACTGCATCGAATGCAAGACCGCCCAGGAAAAACTCGAACGCGTTACCGGTTGACGGGTCCAACGGACCGTTCATCCCCAGGAGGAGACGATGAAGCTCAGATTCTGGCAGCGCGACACTATCGGCCCCGACGCGCCGCGGGCCTCCAAGCCCAAGGAGATTCCCGACGACGTGGGGCGCTATCTGGTGGTGACCCTCAAACAGAACCCGGATTGGATCTGGGGATTGATGGTCGTCTTTCGCGACCGGCCGGGCGGCGGGAGCGTTCGCGACATGTGCGTTTTCGACCCCAAGAACGCCGATCAGCAGGGAATTGAAGTGCGCGACTACAACCAGTTGTCCCAGCATCCGGAGCTGATCTTGTTCCAAGGCTGGTACGACAAGCGCCAGGGCGCTTTCGAGATCAAGCCCCACGCCAACCCCGCCGCGACCTCCGCGGTGGCCTGAAGACCACTGTCCGCCCGGATCGTGCCGGGCAAAACCCCCTCAAACCACCGGCGGTCCCGGGGCCGGCCCGAAAGGGAGATTTTTTTCAATGAACAAACAGGAATTGATCGCCGAAGTCGAAAAGGTGCTGCCGGACCGCAAGACCGCCGCCGCGGCCGTGGACAGCCTGCTGGCGCGGATCAGCCTTGCCCTGCAGGGCGGAGATACGGTCACCCTGAGCGGATTCGGCACCTTCAAGGTGGCCCAGCGGCAGGCGCGCACCGGACGCAACCCCAAAACGGGTGATGCCATCGCCATCGCCGCCCACCGGGTCGTTAGGTTCGTTCCCGGCAAGACCCTGCGCGATCATATCGCTGAATAGGGCTTCTGATGCATTCCCGGCCCTGGCACCCAAAGGGCCGCGTGAATCGCCTTGACCCTTTTGCGCGCCCCTGATATCGGAGGCAGCCTTGGACGCGGCAGTAGATTCCCGGGACGCGGATCCGCCGCGATTCGGGGCCGCCAGGGGGCGCAATCGGAAAAGGAACCTCAGGGCCGATTCATGGACACGGTGTTGCTTGTTTATCTCGCGGTGGGGGCCATCGCCGGCATTCTGGCGGGTTTGCTGGGCATCGGCGGCGGATTGGTCATCGTGCCGATGCTCGTCTTCTGCTTCTCCTGGCAGGGAATCGCCCCGGAAACCATCATGCACCTGGCCCTGGGCACCTCCATGGCCTCGATCATCTTAGATCGGAAGAGCGTCGTGTAGGGAAAGAGTGTAGATCTCGGTGGT
>CALJLV010000104.1 GCA_937982505.1 uncultured Desulfobacteraceae bacterium | reverse complement strand
ACCGAGATCTACACTCTTTCCCTACACGACGCTCTTCCGATCTTGGCCGAGGCCGCCGGCTGCGCCGGGGTGGTCTGTTCGGGCCAGGAACTCGACGCCCTCAAAGGCCGTTTTGGCCGGCGTCTGCTGACCATGGTGCCGGGGATCCGTCCCGCCGGTCCCGCCGCCGGCAACGACGACCAGCGGCGGGTGGCCACCCCGGCCCAGGCCATCGCCCGGGGGGCCGACTACCTGGTGATCGGCCGCCCCATCCGCGACGCCGCCGATCCGCGGCGGGCCGCCGAAGCCATCGCCCGGCAGATCGCCCAGGCCCTCTGACGCCCCCCGCGAAGATTCACGGCAGGGTCAGCCAGCGGTAGAGGCACAGGAGGGCCAGGATCCCGGCCAGGAGCAGCACCACCCGCTGTTGATCCGGAGAAAACCCCTTCACCGCCTTCAATCGGCGTCCAGGCCGAAGGCCGTGTGCAGCACCCGCACCGCCAGCTCGGTGTATTTCTCCTCGATGATGCACGAGATGCGGATCTCCGAGGTGCTGATCATCATGATGTTGATGTTCTCGCGGGCCAAGGTGTTGAACATCACCGAGGCCACCCCGCTGTGGTTCTTCATGCCCACGCCCACCACCGAGACCTTGGCGATGTTGGCATCCCCGAAGACGTTTTCGGCGCCGATCTCCTCGGCGATCTTCTTCTCGATCTCCATGGCCCGCCTGAAATCGGCCTTGGGCACGGTGAAGGTCAGATCGGTCTTGCCGCTGGCGCGGGTGTTCTGGATGATCATGTCCACGACGATGCCCGCGTCGGCCACGGGCGAAAAGATCTTGGCCGCCACGCCGGGCTGGTCGGGCACCCCCTTGAGGGTGATGCGGGCCTCGTCCTTGTTTTGCGTCACGCCGGAAACCACCAGTTGTTCCATACCGGAGTCCTCATGGACGACCATCGTGCCTTCCTCCTCGCTGAAAGAAGAACGGACGTGTACGGGGATGTTGTACTTCTTGGCGAAGCCCACCGAGCGGATCTGCAGCACCTTGGCCCCCAGGCTGGCCATGTTGAGCATCTCGTCGTAGGAGATGGCCTTGATCTTGCGGGCCTTGGAGCAGATGTTGGGGTCGGCGGTGTAGATGCCGTCCACGTCGGTGTAGATTTCGCAGACATCGGCCTGCAGGGCCGCGGCGATGGCCACCGCCGAGGTGTCCGAGCCGCCCCGGCCCAGGGTGGTGATGTCGCCGGCGGTGTCCGCTCCTTGGAATCCGGCCACCACCACGATGCGCCGCTTGGCCAGATGATCCTTGACGCGTTGGGCGCGGATCTCGATGATCCGGGCGTTGCCGAAATCGGTGTCGGTGAGCACTTCGGCCTGGTGGCCGAGCATGGAGACCGCCGGCCGCCCCATGGCCTTGAGGGTCATGGCCAGCAGGGACGCGGTGGTCTGTTCGCCGGTGGCCAGCAGGACGTCCAGTTCCCGCTTGTCCGGCTCCGGGTGGACCTTGCGGGCCATCTGGATCAGGCTGTCGGTGACTCCGGCCATGGCCGACACCACCACCACCATGTCGTTGCCCTGGTCGTAGGCCCGGCTGACGCGGCGGGCCACGTTGGTGATGCGTTCCAGATCTCCCACCGAGGTGCCGCCGAATTTCTGCACGATCAGCGCCATTTGGACTCCTTGGCCGTTTGAAGGGGATGGTTCAATGGGGCTCCACGGATTCGGCGAGCTGTCTTAACAGATTCTCCGGCCCAAGTCCATACGCCCTGAAGGTGATGCGCCGCTCTGAATCCGAGACGATCTCCAGGTGAATCTCCAGACGGGCTTCGGGCAGGCCGGCCGGGGCCAGATCAGCCCATTCGATGGCCATGACCCCGTCCTCCATGCCGTCCAAAAGACCGATGGATTCCAGGTCGGCATTCCGCCCCAGGCGGTAAAGATCCGCATGGTAGAGGAAAAGGCGCCCCGGATAGCGGTGGAGCAGGGTGAAGGTGGGGCTGGTGACCGGACAGGCGGCGGGCACCTCCAGGCCCGAGGCCAGCCCCTGCACGAAGGCGGTTTTGCCGCTGCCCAGGGTGCCGCGGAGCGCGATCACCAGCCCGGCGGGGGCCAGCCGGCCCAGGCGGCGGGCCAGGTCGCCGGTGGCCGCGGGCGACGCGCACGACAGAACAATGGGGGCCGGCGCCATCAGAAGGGCACCTGCGTGGCGGGAGGGGTAAAACCGCCGCCGGCCGCCAGGTCGCGCAAAATCTCGGGTACGGTTCCCATCACTTCCGTGGCCAGGTATCCCTGGGGGCCGAGCCGGACCGCCAGACGGTCGGCGGCGGCCCCGTGGACGAAGACCGCCAGGCGGGCCGCGGCCCCGGGCGAAAGCTGCTGGGTCACGAAGCCGGCGATGAGTCCGGTGAGCACATCCCCCATGCCGCCGCCGGCCATGCCGGCATTGCCGCTGGCATTGATCCAGATCCGGCCGTCGGGCGCGGCCACCACGGTGCCGGCGCCCTTGAGCACCACCCAGACCCCGTGGGACTGGGCCCCGGCGCGGGCTGCACCGACCCGGTCGGCCTGGATCGCCGCGGTGGCGGCGCCCGTCAAACGGGCCATCTCCCCCGGATGGGGGGTGAGGATCAGCGGCCCCCGGGCCTGGGACAGCAGCCGGGGCGTGCGGGCCAGGATGTTCAGGGCGTCGGCGTCCAGCACCATGGGCAGGGGGCAGTGCCGCACCACGGCCTGGACCAGCCGGGCCGTCTCCTCGGCCGTGCCCAGGCCGGGCCCCAGGGCCAGGCAGCCTTTGGCGTCATACAACCGTTCGAGGGCCGGCAGGGCCGCCAGATCCAGGGCTCCGGCCGGGGTGTCGGCCAACGGCGCGGTCATCACTTCGCGCACCAGGCCGGCGGCCACGGTCAGGCTGGCGGCCGGAACCGCCAGGGTCACCAGGCCGGCGCCGCTGCGCATGGCGGCGGCGGCGGTCATGACGGCCGCGCCGATCTTGCCGGTGGACCCGGCCGCCACGAGCAGATGGCCGGTGGTGCCCTTGTGGGCGTCGGCGGGCCGAACCGGCAGATCGCGGCGGGCCAGGTCCGCGTCGATGAGGTGCTGGGGGGCGTGGACGGCGCCGGCCACCGGGGCCGGGATCCCGATGTCTGCCACGAAGAGCCGGCCGGTGAGGGCGGCTCCGGGATGCATCCAGTGGCCGATCTTGGCACGGGCGAAGGTGACGGTCAGGTCGGCCCGCACCGCCCGGCCTAGGACCCGGCCGGTGTCGGCCTCCAGGCCCGAGGCGATGTCCACGGCCAGGACCGGCCGGCCGGCGGCGTTGATCAGATCGATCATGGCCGCCTGGACGCCGCCCACCTCGGCGTTGAGCCCGGTGCCGAAGATGGCGTCGACCCAGAACCGGCAATGGCGCATTTCCGCTTCGTGGCGGGCGAAGGCCGCCGCGTCGGGCACTTGCCGCACCGGGACCCCCAAGGGGTCGAGGAGGGCCAGGTTGGCGGCCGCATCCCCGCCGACCCGGTCCCGGACCGAGAGCAGAAAGACGACCACGGCGTGGCCGCGCTGGGCCAGGTAGCGGGCCACGACGAATCCGTCCCCCCCGTTGTTGCCCCTACCGGCGGCGATCCCGATGGGGGTCGCGGCAGGCTCCCCCCAGGTTTGCAGCAGGGCCTGGACGACGCCGCGGCCGGCGTTTTCCATCAAGACGCGCCCGGGCAGGCCGAAGTCGGCGATGGTGGCCCGGTCCATGGCCTGCATCTGGGCGGCGGTGACCAGTTGCATGGCGGAATGTCTCCTTTACTCCGGTTCGTCGCCGGAGGCCTCGGCTTCCAGCCCCTCGATGCAGTTCATGAGCTCCCGGCTCTTGGCCTCCATGGCGGCGGCGTCGGCCTCGGGGGTTTCGTGGTCGTAGCCGAACAGGTGCAGGATGCCGTGGACCAGCAGCTGGTCCAGGCGCCGGCCGACGGGCATGGCGGCCGCCCCGGCCTCCCGGCGGGCCGTTTCGGCGCTGATGACCACATCGCCCAGCAGTTCGGGGTGGAGTTCACCGAAGGCCCCCTCGCGCATGGAGAAGCTGATGACGTTGGTGGGCCCGCTGCGGTCCAGGTACTGCCGGTTGATGGCGGCGATGGCGGCGTCATCGACGACGACCACCGACAACTCGCCCTCAGGACATGCCAAGGCGTTTAAGATGACCTGGGCCCGGCGCTGGAGGCCTGGAATCGAGATCGGCAGAAGGTTCTGGCGGTTGTCGATCAGAACGGCCATTTTTCGTCTTTCCGTTGGTTGCCGAGCGTTCGGGGTACTCGATCCGATGGTGGTGGATCCCGTAGAGGATCTTGTTGAAACTCTTGGCGATGCTGTGAAGATCTTTCAGGGTCAGTTCACATTCGTCCAACTGGCCGTCGGAAAAGATCTTGTTGATCAGGTTCTGCACCAGCCCCTTGATCCTCGCCGGGGTGGGGTTTTCCAGCGTGCGCGAAGCGGCTTCGACCACATCGGCGAGCATCACCAGGCCGGCCTCGCGGGTCTGGGGGCGGGGGCCGGGGTAGCGGAAGTCGTCGGGGTTGACGCCGGTTTCCCCATGGGCCTGGCGGGCCTTCTCGAAGAAAAAGGCGATGAGGCTGGTGCCGTGGTGCTGGCGGATGGCGTCGGTGATGGCCTGGCCCAGCTTGTGCTGCCGGGCGATGTCGATCCCGTCTTTGACATGGGCCACCAGGATGCGCTTGGACATGGAAGGGGCCAGCTTGTCGTGGGGATTCTTGCCGCCGCGCTGGTTTTCGATGAAGTAGAGCGGCTTTTTGATCTTGCCGATGTCGTGGTAGTAGCCGCAGACCTTGCCCAGCAGGGGATTGGCCCCGATGTCGGCCGCGGCGGCCTCCACCATGGAGCCCACCACCACCGAATGGTGGTAGGTGCCCGGGGCCTCCATCATCAGCTGGCGCAGGATGGGCCGATCCAGGTTGGCCAGTTCCAGCAGGGTGATGTCGGTGGTGTAGCCGAAGGCCATTTCCACCAGGGGGGTCAGACCGGCGGTGACGATGCCGGCGCCGATCCCGCCCAGCAGGGCGAAGACCCAGTCGCCCATCAGACGGGCGGCATCCAGGGTGCCGGCGTGAAGGTTGACCGCCGTGGCCAGCAACAGGTTGAACAGGGCCAGGCGCACCCCGGCGTTGATGAAGGCCTTGCGCTCGCGGCAGTGCTGGACCCAGTAGGCCCCCATGGCGCCGTTGAGCAGAAAGAAGAACAGCAGGTACCCGTGGTCGGGCAGCAGCAGGGGCAGGGCCATGGCCAGGACGATGGCCAGGGCCAGGGCCAGATCCAGTCCGAAGAAGAGGCAGACCAGCATGGCGGCGCTGGCCATGGGCATGCCGAAGAAGATCGAGCTGGGATTCAACCCCCAGGGAGGCTGCTGGGCCAGGGCGCCGGCGAGCGCCAGGGTCACCCGCGCCAGGGTGAAGAAGAGGGCCAGGACCGCCATCAGAAAGAGGCGATGGCGCCGGGGATCGTCCCTGAAGATCGGGCTGCGGCCCAGGCCCACGGCATCCAGGACCGCCAGCAGGCAAAAGAGCAGCAGTCCGGCGCCGACGCTGCGCAGCAGGCCGGGGGCCTCCCCGGGCTTGGGCTGGCAGGCCTTGAGCTTGAGCAGGTGCATGGGGGTGACCCTCTCGCCCTCGCGCAGGATCATCTCGCCGGCCTTGATCTGGAACAGAACCGGCTTGACCGCCTCGGCGGCCCCGCGACGGCGCTCTGCGGTTTCGCTGCGATTGAGGGTGATGTTGGGCTGGATCAGCCGCTGGGCCAGGTCCACCACCAGGTTGCGCAGGGTGTAGTCCCTTTCGCGCAGGAGGGGATCGGCCACGATCCGCACCATGGTCTTGGCCTGGTCATGGCCATAGAACTGCTTCAGATCATAGACGGTGCGCTCGTTGCGGGTCACGATGTCCCGCAGGTCGATGCCCTGGTCCACGTCCCGCAGGAGGATTTCCTTGTTGTTGACCACCCCGTTGTCCAGAATGTCGCCCAGAATCTGGATCAGGGTCTCTTCGACAAAGACCGCGAAGCGCTCTTTTTCCAGGATGCTGTAGGCGCCGTCGCCCACGGCGATCCCCAGGGCCTTTTCGAAGGCCTCCTTCTTGAGCCAGATCTGTTCGTGCAGCGACGGCCGCGGGGCCAGGGGCGGGGACGCGTCCTCCAGGGCCGGATTCTGGCGCCGGGCCGCCTCGAGCTGGCGCGCCCGTTCCTCGGTTTCCACCGAGGAACGCAGCAGGGCGAAGGCGCCGCGCACCTGAGCGGCCAGGGTCGGCAGACGGCCGCTGTCGAAGTCGTAGACGGTCTTGACCGCCTCGGAGGCCTGGCGGCGCTTTTCCTCGGTGGCCTCCTGGTCCTCGATGAAAAAATCCCGGGGGGCCTTGATGTCCTTTTGCACCACGTCGCCGGGCCGGTAGGTGAACCGGGTGGGCGAGGGCCGCGGATGCAGCAGCAGGGCGAAGGCCGCCGCCAGCGCCAGCATCACCGCCCAGCGCCAGCCGGGCTGCCCCGGCGGCTGCCGTCCCGATTCGGTTTTCGTTTTTTCCATGGGTCTGCAGGCCTCGCGTCCGGCGCAATCCGAAGGCGTCAGGCCGCGGGCGTTCTGGCCTGACGCAGGCGCTGGTCATGGTCCTCGTAGGCCTGGATGATCGCTTGGACCAGGCGGTGGCGCACCACATCCTGCTTACTGAAGTAGACGAAGCGAATGGCCTCAATGTCCCTAAGGATGTCGATGGACTGGATCAGGCCGGAGGTCTTGCCTTCCGGCAGGTCAGTCTGGGTGATGTCTCCAGTGATGACCGCCTTGGAGTTGAAGCCGATGCGGGTCAGAAACATCTTCATCTGTTCGCCGGTGGTGTTCTGGGCCTCATCGAGGATCACGAAGGCGTCGTTGAGGGTGCGTCCGCGCATGAAGGCCAGGGGGGCGACCTCGATGACGCCCTGCTGGATGAGGCTGCCGGCCCGCTCGAAGCGGACCATGTCGTGCAGCGCGTCGTAGAGGGGTCTCAGATAGGGGTCGACCTTTTCGGCCAGGTCGCCGGGCAGAAACCCCAGGGCTTCGCCGGCTTCCACCGCCGGCCGGGTGAGGATGATTCGGCTGACGGTCCCCTTGGTCAGGGCGGCCACGGCCATGGCCATGGCCAGGTAGGTCTTGCCGGTGCCGGCCGGACCGACCCCGAAGACCATGTCGTGGTTGCGGATGGCCTCGATGTAGGCCTTCTGGGCCGGACTCTTGGGAGCGATGGCGCGCTTTTTGGCCGTCACGTAGACCGTGTCGAGAAAAATCTGGCGCAGGTCGGCCTTGTCGTCGGATGCCAGGATGTCCACCGCCCGATCGATGTCGGCCCCGTAGACCGGATAGCCGGCCTTGAGCAGGGCGTAGAGCTGGCGCAGCACGTTGCGGGCCAGGTCGCAGGCGATGGGATCGCCCTCGATGGCCACGCTGTTGGCCCGGGCATGGATCTGCACCCGGCAGGCGTCCGCCACCCGCTGGAGGTTGGCGCTGTGCTCACCGAACAGCATCTGGGCCAGGCCGGCGTCGCCAAAGGTCATCCGGGCGCACTGGTTGTCGGCGGTCTCGGGCATCAACGGGCGTTTCTCCTTTCACCGGGGTAAGAACCCTATCATAACCTTTCGGACCTTGGCAAACAGCTTTTGGAAAAACGCCTTGACCTCACCGGAAACCCCTGTTAAATTGCCCGATCTGTTGTGTTTTCAGGTATTTTCAATCGATCCACGCCCCTGTCAGGGGCCGGACGGAAGCGATATGAATCTTTTCGATATCTTGGTGGTCATCGTGGTGGGCTACGGCCTCATCCGGGGGATCTTCCGCGGCCTGATCAAGGAGGTGGCGGCCATTGTGGGCGTGCTGGCCGGATTCTGGGCCGCCTACACCTATTACCCGCTGCTGTCGCGGCTGCTGGACGGGTGGGTGGCGCACCCCGCCTATAGGGACATGCTCGGCTTTCTGGCGATCTTCTGCGTGGTGCTCATCGTCATCAGCATCCTCGGGGTGGTGATCAAGTACCTGCTGCGGGTGGCCTTCCTGGGCGGGGTGGACCGGTTTTGCGGGGCGCTTTTCGGGCTGCTCAAGGGGGTTCTGATCAGCGCTGTGGTCCTGATGATGCTCACCGCCTTTTTGCCCAAGGGGGCGCCCCTGGTGCGCGATTCGCTTCTGGCGCCCCATGTCTACGCCGTCAGCGAGGCCTTGGCCCGGGTCACGGAGAGGGAGCTCAAGGCCCAGTTCACCAGCAAGGCCTCGGAACTGAAGAAAATCTGGCGGGCGATGGAGAGCGGGTCATGAGCGTGGCGCCCGGCATCGAGGCCCTCCTGAACCTGATCGCCACCCTGCGCGGCGAGAACGGCTGCCCCTGGGACCGCAAGCAGACCCCCGTTTCCATGGGGGTCTATCTGGCCGAGGAGACCTTCGAGCTCATCGACGCCATCCAGCGGGACGATCCCGCCGCCGTGTGCGAGGAATTAGGGGATGTGCTGTTCCAGGCCTTCTTCATCGCCTGGCTCTACCAGGAGGCCGGTCGGATGAAGATCGAGACCGTCCTGGCGGAAAACCTGGCCAAGATGGTGCGCCGCCATCCCCATGTCTTCGGAGACGGGCGCGCCGAGACCCCCGAGGCGGTGCGCATCCAGTGGGATGCCATCAAGCGGCGCGAAAAGGGGGCGGGCCCCCGGCGCTCGGTGCTCGACAGCATTCCGGCGGGGATGCCGGCCCTGCTGCGGGCCTGGCGCGTGTCCCAGCGTGCGGTGGCCATGGGGTTTGACTGGGCCGACGGCCGGGCCGTGATGCGCCAGGCCGAAGATGAATGGCGCGAGTTCCAGGAGGAACTCGCCAAGCCCCAGGGCGACGCCGATCGGGCCGAGGTGGCCATGGAGTTCGGCGACCTGCTCTTTACCCTGGTCAATGTGGCGCGCGTCAGCCGGATTCATCCGGAAACGGCGCTGACGGCCGCCATCGACAAGTTTCAGGCCCGCTTCCGGTACATGGAAGCCGCCGCCGCGGCGGCCGGAAAATCACTGGACCAGCTGCCCCGGGAGGAAATGGAAGTGTTGTGGGAAAAGGCCAAGGATGACCTCCAATAAAGAAGCGCTCTGGACCTCGCCCGGGACAGGCCCGGTCAACGCCCCACGGCGTCTTCGCCGGGATCGGTTGACGGTCTTCTATCAGGGCCCAGGGCCTGGTGGATGAAGCGGCGGTGGCTGTCGAAGGCGATGGGGGGCAGGCGGGCCGGATCGAACCACGCGATGGCGTCGGCATCGTCGTCAGGGCGGGGCTGGCCCCGGAAGCGCCGCACCCGGTAGCCGAGCATCAGAACGGTGTCGTAATCGGCATTGGGGGCCGTCACGACTCCCAGAAGCCTGTCAATGGTCCCCTCGAGGCCGGTCTCTTCGCCCAGTTCCCTCAGGGCGGCCGATTCCGGGGATTCGCCCAGCTCCATGAAGCCTCCGGGCAGGCACCACTCGCCCATGCGCGGGGCCACGCTGCGGCGCACCAGGAGCACCCGGCCCCGGTCATCGATGACCACCAGGCAGGTGGCCGGCACCGGGTTTTCGTACAGGGGGATCCGGCAGCGGGGGCAAAAGCGCCGGGGGCGGCCCTCCCAGTGGCGGGTCTCCAGGGGGCCGCCGCAGAAATGACAGAAGCGCTTTTCCGGCATGCTCAGTCGTCGAAGTTGCCCGAGGGCCCCTTGTCTCCGCCCAGGGCGGCGGCCCGCCGGACGATTTTTTCATCGGTCCAGTCTTCCGGGGCGGCGATGCGGCCGGTTTTGGGGCCCGGATCCGGCCCGCCGGCCCGCAGGATGGCCTCGATGGCCAGGGGGGCGGTATCCTGGGCGTTGAAGACATTGACCAGCATGTCGTAGACGAAGGTTTCCACCCTGCGGGCCATGCGCAGGCGGATTTCGCGCGGCTGCCCCAGGAGGCGGTTCTCGAAGGGCAGGTTGAGCTTCTTGTAGTCGCCCTTCTTCCATCCCTTTTCGTCGGCGTAGGCCACCATCTCGGCCCACAGGGCGTCGTCCATGCCGGCCTCGGGAACCTTGACGAAGCGGCCCCGGTCGTCCAGGCGCGCGTTGCCGTAGTCGTTGACCTCCAGCCCCCAGGAGATCATCTGCAGGGCCGTGGCCACGTTGGCTTTGGTGGTGCGGGTCCGGGCGGCGATGGCGCGCAGCCGTTCGGAGCTGTTGCCCGAGGTGCCGTGCTGGGCGCCGGAGACCCGGTAGGGGTCGAGGGCCTCGTGGATGGCGGCCGTCAGTTCCACCTGGATTCCCGAGTCGCTGGCCTCGATCCCGTGGGTGGTGCCGTTGTTCAGGGCGATCCAGTCCGGAAAGATCCCGCGGGCATTGAGCCCTTCGATCAGAAAAAGCGCTTCCTCCCGGGTGGACAGCCCCTCCTTGCCCTTGATTTCGCCGATTTCGGTTTCCAGGCCGGCCCAGGGCGGAATGCAGGGGTGCAAGGCGATGTTGGCCATCAGGTTCTGGTCGTCGGACATGTGGGAGGCGTCGATGGCGATGGAGGTGATGCCGGCGTCGAAGATGGACGGAATCTCGATCTGGGCCGGTGCGATGTCGGTCTCCTTCTTGATGCCGTAATGATCGGCATGGATGGCCACCGGAACGGTGATCCCCAGTTCGTTGCACAGGTCGTCGACGTAGCGGGCGATGTTCCAGTAGTTGACGGCGCAGTACGCCTTGGCGCCTCCCTCGGAACGGGCGATTTCGATGATGATGGCCGCGTTGGCCCGCTGGGCGGCCATCAGGGCGCCCTGGATGACAAAGAAGTTGCGGCCGTTGGCCGCCATGGCGATGGCCCTGCCCTTGGCCAGCATGGCCCGGTCGATGATCCTGCCGCTGACGATGAGGGCCCGCGAATGGGGAAACAGGCGCACGATGTTCGGCGGCCGGCCGATCGCGAGGGCTTTGGAAAAATCCGGGGTCGCAGTCGTCTTCGATGGCGTCATGCCGCTCCTCCCTGGAGATGGGTTGATGGGCCAGACGGGCTTGGTTGGTTCTGGCAGCGATGGGCTTATATTGGGCCGTCCACCGGTCTTTGTCAAACCTTTTGGCGGGTGCAAACCGATTGACAATTGTCCCGCCTGGTGTAGACTTGACCGTTCGCGAAGCAAGGCAGAGAGGAGTTTTCCAGTGCCCATGAAGCCACTGATCGCCTGGCTGGGCGCGCTGTTCGTGGCGGCCGCCGCGGGCGGCTGCGCGGCTCCGCCCGTGGCCACCGTTCCCACCCCTACGGGGCCGCCGGCCGTGGCCCAGCCGGAAGACCGGAGCGTCTTCGCGGCGGCCGAACGGCTGGCGGCGGAACATCCGGCCCAGGCCGTGCAGGGCTACCGGGACTTTCTGAGGCGCTTTCCCGCCAGCCCCCTGGCCCCGGAAGCCTGGCTGCGCATCGGTCTGATCCAGCGTGACCGGGGCGAACTGGCCGCGGCCCGGGAAGCCTTCGAAGGGGCGGCCGCCGCCCCCCGCGGATCGCCTGTCTTCCGCAACGCCGTTTTGGCCCTCCTGGCCCTTGATCACGCCCAGGGCGCGTTTGACAGCCTGTTCCGGCGGGCCGCGCAACTGCCCATGGCATCGCTTGAGCCGGCCGAGCGGGCGGCGGTGCTGGAGATGCTCCAGGATGGATTCTGGGCCCTGGATCAGCCCGGCGAGGCGGCCTATGCCGCCGCCAGGGCCTGGGAGCTGGCTCCGGCCGAGCGCCGCCCGGTCCTGGAGGAAAAGATGCGCCTGGCCCTGGGCCGCCTGGAGCCGGACCGCCTGGCGGCGCTCTTGTCCCGGCCCCTGGGGGCCGAGGCCCGAGATCTGCTGCGGCGCCTGGGCCAGGATGCCCGCTACGATTCGCGGCGGATCGGCTGCCTGCTGCCCCTGAGCGGCTCCCATGCCCACTACGGCCAGCGCGCCATGCGGGGGGTGGAGCTGGCCCTGGCTCATTTCGCGGAGCACGCCGGCGGCGTGCCCATCCAGCTTCGGGTGGCGGACACCGGATCGCTGGACGAGCGGGCGGTTCAGGCGGTGGCGGAGCTGCAGGCCGAGGGGGTGGCGGCCATCATCGGCCCCATGACCACCGCGGCGGCGGCGGCCGAGGCGGCCCAGGCGCTTCGCATCCCGATGATCGTCTTCACCCAGCGCGAAGCCATCACCCGTCCTGGCGATTACATCTTTCGCCACTTCATCACCCCCCGGATGCAGATTGAAGCCCTGGTGCGCTGGGCGGTGGAGCGGCGGGGCCTGACCCGTTTCGCGGTGCTCTATCCCCGGGAGCGTTACGGCCAGGCCTTTGTGGCGGATTTCCAACGCTGCGTGGGAAATACGGGCGCCAAGATCGTCCAGAGCCTTTCCTACGATCCCCAGCAAACCGATTTCGCCGCTGAAATCCATCAATTGATCATCGGCCAGGCCCCCGTCCAGGGTCCGGACGCCGGCCGATCCGGTCTGAAGCCCCCGCCGGCGGCGCCCATCGTGGACTGCGATGCCCTGTTCATCCCGGATGCCCCCTCCAAGGCCGGCCTGATTCTGCCGCAGCTGGCCTATCACGATGTCACCCAGCCGCTGCTCATGGGCACCAATCTGTGGCACAGCCAGACCCTCATCGACATGGCCGGGCGCCACGCCGAAGGGGCGGTCTTCACCACGGCCTTCTTTCCGGAGGATCCGGCACCGGCGGTGGCGCAATTCGTGGCCCGATTCCAGTCCGTCTACGGGGAGACGCCGGGATTCATCGAGGCGGTGGCCTTCGATACCGGCCTGATGCTCTGCGAGATCTTGATCCGCCCGGAGATCCACAGCCGGGCCCAGGTCCGCGACGCCCTGCGGGGCTCCGTCTTTCCCCAGGCGGTCAGTGGAGAGACCGGGTTCGGCGCGGACGGCGAGGCCTACAAGCGGCTGCGGCTGATGGAAATCCAGGTCGGGCGCTTCGTGATGCGCGAAATCCTGCCGGCGGCCCCCGGGGGCCGGGACGGCCGCTGATGGGGCTGGCCTATCCGGCCTACCGGGTCCTGAGCACCGGCCTCTTTTTCGCCGCCTGGCCCGGTTTCTGGCTTTATTCACGGCTGAGCGGCCGCCACCGGCAGGGGCTGGGGCAGCGCCTGGGCGACTACGGCCCCGCCAGCGCCCCGCGGGCCGACGCCGGGCCGCGGATATGGCTGCACGCGGCCTCGGTGGGGGAAGTCAACGCCGCCGCGGCCATTGCCGAAGCCCTGTGGCGCCGCCGGCCCGAGACCGGACTGGTGGTTTCCAGCACCACGGCCCATGGCCTGGAGGCGGCCCGCGCGCGGCTGGGCCGGCGCGCGGACTGCCTGCTGGCCCCGGTGGACTGGCACGGGTCGGTCCGGCGGGCCCTGGACTGGGTGCGTCCGCAGGTCCTGGCCTGCGTGGAAACCGAGATCTGGCCCACCTTGCTGATGACCGCCCAGCGCCGGAACATCCCCACCGCCCTGAGATCGGAAGAGCACACGTCTGAACTCCAGTCACGTCAGTCAATC
>CALJLV010000103.1 GCA_937982505.1 uncultured Desulfobacteraceae bacterium | reverse complement strand
CCGAGATCTACACTCTTTCCCTACACGACGCTCTTCCGATCTATCAATGAAGGGCTGGTGGCCGTGGGCATCGCCGCCACCAATCTCGATGCCTCCTCCGCGGCGGCTTCCGTGCAGAATGCCACCGGTTCTAATTCCTTGGCGACGACCTCGGGTAAAATCCTCACCGGCGTCAATGCCCGTCAGCTTGTTTCCGACTCCACAGATGTCAACAGCAACCTTTCGATCCTGGTGGGGGACAACACCATCGCGTCCACGGCCGGCGGCAACCTGAACGCCACTGCCCTGGATGTGGCGGCGGATACCAGCATGGCCGTCACCGGCGCGATCGATCAGGGTGGCGCTTCAAGCACGGTGCTGTCTCTCTCATCCGCTCCGGACACCAACCGGATGATTGCCGAGATGGCCGTACTCACCGACCAGCGGCTGGCTGACAATCTTATCTCCGCGACTACCCAATACAGCCAGATTGGCGGTGTCGTTCGCCGCTCCGGATTTGCCATCAGCGACAGCCAATTGACGGTGGATGACAATCAGGTTTCGGCCACCGCCCGGGGCAACCTGACCAGCAACAGTCTCGATTTCTCGGCTCTTTCCATCGACCTGTCCGGCGCTGAAGCCGTAGGCCAACCCGCCGGCACCAACCTGGCGGCCATGGGCGCGGCCCAGGCAATCGGCGCGGACAGCAGTGTAACAGCGACCATTGAGGCGCAGACTTACGGCATCAACAGCCCGGACCATGAAATCATTGGCAAGGTTGCCGGCGGTGGCGACTTGACCAATGTCGCTCTTTCCGTGGACAACAATGCCGTCATTGCTGCCGCCCACGGCAATATGGCGACCAGCCGCCTCAGCGGCACAGGCGGCACCCTGACAGCGGACGCTCCGAACAGTCTTATAGGGGGTCTCGCAATGCTGGACGAGGTCGGGGTGACCGATACGGCTCTAGCCAACGCCGTGGTGCAGAGCAATGCCGGCACGGTTGCGGCCAATCTGGGCATCAGCGGACGATACCAGATTACCGGCATTTTGAATGTCGGAAGCGACACCGATATAACCAGCAGTACCCTGTCTGTGGATGACAACCGGGTCCTCGCCCTGGCTACCGGCTCCAACGCCGTGGCCGAAACGACCCTGGCCTTCAACACCCTGGAAAGTTCGGCGGCCACGGCCGTGCAGCAGCTTCAGGCCGGGCCCACCACCGCCACCGTCGGCGGGAGTGGGGGAGGAGTCGAGATCAACGCCCTCACCCACACCCAGGTTGAAGCCAACCTGATCAACAGCACCCTCAGCGCCTCGGGCAACACCGCCGGCGCCCAGGCCACCGGTGCGACGGCCACGGCCGGCCTGACCGCGGGCGGCGAGGATACCGTCACCCTGGCCTCGGGATACAGCAATACCGCCGCAGGTCCCTCCGTGGGCATCGATGCGGATACGGGCGCAACGACCCTCTCGGCCGATTACATGCTCGGCGTGCAGCAGGTCGTTTCCAGTACCGGTACCACCACGGCTTCGGCCGATGACCTGTCGGTCTATGTCCAGGCCGGCAACCTGGCCGGCGGCAGCCTGCTGGCCGACGGCAACTTCCTGACGGCCCAGGCCACCGGCGGCAGTTCGAGCGGCGCTCTCACCCTGGCGGCCAGCGACATGACCGCCGGCGGCACGAACCTCAATACGGTCAATGCGGCCCTGGTCACCGAGCAGTTCCTGGCCGGTGCGGTCGGCGCCACCCTGAACGCTGCCGATGTCAGCGCCACCGCCGTCGACCTGACCACCGCCGCCACCGGGACCAACGGCGCCGAGGCGGTATCGGTCAACGACAACACCCTGCTGGCCGCAGGCACCGGGCTGAAATCCGTCAACACCCTGACCACTACTGCCGACACCAGCGTGGCCGGGGGTGCCACAGAACCGATCATTGCAACGGATTTGCTCACCGGTGGGGGGAGTGCGACAATCGGCAACGTCGACCGACTCATCGGCTCCTTCCAGGATGTCCAGGCCACTGGCGCTGTCACCGTCAATGTCACCAACACCAGCGTGGGGGCGTTGGTGACCGGGGACGGCGGTTCCATTTTGGGCGACATCCAAGGCGATTCCCTCACAGTGGACCGTAACAAACTGCTGGCCCAGGGCACCGGCGCCGGCAGTTCCAACACCTTGGCCACCAGCGCCGGGGCGTCGATCTCCGACCTGACCCAGGCCATCGTGGCCGGCCAGGATCTGGATGGGGCCGTGACGGTGACCAACAGCACCTCGTCCGCTACCCTGACCATCGCCGGGATCAGCACCAGTGCCAGCCTCTCGGTCTCCGCCAACCAGTTCGGCGCTGCCGCCACCGGTCTGACCGGATCCAATACCTTGTCCCTGTCCGCACCCGCCTCGATCAGCGACGCCATCGGTTCGCTTTACACCCAAGACATTCTTTCGGTGCAACTCGTAAACGCTCCCGTCACCGCAAGCCTTACAACCAGCGAAGCGAGCCTGGATGTTCTTGGCGGCGATGTCACCGGCAGCGCGTTGAAAGTGGACGGCAACCTCCAGAGCGCTTCCGCGCAGGGGGCGACCAACGCCAACATCCTGACCGCCCAGAGCGGCGCCATCAACGACGTCGATTTCCAGATCGGCGCCTATCAGTACAGTGAGGATTTGGTCACCGCCAGCAACAGCGGCAGCCTTGTAGGCATAGATATCGACGATGGCGCGGCCACCGGCTCCAGCCTGTCTCTGGCGGACAACAGCATCAGCGCCACTGCCGGCAACCTCAACGGCGCCAACACCCTGTCCGTCGATTCGCTCACCTCCAACACCGGCGACACTTCCGCGGTCGACTTCGTGACGATGACCCTGGCCGGCGGCCGGGCCGAGGCGGACCGCACCATCGCCAGCATTCAGGATGTGACGGCAGGCGGGGATGTCAGCGCTAATGTTACTGGCGACCCGCAGATGACGATCAATGTCTCCACTGAAGTTCAGTCGAACAGTACCGTGTACTTGAAAGACAACGCAATCGCTTCCACCGCTGCGGTGGCGAGCAACAGCAACAGCCTGAACAACACCGCCGAAACCTTCCTCAACTCGTCGTCCCTCATCGCCGACTATCAGGCTTCTTTGGCGGACGCGACGGCTTTGACCTCCGGTGCCGACCTTGGGATCACCATCGGCTCTTCGGTGAGCGTTTCGAGTGTCGCGCTGACCGGGAACCAGGTCGCGGCAAAAGCAAATGGGCTGACTGCAGAAAACAGTTTGGAAGTAAGCGCCGGCTCGATGCAGGGTCTAAACGCTGATGGTTCCATCAACGCAACGGCCGCAAACCAGGATATCGACGGCTTTTCCGCCATCGCCAGTTGGCAGGATACCAATTCGGCCATCTTGGCAACCGTCACGGATCCGGATCTGACCATCACTTCCACGGATGTTTCCAACTCGTCCATCGATCTGGACGCCAACCTGGTGCAGGCCTCCTCAACGGCGGCTTCGGCCACCAACACCCTCATGCAGTTGGCAGACACCTCCATGGCCTTTGCTCCGGCTCTCCTGGCCGCTTCACAGACCATCGCCGGTACCTCCACGGCGGCAATCAGCGCTGCGGATATCAGTGCGGATACGGACGCGGTGACGGCCTCCAAGATCACCGTCGATGACAACACCATCGAAGCCTTGGCCGCCGGCGGCACCATGACCAATTACCTCGATCCGGGCGCCGGTACCCGTATCACGGCATTGATCGAAAACCCCGACCCGAGTGTCACCGCCCTTTCAAGCAATTTCCTTGGCAGCTATGGTCTCGTCGCTCGGCAAGCTTCTACGGCCGCTGTGACCGCAACCAACACGACGCCGTCGGTAAGCCTTGCGATTGACGACGATATCACCGCCAACAGCGCTCTTAGCACCAGCGGGAACATTCTGCGCGCCCAGGCTACCAACCTTTCCGCCGACAACGGTCTGGTGACCGCCGCAGGGACTGCGCTTGACGATGTCAGCTCCGGTGTTTTGAACTATCAGAGCGTTGGCGCCGCCACCGCGGCATCAACGTCCGCTTCCAGTGTCTCATTAACCGGCGGCAACCTGATCGGAATCGCGGCCGCGGATGAAAACTGGATGGTAGCCATAGCTACCGGCGGCACCGCTACCAACGATCTGGATGTCTCGGGATTGTCGATCAGTCATGCCCCGGTTGGGGGTTTGAGTTCTCTGGCTGCTTCCACAGCGCCGCTCGGAACCGAGTCCGGGTCTGAATCCCTTGCTAGCGTTCTCAATGTTCAGGAGCGGACAGAAGCCGTCACGGCGACCCTGTCAAACGGCGGTGTCTCATCGACACTATCCGATGTCAGCGGCAGTGTCAGCGCCAGCAAGAACCTCATGGCCGCCCAGGCTCGCGGGCTGGTGGCGGACAACCGGCTCGACGTTGCCTCCGAGACCTCGATTGATGGGGGCAGTTCGGCGTTGGGCAGCGTGCAGTACAGCGACGCCGCGACGAGTGCTTCCATCAATACGGGAAGCGTTACGCTCACGACTCAATCCCTCACCGGCACCTCGGCCCTCAACGACAACACCGCCCTGGCCAGTGCCACTTCGAATCTGGCGGTCAATCGCCTGAACGCTTCGGCCGGCACCCAGATAGACGATCTGGGTGAATCGACCGAAACAAGTGTCAACGGCACCAGTATGACCGCCGCTACCGCCGGATTTGCCCTGCAGAATCTCCAGCAGGGGGCGGGTGAGGTCAACGCGACCGTCAGCAATCTGAATGTTCAAAGCAGCATGACGGCTCTGAACGGCACGGCGGATGTGGATGGAAATACTGTGTTCGCCCAGGCCCGCGGCCAGGCGGCCCAGAACAGCCTGGTGCTCGATGCCGGTACTGTCCTGAACGCCTCGGCCTCCCTGGCCAATTCTCAGGACAACAGTGGCGCCATCAACGCCGCCGTGACCACCGGCGCCATCAGCCTCAATGCGCCGGCCGTCACCGGTACCGCCTCGGTGGACAACAACACCGTCCAGGCCAGCGGCACGGCCAACCTGGCCATCAACAGCATGGACATCAGCGGCACGCTGGCGGCTTCCGGCGGGGGTAGCAGCACCGCCACAAGCGGTACCCCGCTGAACATCACGAGCACCGCCGACTACGTGGCCCTCAACGCCCAGAACAACTCGGCCGATGTCACCAGCTCGGTGAGCGGTTTCACCGTCGCGCTGAACGACACCGCCGTGTCGACATCCTTCAACGGCACCGCCGGCGTCAACAACAACATGATCCTGGCCGATGCCACCGGCAACAGCGCCGTCAACACCTTCACCATCAACCCCAAGGCCAGCACCGACACGGCCGATTTCGCCTTCACCGGGGTCCAGATGAACTCCGGCAACATCAGCAGCACCATCAGCGGGGCGACCATCAGCCTGTCCAGCGCCGGCAGCACCGGGACCTTCAGCGCCGGCGGCAACCGCATCGGCGCGGTGTCCACCGGCAACGTGTCGGTGAGCAGCATCAAGTCCGGCTTCTAGCCGAATAGACGGCGGATGTCGGCTGTCCGCCAAAGGGAAATCCGGGGGACGGAGTTGACTCCGTCCCCCGATGCATTCATGGTGCGTTTGGAGAAGGGGGGGATCCCTCGCTGGCGCTCGGGATGACAAAAAGGAAATGCCCGGGATTAAAGAAAAAAACGCCTGGAATGACGTCTGCCGAATTTCAAGTTTGATTTCACTCAAAGGAGGAAATATGCCGCTTTACCGCTGGTTCATGACCGCCGTTCTGGCCTTGTCCCTGTCGATTTTGCCCGCCGTTGCAGTCGCCGCCGACGCGGAGGGCAAGTACGCCGTGCGCGGGATCGGCTCCTCGACCTGCAAGCAGCTCGTTTCGGCCCTCGAGTCCAAGGACCAGGATCTGCGCAAGGACGCGGTCCTGCTCTATACCAGTTGGCTCAACGGGTACCTGAGCTACGTCAACCGCACCGAGAAAGAGACCTACGACATCGTCCCCCTGGCCGACGGCGCCCATCTGCTGGCGGTGGTGGCGGGCCAGTGCCGGGCCAACCCCGATGCCCTGGTGGAGTCGGTGTCGGCCCAGGTCATCGGCGCCATGTCCAAGGCCAGGGTGGGCGCCGAATCGCCCCTGGTGGAAATCAGCGTCGGCGATCAGAAGGGCAGCTTGCGCAAGGCCACCATCATCGCCCTGCAGCAGAAGCTGATCGACCTGAAACACCTCAAGGGCGCCGCCGACGGCGATTTCGGCGCCGGCAGCCAGAAGGCCCTGCGCGCCTTCCAGAAGGCCGAGAAGCTCAAGGAAACCGGATTCCCGGACACCGACACCCTGCTGCGCGCCCTTTTGAAGTAGCCCGTTCTGAGGATCGCGCTCCCAGGGCGCGTCCATCGGGGCCTTGCTGTTCGGATCAGCCCGCGAACACCCGCCCTCACGGGGCCATCGCGCCCTCGTGGGGGCGGGTTTCGTTTAGATTTGCCGGCGCTCACCCTGGGAGGGCCGCCCTCGCCGCAACCAGGGCTTGAAGCCGGGGGGAACCTGTAGGATGATAAACGGGCGCCTTGAACCCGAACCCCCCGGGAGGTCCCCCATGCCGGACAACCGTACCGCCGCGATTCTGGCCGCTTTTGCCGCCGACGCCCTGGCCCTCGGCGTCCACTGGATCTACAACACCCGCGTCATCGACCGCAAATACGGACGGGTCGAAACCCTCCTGGCCCCGGAGCTGGCCAGCTTCCACGCCGGCAAGCGCCGGGGGGACCTGACCCACTACGGGGACCAGATGCTGCTTTTGCTCGAAACCGTGGTGGCCGGCGGCGGGTTCGATCCGCTGGCTTTCGCCGAACGCTGGCGGGCCTTCGCCGCCGGCTACGGCGGATACATGGACAAGGCCAGCAAGGAAACCCTGCGGCATTTCGCCGACGGCCGGACCTACCCCGAGGTGGGCTCCCATTCCACCGATCTGGCCGGGGCCGCGCGCCTGGCGGTCCTGCTGCGCCATCCGGTCGCCGGGGAGGAAGGTCTGGTGGCGGCCGCCCGGGCCCAGACCCGCCTGACCCACGACCATCCGCAGGTGCTGGCCGGCGCTGAGCTTTTCGCCCGGGCCGTATGGCGGGTGCTGGAGGGGCAAAGGCCCGTGGCGGCGCTCACGGCGGCCCTGGAGGCCACCTCGGGCGCCGACGGCATCGCCGATCTGGTGGCCGCCGGTCTGGAGACCCGGGACCAGGACACCCGCCAGGCGATTCTCGAGCTCGGCCAGGCCTGCGAAGTGGCCCAGGCCCTGCCGGCCACGGTGCATCTCATCGCGCGGCATGAAGGGGAACTGAAGACCGCCCTGGTGGAAAATATCATGGCCGGCGGCGATTCGGCGGCCCGGGGAATGCTGGCGGGGATGCTCCTGGGGGCGAGCCTGGGCAAAGAGGCCATCCCGCAAGAGTGGCTGGCGCCGATCAACGTCTACCCGCGCCTGGCGTCGCTGCTGGACGGGGCCTGACCTGTTCCGGAGATCAAGGCGGCCGCGGGTCGATGGCGGACTTTGGCAAGGCACCCGGAGGCCGCTATCGGTTTCAGCCGGGCGCGGCGCCGTGATCGACCCAAATCAACCCGCCGGTGTCAAAGCCCGCCGCCGTGGCTTTTGCGACGAGCCGATCGACGATCTCGGCCGGCAATCGCGGGGTCCGGGCCAGGATCCACAGGTAAGAGCGGTTCGGGCCGCTCACCAGGGCGTACTGATAATCTTTCCGGTCGAGCGCAAAAATCACGTAGGAACCGTAAAACGGGCCGAAAAAGGAAACTTTCAGATAACCCCGGTCCGGCCCTTCCACGAATCGGGCTTTCCCCTCGGCTTCTTTCCAGCGGCCTTCGGCGGCTGAAAAACCGCGGTTGCGCACCCGCACAAGGCCTTCGCCGTGCATTTCGTAGTCGGCGCTCACGCGGGTCAAGCCCCGTTCGAAGGGGTGGTCCAGCCGGGCGATTTCGTACCATCGGCCCAGGTAGCGCTCCAGTTGAAAGGCGGCAACGGGCTCGATTCCCGGGGGAAGGCCGGCGCACCCGGCCAGGAAGCATCCGTACAGCATCATCATCATGAGTCGGATCGTCATCCCGCCTTCCTCCATAGCCGGTTGAGCGCGTATCCGTGGGCTGAAATGAAACCGTCGTCGAAGATGACCCCGGGTGATTTTTCCGCGGCCGCGAAAAAGGCTTCGGTCAGGTCGGCCGGCTTCAGGGTTGCCGGCAAACCCGAGAGGATCTCCCTCAGGAAATCGGAGCGGGCGATGAAGTTGACCTCGTCGAGAAAGACGGCCAGCACCCGCCGGTCGGCGGCGAACTCCAGGCGCGCCTCGATCTCGAGCAGGGCGTAGTGGGGGGTGCATCCCTCGGGACCGTAAAAGGTTGGAAAGGCGAGGTAGGTCAGCTCGGCGCCGCTGCCGTTGACGGCCTGCACGAGCCCGGCCAGGTCAGCGGCGGCTTCGGCCGAAACCGTGGCGCAGGCCGGCAGATTCCGGTAGCCCAGGATGGGACGCCGCTCTCCGCGCCGGCGCAGTTCGGCCGCCATGACCTTCAGGCTCAGATCCGCGAACCTCGCCTTGAGGGGGCCTTCGGCCATCAGGGCATTGCCCACCGCCGCGATCCGGCGGTTGATCTGTTTGACCGCCGCGCGTGGGTCGTCGGCCGGCAGCCTGGCGATTTCGTCGAGAAAATCGCCGGCCCGCCGGGCCGGGTCCTCCTCGTCGCGCGGCGGTTTGCGCCGCAACAGATTGTCAAGCAAGCTCATGAGATCGCTCCTGTCCATTTCCCGTCGGTAGGGATGATCATGATAACCCTTGTGGCGGAGAATGACAATTTACGTGTCATCCCAAGCCAAGGCCCCGTCAACTTCAGGGCATCGGTCGCTTTTCTTGCTGAATGTCAGCGTTTTCCATTGATCTTCTCCACAGCGGATGGCTCACCAGCCTTTGGGCACCGCGGCGTTGACTTTTGGCCGGCCGCTCCAGTAGACTATCAGGAATCAGTCCGCCGGGGCTTTACCCCCTCCCGCCGCGGCGCCCTCTTCCGCACCCAACGCCAAGGATCTCGTTCATGGACATCAGCGAAGCCCTCAACGCCGACTTCATCGACGCCCAGTACCGGCGCTGGCTGGCCGATCCGGACAGCGTGCCCCGCGACTGGCAGTTTTTCTTCAAAGGATTCACTATGGCCGGGGCCGGCGAGGCGGACGGTGCCGGGGCCCGGCGCCTGAGCCGGGTGGCGGACCTGATCCGCCGCTACCGCGACCTGGGCCACCTGCTGGCCTGCATGGACCCCCTGTCCGCCTGCCCCACCGAGCACCCCCTGCTGGCCCTGGAGGCGGTGGGGCTGGAGACCGCCGACCTCAGGAGGGAATTTTCGGCCGGACGCTTCGGCCTTCCCGATACCGCGCCGCTCCAGGAGATCCTCAAGGCCCTCAAGGAGACCTATTGCCGCAGCCTCGGGGTGGAGTACCGGCATCTCCAGGACCCGGACGAACGCGCCTGGCTCGAGGCGCGCATGGAGCCCAACCGCAATCGCCCTGAACTGGACCCGGACGCGCGCGGGCGTATCCTCGAACGGCTCTGCCGGGCCGCGGTCTTCGAGCAGTTTCTCAACAAGAAATACGTGGGCGTGACCCGCTTTTCCCTGGAAGGGGGCGACGCCCTGATTCCACTGCTGGACACCCTGGCGGACCACACCGCGGCCGCCGGCGCCGGCCAGTGGGTGCTGGGCATGGCCCACCGGGGCCGCCTCAATGTCCAGGCGCATCTTCTCGGCCGTCCCTACGAGGAGATCTTCGCCGAGTTCGAGCATTGCTACGATCCCGAGGCGCTGGTGGGCTCCGGGGACGTCAAGTACCACAACGGGTATCTGGCCGACGTCACCACGGCCGGCGGCCATCCCCTCCAGATCTATCTGGTGAACAACCCGAGCCACCTCGAGGCGGTCAATCCGGTGGCCGAGGGGATCTGCCGGGCCCGACAAGACCTGCTGGAAAAAGGCCACGAGCGCGTGGTGCCGGTCCTGATCCACGGCGACGCGGCCTTCGCCGGCCAGGGGGTGGTGGCCGAAACCCTCAATATGAGCCAGCTGGCCGGGTACCGCACCGGCGGTACGATCCACATCGTGATCAACAACCAGATCGGCTACACCACCCTGCCCACGGACGCGCGTTCGAGCCGCTACGCCACCGATGTCGCCAAGATGCTCATGGTGCCCATCTTCCACGTCCACGGGGAAGACCCCGAGGCCGTGGTGCACGTGGCCCGGCTGGCGGCCGCCTACCGGCGCCGCTTCGCCAAGGACGTGGTCGTCGATCTGATCTGCTACCGGCGCTACGGCCACAACGAGGGCGACGAGCCGTACTTCACCCAGCCACTGATGTATCAACGCATCGGCCGGCGTCCGTCCTTGCACCGCCTCTACGCCGAGAGCCTGACCGGCGGCGGGGGCCAGATCGACGTGGATCTCGATCGGCTGGAGGGCGAGATCGGCGCCGAACTCGAAACGGCCTACGACGCGGTTCACAACACGAGCTGCCCCTTTCCCGAGCACCGCTACTACCCGGAGTGGGAACCGATCAAGGGGGCCTTCGATGACGCCCCGGTCCAGACCGCCGTGGCCAAAAAGACCCTGCTGGACCTGGCACAGCGTCTCAACACGGCGCCCGAGGGGTTTCACCTGCACCGCAAGCTGGCGGCGCTGATGCAGCGGCGCCTGGAGGCGGTGCAAAACGGGGAAGGGATCGACTGGGCCAACGCCGAGGCCCTGGCCTTCGCCACCCTGGTGCGCCAGGGGATCGGGGTGCGCCTCAGCGGCCAGGACTCGGGCCGGGGGACCTTCAGCCAGCGCCACGCGGTGGTCTTCGACACCGAAAGCGGCCAGGCCCACATCCCACTGGCCGGCCTGGATCCGGACCAGGCCCCGTTCCGGGTCTACAACAGCCTGCTGGCCGAGTACGCCGTGCTCGGCTTCGAGTACGGCTACGCCGCCGCCCGGCCCGAGGTGCTGACCCTCTGGGAGGCCCAGTTCGGCGATTTCGCCAACAACGCCCAGGCGGTCATCGATCTGTTCATCAGCGCCGGCCAGGCCAAGTGGCAGCGCCTCTGCGGCCTGGTGATGCTGCTGCCCCACGGCTGGGAGGGGCTGGGGCCCGAGCATTCCAGCGCCCGGCTCGAACGCTTCTTGCAGCTTTGCGCCGAAGACAACCTGCAGGTCTGCAACCTGACCACCCCGGCCCAGTATTTCCACCTGCTGCGGCGCCAGGTGCTGGCTCCCTGGAGAAAGCCCCTAGTGCTCATGGCCCCCAAAAGCCTGCTGCGCCACCCGGCGGCGGTTTCGGACCTCAAGGCGCTCAGCGCCGGCGCCTTCGCCCCGGTCCTGGCCGATCTCCAGGCGCCCCAGACGGTCAGGCGGGTTCTTGTGTGCAGCGGCAAGCTCTTCTACGAGCTGGCCCAGCGCCGCGCGGACCTCAACCGCGGGGATACGGCCATCGTGCGCGTGGAACAGGTTTACCCCTTTCCCGGGGCGGCGCTGGAAGAAGCCGTCAAGCCCTTTAAAAAGGCCAGAGACTGGTTCTGGGTCCAGGAAGAACCGGAAAACATGGGCGCCTGGACCTTCGTACGGCCCCGGCTGGAAGCCTTGCTGGGCAAACCGGTGGCCTATATCGGCCGGCCGGCGGCCGCCAGTCCGGCCACCGGGTTTCCGGCCGTCTACCGGGCCCAGCAGGCGGCCATCGTGCGCGCGGCGCTGGGAGACGCGTAAGCGCGGCGCGCCGCGCCGGACCCGTCCGGCCGGTCCGACATCCCATTACCCATTCCATCATTGAGGCGACCCGATGAAACTGGAGATCAAGATTCCGAGTGTCGGCGAATCGGTCAAGGAGGCGCTGCTGGCCGAGTGGTACAAGCAGGAGGGCGACACGGTGGCAAAGGACGAACCCCTGCTGGTGATCGAGACCGACAAGGTCACCCTGGAGGTGGCCGCCGAGGCGGCCGGGGTGCTGCAGATCCGGGTGCCGGCGGGAAAGACCGTGGCCATCGGCGAAGTGGTGGGAACCCTCGACACCGACGGCGCCGGAGTCCGGGTCAAGCCTGAACCGAAGCCCGAACCCGAAAAGACGCCGCCCAAGGCCCCCGCAGCCGAAAGCGAAGACAAAGCGCCGCCCGCCCCCGAGCCTTCCCGGAAAATCCCGGAAGGCGAGGAACGGATCCTTTCGCCGGCCGTGCGCCGCCTGGTGGCCGAAAAGGGGCTGGATCCGGATCGTATCCCGGCCAGCGGTCCGGGCGGACGCCTGACCAAGGGGGATGTGCTCCTCTTTCTCGAGCAGGCGCCCGCGCCGCCGACGGCGCCCGAGAAAAAGGCCGCCGCCCCGGAAAAGGCGCCGGCCGGAGCCGGCGAGGTGCGCAAGCCCATGAGCCCCATCCGCCGGCGCATCGCCGATCGGCTCCTGGCCGCCCGCCAGAACACCGCCATGCTCACCACCTTCAACGAGATCGACATGAGCACGGCCATGGCGGTGCGCAGCCGCTACAAGGAGGCCTTCAAGGCCCGCCACGGAGTCAATCTGGGCTTCATGTCCTTTTTCACCAAGGCCTGCGTCGCCGCCCTGCGGGAGATCCCCGAGATCAACGCCTTCATCGACGGCAGCGACATCATCTACCACGACTACCAGCACATCGGCATCGCCGTGGGCTCCGAGCGGGGCCTGGTGGTGCCGGTGATCCGCCACGCCGAGCGGCTCAGCTTCGCCGCCATCGAAAAGGCCATCGTGGACTACGTGGCCAAGATCGAGGCCAACCGCCTGGAGCTGGCCGACCTGGAGGGGGGCACCTTTACCATCAGCAATGGCGGGGTCTACGGATCGCTGCTGAGCACCCCGATCCTCAACACCCCCCAGAGCGGGATTCTGGGGATGCACAAGATCGAAAAAAGGCCCGTGGTGGTCAACGACGCCGTGGTCATCCGGCCCATGATGTACGTGGCCCTGAGCTACGACCACCGGGTGGTGGACGGCAAGGGGGCGGTGACCTTCCTCAAGCGGGTCAAGGAACTGATCGAGAACCCCGAACGGCTCATCCTGGAGGTTTGACATGGCCGCCAAGCAACGCTTCGATCTGATCATCGTGGGCGCCGGCCCCGGCGGCTACGTGGCGGCGGTGCGCGCCGCCCAACTGGGACTCAAGACCGCCTGCGTGGAAAAAGAAGCCCGTCTGGGCGGGGTCTGCCTCAACGTGGGATGCATCCCGAGCAAGGCCCTGCTCGATTCCAGCGAACTGTATCACCTGGCCCGGGAAACCTTTGCCGAGCACGGAATCCGGACCGGACGGGTCTCGCTGGACCTGGCCGCCATGATGGCGCGAAAGGACCGGGTGGTGGCTGAGCTGACGGAAAACGTGCGCAAGCTTCTCGAAGGCCACCAGGTCGAAATTCTCCACGGCACGGGGACCCTCTCCGGTCCGGACCGGGTCAGCGAGATCGGAAGAGCGTCGTGTAGGGAAAGAGTGTAGATATCGGTGGTCG
>CALJLV010000102.1 GCA_937982505.1 uncultured Desulfobacteraceae bacterium | reverse complement strand
CTTGTTACTGCGTTTTTTTTTTTTTAAGGATACGGCACCCCCCGGGATCTACCCTCTTTCCCTACACGACGCTCTTCCGATCTGCCCCGGGTTCCAGTTCCGGCAGCCGCGGCGGCGGCTCCTCGGGCGGCGGCGGCGGCGGCGGGGGGGGAGGCGGCTGGTAGGACGCCGCCGGCCCGGGAGCGCAGGGCTAGAGAAAGCGACGGGCGCCCGCCAGGTGGCGGCGGTAGTAGTCGTGGTCCAGGGCGTCGATGCGGATGGTCTTGCCCGAACCGGGGGCGTGGAGGAAGCGGCCGTCGCCGATGTAAAGGCCCACATGGCTCACCTCGCGCTTGGCTGGAGCCCTGAAAAAGACCAGATCCGCCGGCTTGAGGCGGTCCACGGCGACGGGGGCGCCGACCGCGAACTGGGCCCGGGAGGTGCGCGGCAGATCATAGCCGTTGAGCCGGTAGGCGGTCATGGTCAGTCCGCTGCAGTCGAAGCCCTTCTGGGCGGAGCTGCCGCCCCAGCGGTACGGAACGCCCAGAAAGCCGCGGGCGGTATGGACGATGCGCCGGCGCACGAAGTCCTCGCCGCGCCGGTCCCGCTCGGCGGCGGCGTACTGCCCGGGCACCACAATGTAGAAGACTTCCAGCACGCCGTCCCGCTGCAGGGCCTCGGCGCGCCGCCGCGCCTCTTCGGCGGAGGTGAAATTACCGAAGCGCACCTTGAACAAGCCATCTTCATCCCGGAAGAAGGTGGCTTCCAGGCCCCGGGACTGGAGCCCTTCGGTGAGCCGTACGGCGTTTTCCAGGTTTTCGAAGGCGCCGGCCTGGATGGTGATGCCCAGCAGGGGCAGGATAGGTTGGATGCTGGGCGGCGCCGGCGGCCCTGGGGGGCGGGCGGCGCAGGCAGAGATCAGCACGGCCAGGATCATTGCCGCAACGAGGCCCGGCGAGGGCGGTGGACGGTGTGCCGGCGGCTCGGGCATTTTCGGGACCTCGGTAAGCGACGGAGAAACGCCAGGGTCGCCAAGGACTTGCGGCGGCCCATGCCGGCGCCAGTGTACCCCAGGCGGCGCCTCGTTCCAATGCAAAACCGCCCTGGGGGGTAATCCGCAAAGTGGCTGAGGAACCAGTGCCAGAGAAGATCGGCGGGAAAGAGATCTTCTCAGAGGGTATCTGCCGGTCCTGACGGCGAGGAGGGAACACCGGCCCGGCTGGGTCCGCGGGAGCGCGCGTGGCGGTTCTTGACAGGCTCGAGCCCACGGCGGTAAGGTGCTGTCACCGGTATGAAAAGATGCGCCGAGGACCTCGGATCCATCCAAGGAGAGACGCCGTGAAGCGATCTGCCGCCCTGGTTTGGGTATTGCTGATGATTCTGACGGTGCCGCTTGCCGCCCAGGTCACCTTCAAGAGGACCAAAATCGCGGTGCTCGATTTCACCCTTCAGGGACAGGGGTTCGAAACCGAGGATATGGGCGCCATCGTGGCCGAGTGGTGCATCACCGCCTTTGTCAAGGCGGGCCGCTTCGATGTGGTCGAGCGAGGATTGATCAACAAGCTGGTCGAAGAGCAGAAGCTGAGCATGAGCGGGGTGGTGGACGATTCCACCGCCAGCAGGATCGGCAAACTGCTGGGGGTGGAAGCGATCATCTCCGGCTCGGTGCTCAAGCTGCAGAACGTGCTGGAGATCAACGCCCGCATCATCGACGTGGAAAGCGGATCGATCAAGGCGGCCGAGAACGTCAAGAGCACGGCCGCCGTTCGCCTCCAGGATCTGGTGGTGCAGATGTCCGAAAAGATCATCAAGAACTTTCCCCTGGAAGGATACGTGGTGAGCCGCTCGGAACAGACGGTGGCCATTGATCTGGGCCGCGGGGCAGGGGCCAAGGCGGGCATGGAGTTCATCGTCTACAAGGAGGGCGAGGTCATCCGGCACCCCAAGACCGGCGAAGTTCTGGACGTGCGGCAGATCAAGACCGGCCGGATCGTCTTGCGCAACACCCTCGAGAAGCTTTCCGAGGGGGAAATCCTCGAAGAGACCGAGCCGGGGGCCGTCGCCTACGGCCAGATGGTCTACAGCGCCAGCTTCGTGAGCGAAGAGGCGGTCGCCGCGCCGCCGCCTCCGGCCCCTTTCGGCGGCCGGGGCTGGCTGCAGGTCAACGCCGAACCCCAGGAGGCCAGGGTGCGCATCCTCAACATCGGTCCGCGCTATCAGCCCGGGATCGAACTGCCCCCGGGCCGCTACCATATCGAGGTGTCGGCGTCCGGCTATCAGACCCAGACCCAGTGGATCTCCCTGAGCGCCGGGGAAAGCAAGCAGGTCCCGGTGTCGCTGCAGAAAGCCGAACCCGCCGCCCCCGCTGCTCAGGGCGCCGATATGGGTGCCGCCGCGGTCCCGGCCGACACCCCGGCGCCCGCTGCCGACAGCGCCGGAAGCGACCCCGGAATCTCCGCCCAGGCCCATGGCTTCATCCGGATGCTGCGCTCCGGCAGCGCCGAAAAGATCGTCCAGGGCAGCAAGATGATCGTCCGCGCCCGTTCCTTCGAACCGCAGGTCCTGGATACGGCCGCGTCCGTACTCCTGGCCGGCTATCGATCCAATCCATCCGACCGGCTCTACGTGGATGCCATGTCCTGGCTATGCAACATCCTGGGGGCTTCAGGCAAACGTCAGTACCGCGGCACGCTGCAGACCGTGGCCAGGGGCGCCGCCAACCGCAAACTGCAGAAATACGCCCAGAAGAACCTGGCGGCGCTCAACTAGCCCTTCCTATCATGCCGACGCGTTCATCGCCAAGCCATGGCTTTCTGCCCACGGTTGTCCAGCGTTCCTCCTCCCGGGGCCCCGAGATCCTGCCCCCCGCCACTGATTCGTCGTCCGCCCCGATGCTGGTCAGAGCGGTGGTGGTGATCGAGGCGGCCATGGCGCCGCGGCGCGCCGTCCAGGCGGTCGCCGGGAGCTTTGCCGCCGGGTGCGAGGTCCTGATCCTGGGCGAGGACCGGATCGAGGTCGCCGGCAGCGCCGCGGTGCAGCCTGTTCCGGTGGCCAGGAACCTGCCCCGGAGGGAAAGGCTGCGCCTGGCGCTCGGGCACGCCAGGCGCCGGGACGCCACCCATCTGATCACCCTGGACTTGCGTTGGAGGGCGGAGGCCCATCTGCAGCGGATCGCGGCCCAGGTCCGCGACACGCCCGAGGCCCTGGTGTGCGCGGTGCGGTCCGGCGACTCGAAGACCCCGGGCCCGGGGGGCCGCCTGGAACGGGGCCTGGCCAACTTCTGGTTCCGGGTGCAGACCGGGGCGGTCTGCGGGGAGGCCACCGGCACCCTGCGGGCCTATCCACTGGCCCTGCTGGAATCCCTTCGCACCGTGTCCCGGGGGGGGCCGGGGTTCGACTACGAGATGCTGGTGCGGTCCGTCTGGGCTGGAGCCGAGCTGCGCCAGGTGCGGGTCACCGACGCCGGGGAGCCGGTCGCCAGAGCGCCCCACCCGCTGCGCTGGATCCTGGACCGGTTTTTTTTCGCCCTTCTCAACATTCATCTGACCCTGCGCTCGGTCCTGCCCCGGCCCCCTGGCGGGCTGGCCCGCCCTGCTGCGGCAGAGTCCGAAATCTCCCTGCGCCATCCCTGGCGTTCCCTCAAGTTTTTGGTGGGACAACGGATTCCGCCGGCCCGGCTCGGATGGGCGGCGGCTCTGGGGGTTTTTCTGGGGGCCTTGCCGCTGGTCGGGGTGCATTCCATCGCCATTCTTTTCGCAGCGGGTTTCTTCCGCCTGAGCAGGGTGGCGGCCCTGGGCGCCAGCCAGCTTTGCATGCCGCCGCTGGTGCCGGCGCTGTGCATCGAAGCCGGCCATTACCTGCGCCACGGCGTTTTTCTCACCGAGATCTCCCTGCGCACCCTGGGGTATGAGGCCCTGGACCGGCTGCTGGAGTGGATTCTTGGTTCCCTGCTGATGGCGCCTTTCCTGGGGGCCCTGGCCGGGGGGCTGGTGTTCGCGGCCGCCCGCTGCATCGCCCGCAGATCCTCGCCCGAACAGGCCATGCCCGCACGGGAGTCGACGGGCTGAGGCGCGGGCCAAGATCGGCGGCTGGGCTGCCCCCGGGCGCCCGGGCAGCCCAGCGCCGGGAGACTGCCATGCGCATTGTTCTTGTGCACCCGGCCGGATCCAACTGGATCCCCGGCCGGGCAGACGTGACGCCCACGGCCAACCGCATGGCGCCGCTGGGGATCCTGTCCATTGCGGCTTTCCTGGAAGGGCGGGGGCATGCCGTCTGGGTTCACGACTGCCTCGGGCCGCGGGCTCCGCTCGGCGCCGCGGCCAACACGGACCGGGTGGCCCGGTACCGTCCGGATCTGGTCGGTTTTTCGGCCACCACCGCCGGGTTTCTCGACGCCTACGCCATGGCCGTGCGCCTCAAGCGGGTCGATCCGGCGATCACCACGGTGTTCGGTGGTGTTCACGTCTCGTCGCTGGGGGCCCCGCTGCTGCGCCATTTCCCCTGCATCGATTACCTGTGTGTCGGCGAAGGGGAGGCGACCCTGGCCGAAGTGGCCGATGGGCTCGCCCCCGGGCAAATTCCGGGTCTGGTCTGGCGCAGCGGCGATGGCATCGTGACCAACGCGCCCCGCCCCCTCCTGCCGGATCTGGACGTTCTGCCGTTTCCGGCCTACGAAAAGCTCGAGCGGTTTCCCGGCGGATACCATCTGCCCCTTTTCAGCTACACCCGCACCCCCGGCGCCACCATGGTCACCAGCCGGGGCTGTCCCTACCGCTGCGCCTATTGCGACCGATCGGTCTTCCGGCGCGGTTTTCGCTGCAACTCGGCCTCCTACGTCTACGCGCATCTGCGCTATTTGCGGCGCCGTTTCGGTGTGCGCCACGTGAACTTCTACGACGATCTGTTCACCACCCAGCGCCCGCGCGTCGTCGAGCTGTGTCGGCGGTTGATCGCCCGGCCGCTGGGCATGCAGTTCAACTGCGCCGTGCGCGTCGGCCACGCCGACGACGAATTGCTGGACCTGCTCAAGGCGGCGGGGTTTCTGCAGCTCTCGCTGGGAATCGAAACCGGGAACCCGGACCTGATGGCGCTGCACAAGCCCGGTGTGGATCTCGGGGAGGTGCGCGACACGGTGCGCCGGATTCAGGTGCGGGGCCTGCGGGCCAAGGGCCTTTTCATGATGGGGCTCCCGGGCGACACCCCGGCCACGATCCGGCAGACCAGCGATCTGGTCCTGTCCCTTGATCTGGACGACATGAACATGTCCAAGTTCACCCCTTTTCACGGGGCCCCGATCTGGCCGCAGATCCCGCACCTGGGACGCTTCGACCCGGACTGGCGCCGGATGAACTGCCTGAATTTCGTCTTCGTGCCCCATGGCGTCGCGTCCCGGCAGCTCCTGGACGAGCTGTACAACCGTCACGTGAAGCGTTTTTATGCCGGCGCGGCCTGGCGCCGGCGATTCGCCCGGCGCCTCTGGGACCATCGCCACAGCCTCTGGCGCCTGTTGCGCCACTGGCCGGCGTTCCTGGCCGCCCAGCGAAATTTCGAACCGGCCAAAGGGCCGCCCCTTGCCGGGCCATGATGCGCCGGGTGGCTTTGGGCGGCCGCCGCAGCGGTTGACAACCGGCGCAATCATGGTCAAGGTCCGGTTGTTTCTCAAAGTTTCGGGGCCCCCGCAACGGCGATCCAAGGGAGGGAAACAAAGATGGCCAAACCGCAACATGCCATGGAGATCTTCAGGCTGCTCGACCAGTCCAACTGCCGGGAGTGCGGCGAAAAAACCTGTCTGGCCTTTGCCGGGGCGGTGTTCCAGGGTCGGCGCGACATCGGCGACTGCCCCAGGCTGGCGCCGGATGTCGTGCGGCGCTACGCCAAAGGCGACGGCGCGGCCAATCGCGCCGATGCGGTGCGTGAAGCCCATATCCAGGCACTCAAAAACCGCGTCGGCGCCATCGATTTTGGCGAGGCGGCCGCCCGGGTCGGCGGGCGCGCCGAGAACGGCAAGCTGACGGTTCGGATCATGGGCAAGGACTTGAGCGTCGACCGGCAGGGAAAGCTGTATGCCGACATCCACGTCAACCCCTGGGTGGCCCTGCCCTTTCTCGACTACGTGCTCAACAGCCGGGGGCAGGCGCCGGCCGGGATCTGGGTGCCGTTCCGGGAGCTGGACGGCGGCAAGGAGCCTGCCGCGCTGTTCGAAAAGCGGTGCGAGGAACCGATGAAACGGCTGGCCGATTCCCTGCCCGACTTTTTCGCGGACATCGTCCACATGTTCAGCGGCCGGCGGGTCCAGGCCGAGTTCGCCTCGGACATTTCGGTGGTCCTGGCCCCCCTGCCCAAAGTGCCGCTGATGATCTGCTACTGGAAGCCGGACGAGGGCCTGCAATCGAGCCTCAATCTGTTCTTCGACCAGACCGCCACGCAGCATCTCGACATCGGGTCGATTTTTTCCCTCGGCGCCGGGCTGTCCCAGATGTTCGGCCGCCTGGCCCTGCGCCATGGGTTTTCAGAGGCCGGCTGAGGGTCGCGGCCGCGGCTTGCCGTCGCTTCAAAAAATGCAAACCGCATTTTTAAGCATTTTAAAGATTGCACATTGCATTAAAAACTTTTCCGTAGCCCGACCACGATTCCCGCATCTGTCTGAAAACACCATCCAAAAAATAACTTTCCGTCCGCGCTGTCATGGCATTCAGGTTGCAGGGGGAGATGGGCATGCGGATCGCCATCCCACAGTGGCAGGGCCGGGTGGCGCCGGTCTTCGATGTCTGCGGCCATCTCTTGATGGTGGAGACTGATGGCAGCCATGAGGTCGCGCGCCAAGACATTCCACTGGGCGGGAGCGAGCCCCACGATCGGGTGCGACGGCTCGCGGCACTGGGCGTGGATGTGCTGATCTGCGGCGCGGTTTCGCGTCATCTGGAGGCGGCTTTGACGGCCGCCGGCATCCGAGTTCTGCCTTTTGTTTGCGGGCCGGTGGAGGCGGTGCTGAGTGGTTTTCACGCCTTCGGGGGGGCCGCTCCGGACCACCATATGCCCGGGTGCCGCCGGCGTCGGCAGCGCCAGGGTCGCGGCCGTCGTTAAAGCGGTTTTTCAACATCCAGCAAGGAGGTGCACCATGCCTGGTGGCGACAGACGCGGCCCGATGGGCCAGGGACCCCGCACCGGCCGGGGAATGGGGTATTGCAGCGGCTATGGCACACCCGGCGGCAGCGCCGGGTACCGCGGCTTCGGATTCGGTTCGGGCGGCGCCGGAGGCGGGCGCGGCGGCGGATTTCGGCACCGCCGGTTCCAGGGGCATCCGGGCCGTTTTGGCGGTTTGGGCGTTCCTTCCGCCCCGGCGTTCCCGGACCCGGAGGCTGAAAGGCGATCCTTTGGAGAGGTGGCCGAGGCCTTGCGCCGGCGGCTCGATGACGTCGAACGGCGCCTGGCGGCGATGCAGGCCGCGGGCCGCTCCGAGGACTGACCCGAGCCGGATGCGCGAGGGGCGCCGGCAATCCGCCGGCGCTCCAGGCGCTTGCGAGTCGATCGGAACACAAAAGGAAACAGTGCCCGTGCCAACCGCGGTTCGTCACGTCTTCGGCCCGGTGCCTTCGCGGCGTTTGGGCCGTAGCCTGGGCATCGATCTGGTGCCGTTGAAAACCTGTAGCTACGACTGCATCTACTGCCAGCTGGGCCGTACCACGGATCTGACCCTGAATCGCCGTGAATACGTCCCCCTGGAGGAGGTGGTGGCCGATGTCCGCCAGGCCCTGGCCAGAAGGCCGGATTACATCACCTTGAGCGGGTCCGGTGAGCCGACCCTCTACTCGCGTCTCGGCGAACTGATCGCGCGGATCAAACACATCGCGGATATTCCGGTCGCCGTGCTGACCAACGGATCTTTGCTCTGGCAGGCCGAGGTGCGTCGGGACCTGGCCGCGGCCGATGTGTTGATTCCTTCGCTGGATGCCGGGGATGCGACCGTCTTCGAGACGGTCAACCGGCCGCATCCCGCCATCGATTTTCACGCCATGGTCGAGGGGCTGGCCTGCATGCGGCGGGAGTTCGGCGGCCACTTCTGGCTGGAGGTGTTTTTGCTGAACGGCTACACCGGCCTGCCGGGGCAGATCGAGAGGCTGGTCGAGCTGGTGGCGCGCATCGGACCGGAGCGGGTCCAGCTCAATACCGTCTGCCGGCCCCCGGCCGAAGACTATGCCGTCGGGCTGTGCGCCGAGCGCATGGCCGAACTGGCCGGCATGTTCAGGCCTGCGGCCGAGGTCATCTCCGATTTTCGCGGGATTCACCAGGCGCGCGAGTTCGCCGCTGGCCGCAAGGATCTTCTCGCCCTGCTGCGGCGCCGGCCGTGCACCGCCGGGGACATCGCCGACGGGCTGCAGATGCATCTCAACGCGGTGGCCAAATACCTGGAAGAGCTGGTCGTGCGCGGGGAGGTGGAAAGCCGCCGCGTCGCGGGGTTGATCTACTACCGCTGCCGTTGAAAAAGGGCGCCGTGGCCATTGGCAACGGCGCCCTTGTCCAAGTGCAGGGCCAAATTCTAATCTGCCTGCGCTTCGTTACCGCCGCCGGCCGCCGGACCGGTGGCCGAGGCCAGCATCTGCCGCACCCGGTCGCCGTCGCGCCGCCAGACATGGCAGGTGTCGATCAGATAACGGCCCAATACGGCGGCTTCGGTCGTGACCGGCACCGGACGGGCGGCGCGAACCGCCCAGAACCCCTGCACTGCCGCCGGCGCCATGGCCAGCAGCAGGGTGGTCAGATGAGCGCAGCCGTTTACTCCGCCCAGGCGCCGCTTGGCCTTTTCGGTAAAGCCGGCCACGATGGGCATTCCCACCACCTTCTGCACACCCTCGAGAATCTCGCGGCATTTGGCGTAGGGCACCCCCGGCATTTCGGCCTCGGCCGCGGCCACCCGCAGCGGCGGCCCGGTGACGTGCAGGCGCAGGATCATGTCGTGCACCGTCCCGGGCGGTCGCCGCGCACCGGTCAGGGTAAAGGTCGCGCAAAGCCGCTCGTCGTGCAGCCGGCCCTCCACGATGATCCCTTGCGGGGCGGTCCAGGACTCGATGAGGATGCGCCGCGCATGGACCTTTTCGCCCTTGATCGCTTCGATGGATGTCATGGGGTTTCCATCATGATCCGGTAGCGCACCGTGTAGCGGGCCAGCAGCTCGTCGATGCGGGCCTGGATGGCCGCCGCCTCCGAGCCGGCGGCGGGCCGGATGCGGATAGCGGCCAGGGCGCCATGCACCTTGTCTTCACCCACCGAGACCGAGACCGACTGGACCAGATCCCCCAGGGCCTCGAGTTCGCGGGTATAAACCTTGCCGATGGCATCCCAGCGCAGGGCCGGCTTGAAAATCTTGCCCACCGGGGTCAGCGGCACCTCGTCGAGGATCACGACCTCCTTGGGCAGGGCGGCGCGCTCACCCACGTTCTGGTGGAGGTGGGCCACGATCTCGTCCACCGTCAATTTCGCTCCGGGCTGAAGCTGGACGTAGGCCACCGGCACTTCGCCGGCATGGGGGTCGGGACGGCCCACGGCGGCCGCCACCTGGACCTGGGGCAGGCGGTAGAGGGGCTCTTCGATGGCCGCCGGGTCGATGTTGTGCCCGCCGCGGATGATCAGCTCCTTCTTGCGGCCGGTGAGCCAGAAGTAGCCGTCACCATCCTGGCGGCCCAGGTCCCCGGTGTTGAACCAGTCCGGGGCCGGCCAGATATCCCGGTTGTGCGCCGGATCGAGGTAGCCGGCAAAGACGTTGGGCCCCTTGATGCAGATGGAACCGATCTCGTCCACGGCCGCGTCCCGAGAGCCGCTGGCCGTGGTGACCATGACCTTCATCTCCTGGTAGGGAATGCGCAGGCCGATGGAACCGATTTTGCGCTCCCCATGCAGGGGGTTGAGCGACGAGGCGCAGGATCCTTCGGTGAGCCCGTAGCCTTCGATGATCTTCATGCCGGTATGACGCTCGAAGCGCTGGAAGAGCTGGACCGACAAGGGCGCGGCGCCGCAGATGACGTAGCGCAGCGAGGAGATATCGCTGTCGCCCACGGGCAGATCCAGGAGCACCGACAGGACCGTGGGCACGCAGGAAAAGGCCACCGCCCGGTAGTGCGCCACGATCTTGAAAAAGTTTTTCATCACCGACGGGTCCCGGTAGCCCCGGGGCGAAAGGAGCACGGTGTGCCCCCCGACGGCAAAGGGAAAGGAGCCGGTCACGGTGGTGCCGTTGACGTGAAACAAGGGCAGGCCGCAAAGGATGGTCTCGCCAGTGTTGAAGTCGGCCGCCGTGGTCATCATGTAGGCCATGGCGACTTCGTTGAAATGGGTATGGGGCGCGAGCTTGGGCGTGCCGGTGGTTCCTCCGGTGTGGTACATCGAGGCGCGCTCGTCCGGGGCGATCTGCCGGCCTGAATCGAGCCGTTCGGCGTTGTATCGGGGCAGCAGTTCGTCGAACCCGTAAATGCCGTTGGCCTCGTCACCCGGGCCGAAGACCCGCAAGATGGCTTTGAGATCGGGCAGCTCTTTGCGGATGGCCTCGACTTTGGGCCAGATCTCCGATCCGGGCACATCGCCCAGGGCCACCAGGATCCGAGTCCCCGCCGCGCGGCAGATTTCGGCGATGGTTTTGGCTTCCAGCAGAGGGTTGATGGGGTTGACGACCCCGGCGGCCTCGCCGCCCCACAGCACATAGTGGGTCTGGGGGATGTTGGGCAGCAGGTAGGAGACGACGTCCTGCGGGCCGATGCCAAGGTCTGCCAACAAGTTGGCGGTGCGGTGGATGTTGGCCATCAGGTCCCGGTAGGTCACCGTCATGGGCTGTTCGTAGTAGTCCCCCGAGAGGATGAAGCTCATGGCCGGGGCCTGCGGGTCGATGGCCGCGCCCTGGGCGATAAGCTCATAGGTGCTGCGGGCCTTGACGCGCTCCTGGATCGGAACCGTCTCGATGGCTTCGATATCTTTGATGCTGCGGATCTGGAACACCCCCATGAAGTCCCTCCTTTTTAATGGTACTTTAATCTTGACAGCGGTGAAAAAATGTGATTTGAATCACATTCAAAATTCGAGTCGACGTCAAGCACTATAGAGAATCCCAGTTCCCGTGTCAAACCCAAAAGCTGGCCGCCGGTTCGACCGGTGTCAGGGCCGGCGTTGCATCATCCCCACCGGCTCGGGTCCCCGCACCGGGCAAAAAGGCACCCCATTCTTTAAGCCGAGGAGGTCACGATGTACGAGACGCGTTTTTGGGAAAAGTCCTACGATGCGGACATCCGCCCCGTGGATCCGGCCGACTGGGAGATTTCCTATGTGGACGCCGTGCGCCCGGCGTTCCGCGATTTCCCCCAAAAAACGGCCCTGGCCTACATGGGCACCGAGATCCGCTTCGCCGATCTGGACCGCTACGCCAACCGCTTTGCCCACATGCTCCTGGCCCACGGGCTGAAAAAAGGCGACGTTGTGGGCATCAACCTGCCCAACATTCCCGAGTACGTCATCGCCTGGCTGGGCACCCTGCGGGCCGGCTGCGTGGTTTCCGGGGTTTCGCCCCTACTCAGCGAAGACGAGATGGCCTATCAGCTCAACGACTCGGACGCCAAGGCGTTGGTGACCCTGGACGCCCTTTTCGCCGCCCGCCTGGTCAAGGTCCACGCCCGCATCCCCCAGCTCAAGGTGGTGGTGGCGGCCGGCATCGGCGGGTTTTTGCCCGGGATCAAACGCTTCCTGGGTAAACTGCTCAAGAAAATCCCCACCGGCGAGGTTACCCCGCTGGAGGGGAAAAAGGTCTACCGCATGGAGGCGGTGATCAAGACCGCGACCTACCCGGACACCGATCCCGGGGTCAGGGTCACTCCGGACGACATCGCCTATGTGCAGTATACCGGCGGGACCACCGGGCTGCCCAAGGGGGCCATGCTGAGCCATCGCAACGCGGTTTCCGACCTGCTCATCGTCCAGCGCTGGCTCGGTTGGAAGCCCGGCCAGGGGCTGGCCCTGTCGGGATTTCCCTTTTTTCACATCGCGGGACTCTTCTTCAACGAGAACTGCGTCTATCTGGGCTGGACCCAGGTCCTGGTACCCAATCCGCGCGATACCGACCACATCTGCAAGGAACTGGCCAAGTACCGGCCCACCACCATCGTCAACGTCCCCTCGTTGTTCCAGATGATGCTGGCCAACCCCAAGTTCAAGACCCTGGACCACAGCCGGGTGGAATGCTGCATCTGCGCCGCGGCCCCCTTTCCGCCCGAGTCCCAAAAGGAGCTGGAAGACGTGGTGGGCAAAGGAAAGCTTCTTGAGGTTTATGGCATGACCGAAACCTCGCCCCTGACCACCATGAACCCGGCGGCCGGCAAGAAGAAGCTCGGCTCCATCGGCCTGCCCCTGATCAACACCGAACTGAAGCTAACGGACCCGGGCACCGGCGAGACCGTGCCCCTGGGCGAGGCCGGCGAGATCTGCGTGCGCGGCCCCCAGGTGATGGTGGGCTACTACAAGAAGCCCGACGAAACCGCCCGCGCCGTCGACACGCACGGGTGGATGCACACCGGCGACGTGGCGGTGATGGACGAGGAGGGGTACTTAAGGATCGTGGACCGCACCAAGGACATGATCATCGTTTCCGGCTTCAAGGTCTTTTCCAAAAAGGTCGAGGAAGTGCTCGCCGCGCATCCGGCCGTGGAGATGATCGCCACCGTGGGCACCCCCAACCCGGAGCGGCCCGGCAGCGAGCTGGTCAAGGCGTATATTCAGAAGCCGGCCGGCTACACCCCGGAGGGGGGAGAGGACGCTCTCAAGGCCGAGATCATCCGCTTTGCCAAGGAGAAGCTGGCGCCCTACGAGGTGCCCAAGGTGATCGAATTCATCGCCGAGATGCCCCTGACCACGGTGGGCAAGATCGACAAGAAGCGGCTGCGGAAAAAGTAGGCAGGAAACAAAAAGCTTTTTCAATCGCCCGATTTAAACGATGGCATACCGATTTGCCGGGGCGGCGGTCGATTCTGGCCGGCGCAAAGCAGACCGCGGGGCGATCCCTATTCCGGCCGGATGCCGGCCGTGGAGATGCCGCGGACGTAAAAGTCCGGATTGACGCGAAAGGAGGTGAAGATCACGATGAAAGCGATGGAGGCCTGGATCATGAGCGGCTTGTTGCCGAACAGCTCATCGAGGCGCTGGGACCTCACGGTGCGCTCGTCGGCGGCAAAATAGGTGGAAAAAAGTCCGTCGAGCATCTGCCGCCGGTCGGGGCGGGTCGTCATGCTGATGCGCCCCTCGTGGCAGTAATACATCGCATCCAGAACCAGTTCGCGAAGCTTTTCGCGGTCGCCCTTGAGCTGGCTGGCCACATGGATCAGGGTCCGCTGGGCCTCTTTGAGACTGGCCGCGCAGATGGCCTCGAAGATGATGCGCTCGCCGTTTTCCGGCCCGACCCGCCGGCGCTGGCGCATCATCGACAGGAGCACGGCGTTCTTGAAAAGCTGGTAGAGGCGCCGCGAATCGTTGATCGAAGCGGTGGAGCGGGGCGCGGCCATCATCTCGCGGCCGGCCGGCGCGCCGACGAAAAGGATGTTGAACAGCCCTTCGAAAAAATCGATTCCCTCCATTGGATCGCTCAGCTCGATGCGCAGATCCAGGGTGTTGTCCAGCCGGTCGGCCATCTTGATCTGCACCAGCTGCGGGATCACCTCGGCCCTTTCGAGCAGGCGCCCGATATACTGGTAGTAAGACTCCGAGGCAAAGCGGGTCAGGGCCTGGAGCCGTTCGTTGAGGCGCCATTCATCCTGCGGGTCGAGCCGCTCGAAGAGGTCGTACATGCGCTCTTCGAGTTCCTGCCAGGCCACCGGGTTGAAGTCGACCGTTTCGATGTCCTCGAGCACGTCGTGAAACAGAACCGAAAGCAGGTCGATCACATCGAAGCGTTCCATCGAGCGGGCCAGGATGGCGGCGGTGCGCAGCGGGTGGAGCACCGCCATGGGGCCGAGGCGGCGGCGCCGGTCCCGATAGGCCTCGAACAGATAGGCCAGGGCCTCCATGAGCACGGCCTTGTGCTCCCGGTCGCGCAGATCCTCTTCGGCCATGCGCTTGCCGCCGATGATGAACATCAGCACGTTGTAGCGGTTGACCGAGGCCGCGGACAGATTGTAGTTCAAGGCCGAGGAAAGCTTGAGAAACTCGGTGAGATCTTCAAAAGGCATATCTCGTCTCCCCCACGGCCTGTCGTGGTCTTTCGGGCGGCGTGCCGCCGAGGCTTCGGCCCGATGGCCGCTGGCCGCGAAAGCCCGAATCCGGAACCGTCACACGGCGCTGGCCCCGCCGTCCACCGTCAGCGTCTGGCCGGTGATGTAGTTGGCCCCCGCGGAAGACAGAAACAGGGCTGCATGGGCCACGTCCGACGGCTCCGCAATGCGTCCCAGTGGAATTCGTTCGACGATTCCGGCATGAATCTCGGCGTTCGACCAGAACGGCTGGCTGAAGGCCGTGCGTACCATCCCCGGCGCCACGGCGTTGACCTGGACATTGAAGGGGGCCAGCTCCTGGGCCAGGACCCGGGTCATCATCTCGATGCCGGCCTTGGCCACCCCGTAGATCCCCATGAAGGGGGCCGCGCGGCGGGCGGCCACCGAGGAGATGAAGACGATTTTGCCGGCCTTTTGGCCGCGCAGGATCTGGCCGGCCCTGCGGGCGCAGATGTAGGCGCCGGTCAGATTGGTGTCGACGATTTTGCGCCACAGCCCCACGTCCGCATCCAGGGTCCCGGTGGCGATGTTCATGCCCACGTTGTGGATCAGCGCGTCCAGCCGGCCGAAGCGCTCGCGCGCCGCGGCGAAGAACCGGTCGACCTCTTCTTCCTGGGCGATGTGCGCCGGCGCGGCCAGAAGCCGGTCGCCGCCGGCCAGGTCGGCTGCGGCGGCCTCCAGATTGGCGGCCTTGCGGGCGCAGATGGCTACCCGGGCGCCTTCGGCCAGCAGGCGGCGCGCGATGTCCAGGCCGATGCCGCGGCTGCCGCCGGTGACGATGAATACCTTGTCTTTGAGATCGTAGCGGGGACCGGTCATCGAGGCCTCCTGCGCGAAGTGGAGTTGGCGTCGCATCTCGGGCTGCGGGACGATGCGCAACATGCGTTCGGCCGCCCCGAGCGGCGGCCGCCGTTTGCGGCATCCTATCGCAAAACCCCGGCCGCGGGCAAGGGGACGTGTTGCCGCCGCACGGTTGCGCCGCGGCGGTGCCGTGCCGGTCAGCCGGCCAGGACGATGCCCTTCAAAAAGCGGCTGATGGCCGCGTTGAGGGCCTCGGGCTGCTCCAGGGGGAGCAGGTGGCCAGCCGCGGCCAGATGCACCCGTTCGGCCTCGAAGATCCGCGCTTCGAGGTAGTCGGCGTACTTGGGCGGCGTCAGCTGGTCCTCGGCGCCGGAGACGATCAGCACCGGCCGGAAGATTTCGCCGAGGCGGCCGGTGACGTCGAAGCGGTCGCAGGCCCTGAAATCGTTCAACGTCACTTCTGGCCGGCAGTTGCGGGTGGCCTCGACGATGGGCGCCAGGCAGGCCGGGTCGGTGTCGGCGGCGGCGCCAAAGCGGCCCAGCATGTCGACAAATCCGGGGTAGTCGGTGGCGATGGCGTCCAGGATGGCCGGCAGCACCCGCAGCCGGGCGCCGGTGCAGCACAGAATGCCTGCGGCAAAGAGTTCGGGATAGTCCAGGAGCAGTTCCAGGGCGATGGCCCCGCCGATGGACAGCCCGCAGGGGATCGGCCGCGGCAGGGCCGCCGCCTCGATGAAGGCCACCAGATCCCGGGCATAGTCCTCGACCCGGTCGCGGCCCCCGCCCCCGCTGGCGCCGTGGCCCGGCAGATCCAGCGCCACGGCGTTGGCCGCCTGCCCCAGGCCGTTCACCTGGTGGCGCCAAAGGACGCTGGACCCGCCGCTGCCGTGGATAAAAACGACCGTCGGGCGGTCGGGGGCCGGCGGCCAGCGGTTGGCGATGAAGGCCACCTCCTTGATTTTCGCTTGGATCATTGTCGCCTCTCGGGGTCAGGAGGTTCAAAATTTGTATGTCGCTGCATTTTTTCCTTCTTAACACAACTAACGTCGTGACGGCAGCCTCTTTGCGAGGCCCCGGCAAAGTCGGGATTCCCCATCTTGCCGGGTCAGCGAGGCAAGTCCTCCCGACGGTCACCGTTTTCCGCCATCTGCCCAACTGCGGATTCCTCACCGAGGTTCGGAATGACGCGGGAGGGGGGTGTCATGCCGGGGAGGCGGCTCCCTCTCCCGTGTCATCCCGGAGAGGTACGACGAGGGATCTGCAGTCGAGAATAACGGCGGGACAAAAACCGCCAAGCGGAAATAAATCCCTCTGGACAGTGTCGACGCAAGACGTTGGCCGGGCCGTGAGCCGCTTTGCACCCGCCTGCTGGCGACGGGGTGAAGACGCGATGAGACGGCGTTTCGAAGGCATTTATGGCGCCGAGGCCGCAACCGTAGTATAATCAACACTGCGGTCTTTGGCCGCCGACCCGCCGACCCATCCAGGGAGACTCTTCATGCGCCTCTACGCTGTTGCCGACATTCATGCGCGCCAGGAGCGTCTGCGCCGCATCCGCGACACCGTGGCCGATCTCGCGCCGGACGTGCTGGTGATCGCCGGCGATCTCTGCCAGTTTCGCAAGCCCGAGGCCCTCCTGGATCTTTTCGACGAGCTGCCCGTGCCGATTCTGGCGGTGCGCGGCAACACCGATCCGCGGCGCATGGACGAGCTGTTCGAGATCTATCCCAACATCACCGGACTGCACCTCAGACGCGTCGAGGTGGGCGGGGTGCCCTTCGTGGGGGCCGGCGGCGCGATTCCTCTGCCCCTGGCCTCGCGCCTCGCATGGGCCGACGAGAGGACCTGCCGGCGGCTCGGCGAACTGGTCACCTCAGATACGGTCCTGGTGGTCCACCCCCCGCCCTACGGGATCCTCGATGGCGTGCTGGGCCGCTTTCACGCCGGCTGCCGCGCGCTGCGCCGGCTCATCGACAGAGCCGCTCCGCAGCTGGTGCTCTGCGGGCATATCCACGAGCAGCCGGGGATGGTCGATCTGGGGCGAACCGTCGTGGTCAACTGTACCCTGGGACGCGGCAACGGGGCCCTGGTCGAGACGGGCTCCGGCGGGCGGCCGCGGGTGCGGATGCTCTAAGAGCCACCCGGTTTTCACGGCTGGACCGGAAACCGTGCCGCGACACTAGCGGGGAAGGGCGGGTCGATTCAAGCCGCGCTCCGCCGCCGGCCCGCGTCGGCGCTCCGTGGCGCCGCGCGTTGGCGGCTAAACAGGGAGGGGCGGCCGTTTCATCAGCCGCTGGGATCCGAAGCCCCCAGAGAGACCGCCACGCTCTTGATCAGGGCGAAGACCGGGCGGCCCGGGGCCAGATTCAGCTCCACAAGCGACCGGCGCGTGATCCGGGCCCACAGGGGGCGGCCAAGGTCCAGGCGGATGTCGACCAGGGACGCGTCGTCGCGGTCGAGAACGGTGTCGACCCTGGCGGGAAGGATGTTCTGGAAACTGCTGGCCTCGGGCAGTTTCAGGGCGACGGCCACATGACGTGCGGCGATGCGCACCCGGATCGACGCTCCCCGGGGGGCTGCGATGCGGGGCACTTTGATCACATGATCGCCGAACCGCAGACGGGTCAGGCCGGCGGCATCGGCGACACTTTCCACCACGGTGGCAATCACCGATCCGCGTTCGCCCTCTGCCAGCCGGTGCTGCACCTGCGGTTGCGCCAGGAGTTGCTCCAGGCCGCCGGAAGCCGCCACGCGGCCGTCTTCGAGGATTACCAGCCGGTCGGCGAGATTGAGGATTTCGTCCATGGCGTGGCTCACGTAGAGGATCGGAAGGGCGAAGCGCCGCGAAAGACGCATGATGAAGGGGAGCACTTCGGCCTTGCGCGCTGCGTCCAGAGAGGCCAGGGGCTCGTCCATGAGGAGCATGGCCGGGCTGGTGAGCAGCGCCCGGCCGATGGCCACGCGCTGTTTTTCGCCGCCGGAAAGCGTTGCCGGCCGGCGTGCCAGCAGATGGCCGATGCCGAGCAGATCGACCACTGCATCGAAGGTCACGAAGCGCCGCGGGGCAGGCGTCAAGCGCATTCCGTAAGCCAGGTTGGCGCGCACCGACAGGTGGGGCAGCAAACGCCCGTCCTGAAAGACGTAGCCGATGCGGCGCCGCTCCGGCGGCAGGTCAACGCAGCGGTCCGAATCGAACAGGCACAGGCCGTTGACGATGATGCGCCCGCGGTCGGGGCGCGTCAGACCCGCGACCATGTTGACGATGGAGGTTTTGCCGGCCCCGGAGGGGCCGAAAAGGGCCGTGACGCCGGAGGCGGCCCCCCGGAAGACGGCCTCCAGCAGAAAATTGCCCTGCCGGCGGATGATCTCGATTTGCAACGGCCTTTATCCTTTCATGTGGGCGGCGAAACGCCGGGCCAATACCTCCGCGCAGACCAGCGCCGCCATGGCGATGACCACCGAAAGGATGCACAGGCGCAGAGCCCCCATCTCGCCGTCCGGCACCTGGGTCAGGGTGTACAGGGCCAGCGGCAGTGTCTGGGTCTGACCGCCAATGTTGGACACGAAAGTGATCGTGGCACCGAATTCCCCCAGGCTGCGGGCGTAGGCGAGGATCAGGCCGGTGATGATCCCCGGCACCATCAGCGGGAGGGTCACGGTGAAGAAGACCCGCAGGGGCCCGGCCCCCAGCGTGCGCGCCGCGGCCTCCAGGCCCTGGTCGACGCTCTCCAGGGAAAGCCGAACGGCGCGCACCAGAAGCGGAAAGGACATCACCGCCGCGGCCAGCACGGCCCCTTTCCAGTTGAAGGCTAGCACGATGCCCAGATGCGCGTAGAGCGCCGCACCGATAAGGCCGTTGCGCCCCAGCAGGACGAGCAGCAGATAGCCGGTCACCACCGGCGGCAGCACCAGGGGCAGGTGCACCAGCCCGTCGAGGATCCCTTTTCCGGGAAAACGCAGGCGGGCCAGGACCCAGGCAGCCAGGATGCCCGGCGGCAAGCTGGCGGCCACGGCCCATCCGGATACCCACAGACTCAGACGCAGGGCCTCGATCTCAAGATCCGTCAGGCGCCAGAAATCCATCAGCGCACTTCGAAGCCGTACTTTTCAAAAACTGCCCGGGCCTCGTCGGATTTGAGAAAAGCGATGAAGGCGGCGGCCGCATCGGCCTTGCCGCCGGCTACCGCGGCCACCGGGTAGACGATGGACGGATGGCTGTCCGGGGGAAAGGCCCCCACCACGCGGATTTTCCCGGAAATGGCCGCATCCGTGGCATAGACCAGCCCCAGCGGGGCTTCGGCCCGCTCCACCAGCACCAGGGCAGCGCGTACGTCCTTCATGGGGGCCAGTCTGTCTCTGACCTGCTCCCAGAGGTCCAGGGTCTCCATGGCTGTTTTACCGTACATTCCGGCGGGCACATGCTCCGGATCGCCCATGGAAAGGCGTCCGTCGGCGCCCAGCAGGGCGGCCAGGTCCAGCCCCGGCGCCACCTCGACGGACTGGACGGCGGATTGGGCCGGAACGATCAGAACGATGCGGTTGCCGAGCAGGTCCAAGCGCGTGGCCTTGTCCACGGCGTTCTTCTCTTCGAGAAAATCCATCCAGTTTTCGTTGGCCGACAAAAAGACATCGGCCGGGGCACCGCCGGCGATCTGCTTGGCCAGGGTTGAGGACGAGGCGAAGGAACTCGTGATGCAACCCAGATTGCGCGCCGCGAAAAGATCGCCGATTTCATTGATGGCATTGGTGGTCGAAGCGGCGGCGAAAACGACGACCTCGGCTTGCCCGGCGAGCCCCTTCGGCACGCCGAGGCCCAGGTGCATTCCGGTCAGGGCCGTCATCATCAGGAACGCGGGGATCATTCTTTTCACGAATTTCATCTGTCATCTCCTTTTAAGCAGTTTGTAAATTCCTTGAAATTTGCGCCTATCCGATGGCCTCTGGCTTGAAGATCCCCTGGATGGGCGCCCCCTTGGGTTCCCGATAAGGGGTCCGGATGGTACCGAAGACCCGATGTGAAATTATCGCCGCACATTCTACCTTGTTTGGGCTTGGGCCCGAACCCGTGGCGCCGTCGCGCCGTGCGGGCGGATCATCGGGCCGTCGCCGGAGGTCTGGCCGTGAAAGACGTTACGTCTGCTTTAGATGTTATATGGCGTGTAATAATGCGAAAAAGCCATGTTCATTGAAATCAAAAGAAGATAATATGACGTCCCTAACATATAAAAGACGTGAAAACTTTATATGTGATGGAAAAATGGGTCAAGGCTTTTTTCAAGCTTCGCCTGAAGGCGAGGCGGCTTCTGCCGGGAGGGAACAATGGGTCGAAAAAAAAGTCCGACGTGCGGTACGGTCGTGTGTAACGTCAAGGAATTCCGGCTAAGGAAGGGGTGGTCCCAGGAAGAACTCGCCGGGCGCCTGGATGTGCGGCGGCAAGCCGTTTACGATATCGAATCCGGCCGGTACCTGCCCAACACGGCCATCGCACTGCGGCTGGCACGGCTGTTCGGCTGCCGGGTGGAGGACTTGTTCGTGGAGGCCGTGCAGCACGAATGGATGCCGGTGGCGGTGCTCGACGGTCCGGCCGCACCCTGTGCGCGACTGGCCCTGGGACGGGTGCGCGACCGGGTGGTGGGCCTGCCGTTGACGGGCCTGGAGTCGGTTCCTTTCGGCCTGCGTTGCGCCGACGCCCTGCTGGCGCCGGACGGCAAAAGCGCCCGGGTCCTGCTGCCAGTAGAGCGGTTGGATCAAACCGTCATTCTCATGGGGTGCGATCCGGCCTTTGAAATTCTTGGCCAGCATGTCACCCGGGTGGCGCCGGAGGCCCGGATTCATTGCCGCTTCGCCTCCAGCCACCGCGCCCTTGACCGCCTGGCGCGAGGAATGACCCATGTGGCCGGAACCCATCTGCACAATTCGGGCGAGGCCGAGTCCAATGTGGAGGCGGTGCGCCAACGCCTGGCCGTGCCCAGCCGCGTATTCGGTTTTTCCATGATGGAAGAGGGCTTGATGGTGGCCGCCCGCAACCCCCTGGGGATTCGCACCCTGGCCGACCTGGCCCAGCCCATGGTGCGCTTTGTCAACCGCGAACCGGGGGCGGCCCTGCGGGTCCTGTTGGACGACCGGCTGCAACGCGCCGGCATTGATCCCCAGGCTGTCAACGGATACACCAACGAGGTGTTTTCCCACCGGGAGGGCGCCTACCGCATTGTCTGCGGGGTGGCGGATGCGGCCCTGGGGCTGCGGGCCGTCTCCGAGGTATACGGGCTGGGCTTTGTACCCGTCATGGCCGCCCGCTGTGACCTGGTCGTCCCCGACGACCTCATCGACCACCCCACCATCCGTGTTCTGCTCGACACCCTCCAGTCCCATTTCCTACGCAAGGAGATCGGCGCTCTGCCCGGCTACGACAGCAGCGTGACCGGACGGCTGATTGCCGATCGGGTTTCCGCTGGCACGGCGCAAGCTTAGCGCCGTGCTACCACCCGCAGCCGGAGCCGCGCGGGGCGGTGCGCCGCACGGCGGGTTGAAACGGGCCGCGGACCGCTTATCATTCAGGGCGTGAATCGCGACAACGGCAATCAACCATCTTTGCGCCCGACGGCGCGGGAGGCTCCGATGAAACTGAGCACACGCAATGTTCTCAAGGGAAAAGTCACGGATGTCAAAGAAGGAATGGTCATGGCCAAAGTGAAGGTGGATGTGGGCAACGGCAACGAACTCACCGCCCTGATCAGCACCGAAGCCGTGAAGGAACTGGATGTCAAGGCGGGCGACGAGATCCATGTGCTGATCAAGGCCACCAGCGTGATGCTCGGCAAGGCCTGATCCGCCGTGCTGCCGGCAGGCTGCGGCAATCCGGCCGGAAGGGACGGGCCCGCGGCCGCCGTGGATCTGGCGGCCGTGATCCCTGTTGGGCGAGGCGCCCGTCGATGGGCTGCAGCCGTTTCACACAGCGGCGCGGATGCCCTGGTCTTGGATTGAATCCCCGATCGCTCCGGCAGCGCCGCGGGATGCTGCCGGCCGCCGCCTTCACCGGTGCGCTCTACTTGATCTCGCCGTGGTAGGCCTGGAGGCTCTTGACCACCGGAGCCCCCTGGCGGCGCGCGGCGATGCCCCGGGCCGCGGCGATGGCCGCGGCGGTGGTGGTGATGTAGGGCACCTTGTGTTTGATGGCGGCGCGGCGCACCTGGGAGCTGTCCTCGGCGCTGCGCCGGCCGCTGGGGGTGTTGACCAGCAGTTGGACTTCGCCGTTCTTGATGGCGTCCACCAGGTTGGGCCGGCCGTAGCCGAGCTTGCGGGCCGGGATGGTCTCGATGCCCTGCTCCTTTAAAAAAGCGTGGGTCCCGTCGGTGGCCATGAGCCGGAAGCCCAGCTCCCGGAAAAGCCGCACCGGCTCCAGGGCCGCCCGCTTGTCCCGGTCGGCGATGGTGAACAGGACCGTCCCCTCCAGGGGCAGGGCCGTCTGGGTGGCTTCCTGGGCTTTGAAATAGGCCCGCCCGTAGGTGTCGGCCAGGCCCAGGACCTCGCCGGTGGAGCGCATCTCCGGGCCCAGGACCGGGTCCACCTCGGGGAACATGTTGAAGGGAAAGACCGCTTCCTTGACTCCGAAATGGGGGACGGGCCGCTGGGCCAGACCCAGGTCGGCCAGGCGCGCCCCGAGCATCACCTGGGTGGCGATCTTGGCCATGGAGACGTTGCACACCTTGGAGACGATGGGCACGGTGCGCGAGGCCCGCGGATTGGCCTCGAGCACGTAGACCGTGTTGTCGCAGATGGCGTACTGGATGTTCATCAGCCCCACCACGTTGAGGGCCACGGCGATCTTGGCGGTGTAGGCGGTGATGGTGTCGATGTGCTTCGGGGCGATGCTTACCGGCGGGATCACGCAGGCCGAATCGCCCGAGTGGATCCCGGCCAGCTCGATGTGCTCCATCACCGCCGGCACGAAGGCGTCGCTGCCGTCGGCGATGGCGTCGGCCTCGGCCTCGATGGCGTTGTCGAGAAACTTGTCGATGAGGATCGGCCGCTCCGGGGACAGCTCCACGGCCGCTTCCACGTAGGCATCCAGCATCTGCTGGTCGCGCACGATCTCCATGCCCCGGCCTCCCAGGACGTAGGAGGGGCGCACCATGAGCGGATAGCCGATCTCGGCGGCGATGCGCCGGGCTTCGTCGAGGTTGTGGGCCATCCCGGATTCGGGCTGGGGAATGCCCAGTTCGCGCATGATGAGCCGGAAGCGGTCGCGGTCCTCGGCCAGGTCGATGGTGTCCGGGGTGGTGCCCAGGATGCGCACCCCGGCGGCGGCCAGTTCGCCGGCGATGTTCAACGGGGTCTGGCCCCCGAACTGGACGATGACCCCTTCGGGTTTTTCCTTTTCGTAGATGCTCAGGACCTCTTCCACCGTCAGCGGTTCGAAGTAGAGCTTGTCGCTGGTGTCGTAGTCGGTCGAGACCGTCTCGGGGTTGCAGTTGACCATGATCGACTCGAAGCCCGCCTCGCGGATGGCAAAGGCGGCGTGCACGCAGCAGTAGTCGAACTCGATCCCCTGGCCGATGCGGTTGGGCCCCCCGCCCAGGACCATGATCTTGCGGCGCCCGCTCACGGGCACCTGATCGGTGCCATTGTGGGTCGAATAGTAGTAGGCGGCGTTTTCCACCCCCGAAACCGGCACCGGCTCCCAGACCTCGGCAAGCCCCAGGGCGAGGCGCTGGCGGCGGATCTCGGTTTCGGGAACCGCTAACAGCCGGGCCAGGTAGCGGTCGGCGAACCCGTCCTGCTTGGCCCGCCGCAGCAGGTCATCCGGCAATGTGCCGCCTTTGTAACCCATTATTTCACCTTCCAGAACCACCAGTTCCTTCATTTGTTCGATGAACCAGGCCTTGACGTGGGTGATGCGGTGCAGGGTCTCCACGTCCGCGCCCTGGCGCAGGGCCTCGTACATCTGGAAGTGGCGTTCGCTGGAGGCCGTGCGCAGCAGGGCCAGGAGCTTGTCCAGGGGCAGGCGGTGAAAGTTCTTGGCAAAGCCGAGCCCGTAGCGGCCGGTCTCCAGGCTGCGGATCGCCTTTTGAAAGGCCTCCTTGTAGGTGCGTCCGATGCTCATGACCTCACCCACGGCCCGCATCTGGGTGCCGAGCCGATCCTCGACCCCCTTGAACTTCTCGAAGGCCCAGCGGGCGAACTTGACCACCACGTAGTCCCCCGAGGGGGTGTATTTTTCCAGGGTGCCGTCGCGCCAGTAGGGGATCTCGTCCAGGGTCAGGCCGCCGGCCAGCAGGGCCGAGACCCGGGCGATGGGAAAGCCGGTGGCCTTGGAGGCCAGAGCCGAGGATCGCGAGGTGCGCGGATTGATCTCGATGACCACCACGCGGTCGGTGACCGGATCGTGGGCGAACTGGATGTTGGTGCCGCCGATGACCTCGATGGCCTCGACAATGGCATAGGCGTGGCGCTGGAGGCGCTGCTGGAGTTCGGGGGCGATGGTGAGCATGGGCGCCGTGCAGAAGCTGTCGCCGGTGTGAATGCCCATGGCGTCCACGTTTTCGATGAAGCAGACCGTGATGATCTGGTTCTTGGCGTCGCGCACCACCTCGAGCTCCAGCTCCTCCCAGCCCAGGACCGATTCTTCCACCAGGACCTGTCCCACCAGACTGGCGGCCAGGCCCCGCGAGCAGACGGTGCGCAGCTCTTCGACGTTGTAGACCAGCCCGCCGCCCGTGCCGCCCATGGTGTAGGCCGGCCGCAGCACCACCGGGTAGCCGAGCTGTTCGGCGACCCGTTCGGCGTCCTCGACCCGGGTGATGGTTTCGCTGTGGGGCATTTCGATGCCCAGGCGCTCCATGGTGCGCTTGAAGGCCAGCCGGTCCTCGCCGCGTTCGATGGCGTCCGGCTGGACCCCGATCATTTTGACCCCGTATTGTTCTAATACCCCGGCCCGGTGCAGCTCGGCCGAGAGGTTCAGTCCGCTCTGGCCGCCGAGGTTGGGGAGCAGGGCGTCGGGCCGCTCCTTGGCGATGATCTCGGTGAGCACCTTGACGTTGAGCGGTTCGATGTAGGTGGCATCGGCCATGCCCGGGTCGGTCATGATGGTGGCCGGGTTGGAGTTGACCAGGACCACCTCGTAGCCCAACGAGCGCAGGGCCTTGCAGGCCTGGGTGCCGGAGTAGTCGAATTCGCAGGCCTGGCCGATGATGATGGGACCAGAGCCGATGATCATGATCTTGTGGATGTCCTCGCGTCGTGGCATGCAAGCTCCTTTCGGGCGGGTCATTCATCGTGTGGGATGACGCAATCGGTGGGCAATAAATATGAGGCGGGCTCAAAAGTAAAGCCCAATTTCAGTCCCGTCCGCCTTGCAATCCGCCTTCGCCTTGTGTATGGCGAGGGCCAAACCATGGGCCAACCGTTCGGCCATCCCCGTTGTGCGTCCATGGCGTTTGCCTTCGCGTGCGGGCTCTGTTGGGTATTCGCATCCCTGCCATCCGGGCCCGATGGTCAAACAAGGCGACCGGCAAGACCAATGGGAAACCACATGACACGGCCAACCGAGCGTGGAAAACCGATGGGCCTGCTGGAAAAAAGCAAACGGCTGTTGCCCATGGAAGACCGGTTTCTAGCCGCGGCCCAGCGCGTTTTCGCCATCGGCGCCGGCGACTCAGGCGCATCGAGCCCGTTGTGGATGGAGACCCTCAACCAGGCCTTCGATCCCAAAACGATCCGGCTTGCGCTGACGGCGACTCCGGACTACGGCGATCACCGGAGGCTGGACCTCTTCTTCCCCCGGTGCATTTTGCTCATGGATCTGGCCCCGACCCTGTCCATCGTGCGGGCCACGCAGAAATACTTTCGCGTGATGACGCGCCACAAGGTCACGGAGGCGCGCATCGTCGTCATTTTGCCAAGCGACATCCCCAGGCCCCCGGTACCGCCCATCGATTTGCTTTTGATGCCGGGCCAGACATACGACTGCGGGTCTTTCATCAATTCCCCCAACCACACCCGAAAGGCAAAACGCGCCGCCCTCGACGGCCCCTTGAAAACCCCGGTGCAATCCGTGCGCCTCAAATCGCGGCTGATCGCCTGCGCCCAGTTGGTCAAACCGAGTCTTGCCCCCCGGGATCAAGAACAAATTCGCCGGGTGCTGGAGTCGTGCCCGGAATTTTCGCCATGCATGTCCTTCGTCAAACGGATCGGCCTTTACGGTGAAGCCGAATGCACGTGGAGTGAAATCGCAGAGGATTTGAAGGTGTCTGTAGAGCGCGCTCGTCAGATTTACCTGAAAGCCATCAAGGTGTTACGGAAAAAGCATAAAATCCATTCACGATTCGATCCACCGTTGGTGATGAGCTGTGAAGAACACCCTGATTTTGCGCCCATCGCCTGACGATTCGCCAGTCCAGACGGGGGCTGCCACTAGGCTGGCGGCTGCCGCCGTTTGCCATGGCGCAACGATTCAATCTCACACCGCCAAGGGACTTGAACCCCGGGAAGGCCCCCCCGTACCGTGGCGGGCTGACGAGAAGGGAGGTCCGATGCCGCGAAAACGTTGTACCCAATCCGATCCCGTCGAAATGGAGTAAAAGCCAGAAGAAAACACCATGAAAAGCAAGCACACCGATGACCGCAAGCCGGCCGCCGGGAAAATGAACAAAACAAGCCTGAAAGTTCAGGCATGGATCCAGGCACGCAAACGTCACCACCTGTCCCACGCCCAGGTCCAGATGGCACGGGAACTGGGGATGAACCCGGACAATCTCGGCAAGCTCGACAACCATGCCCAAGAGCCCTGGAAAGTACCTCTAACGTTGTTCATCGAGGAACGCTACTTCAAGCGTTTCGGCAAGAGATCCCCCGATCAGGTGCTGTCCCTCGAAGAGATGGTCCGACTTCAAGAAGAGCAGAAAAAAGCCCGCCGGGTCGCGAAAATGCGGCGGGCCGAGGAGATGCAATGATGCGATATCATGCCGATGACCGGATCCCCACCCTCAAGGCGGCCCTCACCGAGCACATGAACGGCGAGGACCTCAAGCGTCTGGGGGCTCACACCAAGCAAAAGCTGCCCGGGCGCAAGGCCGAGATCGCCGCCGTGATCCTGGACTACCTCGCCGGAGAGCGGTTGCAAAAAGTCTGGCAGCGTCTCGATACCCTGCAGCAGGCGGCGGTGGCCGAGGTGGTGCACTCCGCCTCGCCCCGGTTTCCCGCGGATCGTTTTCGCGCCAAGTACGGCGGCGATCCCGACTGGGGCACCAGTGACAAGTATGGCTACCGGCGAAACCCGTCGCTTCTGGGTTTCTTTTTTTACGGCAAACGGGTGATGCCCGACGATCTCAAGGCGCGTCTGGAAGCCTTCGTGCCGCCGCCGGCGGCAGTGACGATCCAAACCGTTGCGCAGTTGCCCGCCACCTGCGAATTGCACTGCTTTCGCCGGAGCGCCAAAGCCAAACATACGCAAGAAGTCAGCGAAGCAGTCCCCCTCGAAATTCACCACACCGAGACGGCGGCCCAGCGGGAGCTGCTGGCCGTTTTGCGCCTGATCGATGCGGGCAAGGTCGTGGTGAGCGACAAAACGCGTCGGCCGTCGGCGGCCGCCATCGCAACCATCACAGGCGTTTTGGAGGGCGGCGACTTCTACCCGGTGCTTGCCGTTGCCAAGGGCCGGGAAGACGAAAATGCCGGACCGATCCGCGCCTTCGCCTGGCCCCTGCTCGTGCAAGCCGGTGGATTGGCCCAGCTTTCGGGCACCCGGCTGCAACTCACCCGGGCGGGCCGCAAGGCCTTGGCCCAGCCCGCCGCGGAGACCCTGCGCAACCTCTGGGACAAGTGGCGCCACACGACCCTCATCGATGAGCTTGCCCGCATCGAGTGCGTCAAGGGGCAGACCGGCAAGAAGGGCAAGCACGGCCTGACGGCGGTGTCTTCAAGGCGCGATGCCATCTCCGTCGCCTTGGCCGAAAGCCCGGGGGGCGTCTGGATCGCCACCGACGAGTTCTTTCGCTTTCTGCGCGCCTCGGGCATCGACTTTTCGGTGTCCGAGGACCCCTGGCATCTTTACATCGGCGATCCGCACTACGGATCGCTCGGGTACGCTCACTGCGGGTCCATCCTCGAGGAACGTTACCTTTACGCGTTTCTCCTCGAATACGCCGCCACCCTCGGCATCATCGACGTGGCCCTCGTCCCTCCGGCCGGCGCCCGGCACAACTACCACGACCTTTGGGGCGCGGACGATCTCGTCTACTTCAACCGCTACGACGGGCTGATGTTCTTGCGCGTCACGCCCCTGGGCGCCTATTGCCTCGGCGCAGAGGATGCCTACCGGCCGGCGCCCCTGGAAACGCGCCCGGTGTTGCATGTCCTGCCCAACCTCGAAGTGGCTGCCATCGGCGCTGCGCTGGAGCCAGGCGACCGCATCGCCCTGGACACCTACGCCACCCGGCTTTCGGACCTTGTCTGGCGGCTGGAGCCGGACAGGCTGCTCGCCGCCATGGATGCGGGCCGGCCGATTCACGAGATCCGGGAGTTTCTCGAGGCCCGCAGCGGCGCCGCCATCCCCGCCACCGTCACCCGCCTTCTCGATGACATCGCCGAGCGCAGCACCAAGATCCGGGAGCGAGGCCTGGCGCGGCTGGTCGAGTGCGCCGATGCGGCCCTGGCGGCTCTCATCGCCAACGATTCACGGATCGGCAAGCACTGCCTGCAAGCCGGGGAAAGACATCTGGTGGTGCCGGCGGCCTCGGAGGCGGCCTTCAAACGCAATCTGCGCGAGGCCGGCTACCTCTTGGCCGCGGGCGAGACCCGGCCCGTGCCATCCGGCCCCAAGGCAGGCTCTCGTAAGAAGGCGGCCGAGGATTGACCCGATGACCCTGTCCGCCCAAAACGCCCTGATCGTTCAAAGCGATTGCAGCGTGTTGCTGGAAACCCACGCCCCGCGAGCCGCGGCGGCCAGGGCCGCCATCGCCCCATTCGCGGAACTCGTCAAGAGCCCCGAGCATGTCCACACCTATCGCCTCACCCCGCTGTCCATCTGGAACGCCCGGGCCGCTGGCCTGGCCGGAGAACAGATGGTGGCGGCCCTCCGGGAGCATGCGCGCTACCCGTTGCCGGAACATGTCGGGCAGGAAGTTCTGGATCTGGCCGAACGCTTCGGCCGGGTGGTCATCGATCGGGAAGCCGATTTTCTGCGATGCACCTGCGCCGACGAGGCCTTGGCCGAACTGCTGCGGCGGGATCGCAGCGCCGGGTCATACCTGGCGGAGCGCGTCGGCGCCACGAGATTCCGGGTCGATCCGAAGCATCGGGGCGTACTCAAGCAGGCCCTGGTGGCTGCCGGATATCCTGCCGAGGACCTGGCCGGGTACGAAAGCGGCGAGGCCCTGGCGATGGTGCTGCGGGACCGCAGCGCGTCCGGCGCGCCTTTCGAGGTGCGCGCCTATCAGCGCCAGGCGGCCGAATCCTTTTTCGCCTCGGGCTCGCCCCGCGGCGGCAGCGGCGTGATCGTGCTGCCCTGCGGCGCAGGCAAGACCATCGTCGGGATGGTCGCCATGGAGATGGTCGGTCAGACCACACTGGTGCTCACCACCAGCCTGACCTCGGTCAAACAGTGGCAGCGGGAACTGTGCGACAAGACGTCCCTGCGCCCGGACGAGATCGCGCAGTACACCGGTGAAAGCAAGAACACCGGACCCGTGACCCTCACTACCTACCAGATCCTCACCTGGCGCGGGCATCGCGAGGGGGGCTTCCCGCACCTCGAACTGTTCCGGGCCCGCTCCTGGGGGCTGATCATCTACGATGAAGTCCACCTGCTGCCGGCGCCGGTGTTTCGCGCCACCGCCGACTTGCAGGCACGGCGGCGCCTGGGCCTCACCGCCACCCTGGTGCGGGAGGACAACCGCGAGGCGGACGTGTTCGCTCTGATCGGCCCCAAGCGCTTCGATGTGCCTTGGAAAGACCTGGAAAGGCAGTCCTGGATCGCCGTTGCCACTTGCGTGGAAGAGCGCATCCCCATGAGCGCGAAACGGCGGATGGCCTACGCCCTGGCGGACCGGCGCGCCCGATTCCGCATCGCCGCGGAAAATCCCGCCAAGCTGACCCGTCTTCGCCAATTGCTGCGGCAGCACGCCGATGGTCGGGTGCTGGTCATCGGCGAGTACATCGCCCAGGTGGAAGGCATCGCCAGGGACATCGGCGCCCCCCTGGTCACCGGCAAGACTCCCCAGGCCGAGAGGGAAATCATCTACGAGCGCTTCCGCCGCTGCGAGCTGCGCTGTCTCGTGCTGTCCAAGGTGGGAAACTTTGCCGTCGACCTGCCCGACGCCGATGTGCTCATCCAGGTGTCGGGTATGTACGGCTCGCGCCAGGAGGAGGCCCAGCGACTCGGCCGCATCCTGCGGCCCAAGGCCGACGGCCGCGCCGCCCATTTTTTCACCCTCGTTTCCCTCGACACCCGCGAAGAAGAATTCGCCCATCACCGCAAGCTCTTTCTCACCGAACAGGGCTATTCGTACCGGATCGTCATGGCATCGGCCACGGAATGAATTCACAAAAGATGTCTGCCAATTGGCACAAGTCGAGGCGGGCCTGCGGCTGGTGATGGAACTGTGAAAACGCCCCCGGTAAGTAGATCAAAATTCCGGCAGGCTCAACTGGCGCTTGGGCCGTCCCCGGCGGCCTGCGGGCTTGGCAGGGGATGACGCGGTCGGTGCCGTTTTGGTCTTCGGCCCGCCGGGATCCGTTTTTTCCGCGTTCATCGGGGTGTAATCCACAGAATAGACGTCTTGACCCGTCGATCGCACCGCCACCGGCCGGTCGATCCATAGGCGGGTCTCTTGACCGGTGACCACCGGAAATCCGTAATAGACGTTGCGGTGGCGCAACGGCCCGTGGCCCTTTTCCCGCTCGGCGACAAAGGTGTTGTGGGCCGCCAGGCGCTGGTCGATGCGGGCGCGGGCCCAGGCGAGCATCTCGTCGATCCCCGAGTGGATGGCGCCTTTGAGGCTGGGGTCGATTTCCACCCCGATGCTGTCGCGGCCGGCGGCCATGGCGGCGATCATCGTCGATCCGGTGCCCAGGAAGGGGTCCAGCACCGTGTCCCCTCGCAAGGCGTACATGCAGATCAGCCGGTAGGCCAGCTCCACGGGAAAGGCGCCGGAGCGGGCCCGGTCGCTTCTGGAAAGATGCTGGCGAGTCCCTTTCAGCTCGAACCAGACGTCCGAGAACCACTGGTTGCGCTCTTCCCAGAAAAAGGCGCTCTGCTGGCGCCGCCGTTTGTCGGCCGGGGTCGCAAAGCAGCGCTTGTCCCCCTTGCGCACCACCAGGACGAACTCGTGCTCCAGGGTCACGTAGGCGCCGGCCGGCAGCATCCCCGAGCCCATGAACTTGTTGGGGGCGTTGGTCTGCTTGCGCCAGATCACGACCGGCAGGGGGTTGAAGCCGATCTTGACCAGGGCCGCGAGGATCCGGGCATGGTTGGGATAGAGGGTGAAGCGATCGGCGATGGTGCGCACCGCGTCGCCGATGTTGATGCAGGCCAGGGCGCCGGGGTGCATCACGCGCCACAGCTGCCGCCAGACCCGGTCCAGGACCCGGTGCATGGCCTCGAAGGCCGCCATCCCGTTGCGGTCCTTCAAGGCTGTGGCCGCCTCGGGGGACTGGGCGGCAAAAATGGCGTCCCACATCTCGATCATGGGGTAGGGCGGCGACGTGACCACCAGATCCACGCTGGCGTGGGCGACGCCGCCAAGGGTGGTCGCATCGCCCCAGAGGATGCGGTGCCGGGTTTCCAGGGGGGCGTCGGGAATCGAAATCATGCGGTCGCCCGCGGTGGATGCCGCGGTGTTCGCGGATCGGTTCAAAGGGGCCTCCAACAACGATGCGCTGGCGATGTCGCCAAAAATGCGTGCTTTGATCCCCGAACGTCAGTGGGGGATCCGCACTGGGGAAAACGGCGGGAAGCGGCTTCAAACGCAAAGAGATCCCTGATTCTGGAGTTGGTCGCACCCGGCGCCCTGGGCCGCTTAGAGGCCGTCGGGCGGATGCCGAAGATCGATCCCGCCATCATCGCCGTCGTCTCCAGCGGTTACTCCAAAGTCCCGGTATCGGCCAACTGGATGAGGCGCCGGGAAGTGTACTCGCCCACGTCGGCCAGGGCATCCAGCGGCAGAAAGGCGTCGGCATTGGACGAAAAGAGGCAGGTCGCCGCAGCGGGAAACTCCTCGTCGGCGGCATACAGGATATAGCACAGGGCGATCTTGGGCAGGGGGCGCACCACGAAAGCCGCGTCGCCCGGGGTTCCAGCCGGGGTGGGATCGCCCTGGAACGCCTGGCGCAGGCGGCCGCCGTGGGCCATGAGCCGGGCCGCATGGGGTTCGAGGATCTTTTCCGTGTGGCGGGCGAAGGCCGCGGCATAGGGGGCGCTGCCCTCAAAGTCCCGGTAGGCCCTGAGAGGCGCCAGCACCAGGGGGGCCGGCCCCGCGTGCAGGGCGTACAGGGAAATCAAAATCCCCATGACCCCCTGTTCGGGCCGACCGTCCAGGGTGATGCCGTCCCGTGAAAGGCGGCAGTGGCGCCCGAAGGCCGCGAAAAGCCATTCATTTTTTTCGCGGCGCGCCGGCAGGCATTCGGAAAGCCGGTCGGGGCGCCCGGGATCGAGGCGTTCGAGGTTGGCCTGGACGAGTCGCGCGTAGTTGTCGGTCATCGTTCGAATTTCCTCGGGTGGCAAGTCTGGAGGGGGTTGCACGGCGGCATTGCCGGTGCCGATCGGATAAGGCCGCCTTCCATGACCCGCGCACCCGGGCAGGGTACTTTGACCCAATGCGAATGTCAAACAAACGGAAATCCGAAGATGTGGGCGGCCGCCGAGCCGATGCCGGCGGTTGACGGGGCCCGCGGAATGTTTTAGGCACGGGGATGACCATCCACCACCCGCGATCCGACGGCCGTCCGGCGGCGGCCTAAAGGGGGCGCCATGACGATCCGCTGTGCCTGGCCGGGAACCGATCCGCTTTACCTCCACTATCATGACGTCGAGTGGGGGGTCCCCCTGCACGAGGACCGGCGCCTGTTCGAATCCCTGGTGCTGGACGGGGCCCAGGCCGGCCTGAGCTGGCTGACCATCCTCAGAAAGCGCGACAACTACCGCCGGGCCTTCGATGGCTTCGACCCGCGGATCGTGGCGGCCTACGGCCCGGCAAAGATCGCGGCCCTCATGGCCGACGCGGGGATCGTGCGCAACCGGCTCAAGATCGCATCGGCCGTGGCCAACGCCCGGGCCTGCCTGCGGGTCTGCGAGGCCTTCGGCAGCCTGGACGCCTATCTGTGGCGTTTCGTGGACGGACGGCCGATCCAGAACGCCTGGCGCACCCCGGACCAGGTGCCGGCCACCAGTCCGGAGGCCGCCACCATGAGCCGGGATCTGAAGCAGCGCGGGTTTTCCTTCGTGGGCCCCACCATCTGTTACGCCCTCATGCAGGCCGCGGGGATGGTCAACGATCATCTGGTGGGCTGTTTTCGTCATCCGCAGGTCAGGGACATGGTCCCCGGGGGCGGCGCCTGATCCGCCGGGCAAGAGGGGGTGGGATCAAAATTCAAGATCTTTGTCAAACGCAAGGAGATCGCATGAGCCGATGCCGAATCTGCGGCAGGACGCACCACGTGGGGATCGTCGCCACCCGCCTGGCCGGCACGGACGGGGTTTCGCTGGAGACCGAAAAATGGGCCTCGGTGCTCGAGCGTCAGGGCTACCGCTGCTTTTACCTCGCCGGTGAGCTGGAGCGTCCCGCGCACAAGAGCCTCCTGGTTCCCGAGGCGCACTTCACCCATCCGCGGATTCGTGAGATCCATCTGCACAGCTTCGGCGCGCGCACCCGAGCGCGCTGGGTGACCCAGGCCATCGGCCGGCTCAAGTCCCGCCTCAAGGACGAGATCTATCGTTTCATCGAACGGTTCGGGATCGATGTCCTGATGCCGGAAAACGCCCTGACCATTCCGCTGAACATCCCTCTGGGGATCGCCTTGACCGAGGTCATCAGCGAGACCGGCATGGCCACCATCGCCCACCACCACGATTTTTTCTGGGAGCGCCAACGCTTCAAGACCAACGCCGTCTGGGAGTACCTCAACATGGCCTTCCCGCCGCACCTGCCGTCGATTCAGCATGTGGTGATCAACTCCTCGGCGGACAACCAGCTCAGTTTGCGCACCGGGATTTCGGCCACCATCATTCCCAACGTGATGGATTTCGACCACCCTCCGGCCCCCCTGGACGATTACGCCGCCGACGTGCGCCAGGCCCTGGGGCTGGAATCCGACGCGCTGCTGATCCTCCAGCCCACCCGGGTGGTCAAGCGCAAGGGGATCGAGCATGCCATCGAGCTGGTCAGCCGCCTGGGGCGCAAGGCCTGCCTGGTGGTCTCCCACGCCTCGGGGGACGAGGGCGACGATTACGCGCAGCGGCTGCGCGATTATTCCCGACTGCTGGGGGTCAAAACGATCTTCGCTTCGCGGATCATCGACGAAAGGCGGGGCCGCACCGCGGAAGGCGGCAAGATCTATACCCTCAACGACATCTATCCCCACGCGGATCTGGTCACCTATCCGTCCAACATCGAGGGATTCGGCAACGCCTTTCTCGAAGCGATCTATTTCCGGCGGCCCATCGTGGTGAACAACTACTCCATCTATGCCACCGACATCAAACCCAAGGGCTTTGCGGTCATCGAGATCGACGGCTACGTCACCGAGGCGGCCGTGGCCCATACGCGCCGCATTCTGGACGATCCCGAGGCGGCCCGGCGCATGGTGGACCACAACTACGCCGTGGCCTCGCGCTACTACGGGTACGGCGTTCTGGAGCACAAGCTCACGGGCCTGCTCTACGACGTGATGGGATGCCGGGTCGCCGGTGCCGCACAGACGCGTGCGGGTGCGGCCGGAGCCTGAACCGCGGGCCATCGAAGGCCGGGAGCGATTGGATCGCTTGGCGCGTTGGGCTCAAGAGGCGTTCAGGCTCCAGCCTTTTTGCCGGTTTCCAACCGGCTCTGGCAATGCCGCTCGAGCGACGCTTGCAATGCCGGTGGATTTGAATTAGACACAGGCCCCTGTCTCGGACAGGCCCGCCGTGGGGCCCTCCGCTGGACAGCCGCACCTGGAACCACAAACACAAGACACAGGCCACGGGCGCGCCCTGCTTTCAGGGCCGCGGGGTACGGCATGCAAACGGTTGCGACAAATCTGAAGGCAGGGCTGCGCGAAGGGCTTCTCAAGGGGTGGCAGAGCTTCGTCTGGGTGCTCAAGCTCATCGTGCCCATTTCTCTGGCCACGGCGCTTTTGCAGTACAGCGGGGTGCTGGCCTACCTGGACCGTTTCCTGGCGCCGGTGACCCATCTGCTGGGGCTGCCGGCCGCCGCGGCCGTGCCCATGGTCATCGGCCCCCTGGCCGGGGTCTACGCCGCCGTGGGGGCCATGGCGGTACTCCCCTTGACTCAGGCCCAGATGACCCTGGTGGCGATCTTCGTGCTCATCGCCCACCTGATCATCCAGGAAGGGATCATCCAGGCCAGGGCCGGATTCCGCCTCGGCTTGTCCGCCCTGGTGCGTCTGGGAGCCGGTTTTCTCACCGTCCTGGTGGCCGGGTGGTTCCTGGCGGACGACGGCCGGGTCGCATCGGTGATGCCGGCCGCCGTCGCCCTGCGCCCCACCCTGGAGGGCATGCTCCTGGAATGGGGGACGGCCATGGCCTGGCTGGCGTTCAAGATCCTGCTGATCGTCATGACCATCATGATCAGCCTGGCCTGGATGCGCCGCTTCGATCTGATCCGCCATCTGGTGGGCGCCCTGCGGCCGGTCCTGGTGCTTCTCGGGCTGCGGCCCCAGGTGGCGGTGCTCTGGCTCTCGGCCGTGCTCTTCGGGCTGCTCTACGGGGCCGCGGTGATCGTCGAGGAGGTGCGCGAGGGAAGCTTCGATCCGCGCGACCTGGAGCGGCTGCACGTCTCCATCGGCATCAACCATTCGATGATCGAGGATCCGGTCCTCTTTCTGCCCCTGGGGATCGGCGCCTTCTGGCTGTGGATCCCGCGCCTGGTGGCCGCCATGGTGGCGGTGCGGCTCTACGATCTTGCCGTTTACCTGCGGCGGCAGGCGTTCCGGCCGGCCAGGCACCGCCTTTAGCCCCTTCTTGTCCACCATGCGCCGCCCGCTTCAAGCGCCCCTGGCCCCGGGCGCGGCGTGACGCCGGACCGTTTGTCCGGCCCGGGCAAAACAGAAATTTGGGGAAAACCGGCGCTCGCCCCTTGCCGGCCATTCGGGTCCGGCGCGGCCAGGGGGCGCACCTGCCCTGGGCTGTCAGCCCAGCCCGGCCTCTCGCAGAATTCCGGCGATGGCCTCGCGTTCCGCCGCGCTGCTGGGCTGCAGCGGCAACCGGGGCTCTCCGCCGAAATAGCCCAGCATGTCCAGGGCCGCCTTGAGCCCCGGGATCCCGTAGGTGGCCGTCACGGCGGTGTTCACCGGAAGCAGGCGCCGCTGGAGGGCCGCCGCCTCCTGGTGATGGCCGCCGGCCGTCAGGGCGCAAATCCGGACGCACTCGACCGGGGCCACGTTGGCCAGGGCCAGGATCCCGCCGTGGCATCCCAGACTCAAGGCCCCGTAAAGGGCCCCCGCCGTTCCCACCAGGACCCTGAAATCCCCGGGCACGCGGTTGAGGTATTCCCCCAGCTGGGCGACGCTGCCCGCGCTGTCCTTGACCCCCACGATATTCCCATGCCCGGAAAGGGTGCCCACCACCGCCGGCGAGAGGTTGAGGTGGGTGAACTTGGGCACGTTGTAGAGCAGAATGGGCACGGGGGAGGCGTCGGCCACGGCCCGGTAGTGGTCGATGAGGGCCGCGTCGGTCATCCGCCCGCCGTAGTAGTGGGGGCTGACCACCAGGGCCGCCCGGGCCCCGGCGGCGGCGCAGGCCCGGGTCAGGGCGATGGTTTCACGGGTCGATTCGCACCCCGTGCCGGCGATGACCGTCATTGCGGCCGGGGCCGCCTCGGCCACGGCGGCCACCACCTTTTCCTTTTCGGCGCGCTCCAGCAGGGGATACTCTCCGTTGGAGCCCAGGACCACCAGGCCGCGGATGCCCGTGCGGCTCCAGCGCGCCACGTTCTGCGCCAGCCGGTCGTAGGCCACCGCCTCATGGATGAAAGGGGTCGGAATGGGGGGGAAAATCCCCGTCAGATCGATGGGCGCGGTGCTCATGAAATCTCCTTCGGTTAGGGTCGGGTCATGCCGTAGGCAACCAGCTTGCGCCGCAGGGTGTTGAGCCCGATTCCCAGAGCCGCCGCCGTGCGGGCCTTGTTGCCGTCCAGTTCCCGGTAAATCCTGAGGATATATTCCTTTTCAACCGCCGCCAGGGAGGGGCGGGGTCCGTCCGCGGGCTGCCAGGGCGCCGTGGCGCTCTTTTCCTGGCGGCGCAGCGGCTCGGGCAGGTGGGTCACGGTCAGCACAGCGCCCCGGGCCAAGTTGGCAGCGGCCTGAATCGCGGCCTGAAGCTCGCGCACGTTGCCCGGAAAGGGATGGCGGCACAGGGCCGCCATGGCCTCGGGGGTGATGCGGCCGCTGCCGTCCGGAAAGCGCTGGCGCAAAAAGTGCTCGGCCAGCAGGGGGATGTCCTCCGGCCGCCGACGCAGGGGGGGCAGGTGGAGCCAGCCGCCGCGCAGCCGGTAGAAAAGGTCCTTGCGGAAGCGGCCCCGGGCCATGAGCCGCTCCAGGTCCTCGTTGGTGGCGGCGATGATGCGCACGTCGGCGCGCCTGCGGCGGTTTTCCCCCAGCTTGACGAACTCCCCGTCCTGGAGCACCCGCAGCAGCCGTCCCTGCAGCTCGGGGGGCAGGATCCCGATTTCATCCAGAAAGAGAGTGCCGCCGGCACTGTATTCGAGGTAGCCCGCACGGTCCTTTTCGGCGCCGGTGAAGGCCCCCCGGGCGTGGCCGAAAAACTCGGCGTCGAAGAGGGCGGGACTCAGGGCCGCCATATTCACCGCGGTGTAGGGCCGGCCGGCCCGCGGGCTGGCGTCGTGAATCGCGGTGGCCAGAAGATCCTTTCCCGTGCCGCTTTCTCCGGTGAGAAGAATCGGGACGTCGCTGGCCGCGTGCAGTTCGGCCTCCTTGAGAAGCCGGTGCATGGGCGCCGAGCAGGTCAGAATGGGGCGGAAGGCGCCGGCGCGCCGCAGCTGCAAGGACCCCTGGCGCTTGCCCAGGTCGATGAGATCCAGCAGGCGCCGTCGCTCCAGGGCCCGCTGGACCGTGGCCAGCAGCTTTTCCGCCGGGACCGGCTTGACCAGATAGTCGTAGGCCCCTTTCTTGAGGCAGGCCACGGCCGTGGGGGCCTCGTTGCTGGCGGTCACCAGGATGCATTCAGTGGCCGGGCTGGCGTTCTTGATGGACTCGAGCAGTTCGAGCCCGTCCATGTCGGGCATGGTCAGGTCCAGCAGAACCAGTTCGAAGCTCTCGCCGGCGTCGAAACGGGCCGCGGCCTTGAGCGGCGCGTTGTCGATGACCACGCGGCGACAACCGGCCCGGCGCAGGGCATGGCTCAGGATCTCGGCATAATCCGGATCGTCATCCACCACCAGGATTCGCGCTTCCTGCATCACGGGCCTCCCCTGCCTGCCGTTCTGGACCATGCCATTTTGGGACGATAGGCTACAGCCCTTCGATTTTCAACGTTTTTTTTTCACGCCCTCCCCAAAACGGCACTTCCCGCCGCCCGGCCGGCGCTGGCCCGGAAAGGAACGGCGCCGGGGCGAAAACGGCGAAACCCCATGCGATTGCGGGCCGAAATCCGCCTTTTACCGCGGGTCCGATGGCTGGTACGGCCTTTGCTCTGCTTGCCGGTCAGGCAACTGCGGGCCACATCCGTTCCCGCATCCGTCTTCAACCCAACCACAGGCCGAAAAGGACGAACCATGGAACTAAGGAACCGTTTCGACGTGGGCGTGTTCGCCATCCTGGTGGAGCTGGTGCCGCCCAAGGGGGTGGACATTTCCGGGATGCTGCGGGTGGCCGGGCGCCTGGCCGACCGGGTCACGGCCTTCGTGGTCCCGGACATGGGGGCCGCGGTGATGCGCCTCAGCGCCCTGGGGGCGGCCATGCTGCTCCAGGGCCGGGGCCTGCGGACCGTGATGCAGGTCTGCTGCCGGGACCGCAACCGCCTGGCCCTCCAGGGAGACCTGCTGGCGGCCTACGCCGGCGGGGTCACCAGCCTGATGGTGGTGGCCGGCGAGGACCTGCGCTTCGGCGATCACCACCAGGCCGCAGCGGTCAACGATCTGGATCTCATGGAGCTCATCGAGGCGGTGGGGGTCCTGGCCGCCGGCAAGGACCTGTCGGGCGCGCCCCTGGAGGGCGCGCCCCGATTCCTGTGCGGCACGACGGTCAACGTGGGGCTCAGGGACGCGGCTCTGGACGCCGAACTGGACCAGATGCACTGCCGCGCCGAGGCCGGTGCCGGGTTTTTCGTCACCACCCCGGTCTTCGATCTGGAATCCATCGGCCCCTTCACCGCCCGGGCCGACATCCGGCGGCTCAACCTGGTCCCCACCGTGATGCTGCTCAAGTCCTTGGGCATGGCGCGCTACATCCAGCGCAACATGGGCCATATCCACCTGCCGGCGGCCCTCATCGAGCGCCTCCAGAAGGCCCCGGACAAGACCCGTGAGAGCCTGCGCATCGCCCGGGAGACCATCACGGCCATCCGCGAGGCGGGCTTCAAGGGGGTGCTGATTTCCCCCATGGGCTGGGAAGACCATCTGCCCGAACTTTTCGAGCACCTGGAATAGGGGCCCATGGCCTGCAAACCTCAATCGTGAAAGCGCAGAGGAAAATCATGGACGTGCGCCAAGCAACAGACGGCTCTCAGGACGTTGTCGGTTCGGTGATGGTGGTGGGCGGCGGCATCGCCGGGATCCAGGCCTCCCTGGATCTGGCCGATGCGGGGTATCTGGTCCACCTGGTGGAGGGCAGGTCGGCCATCGGCGGGGTCATGGCCCAACTGGACAAGACCTTTCCCACCAACGATTGCTCCATGTGCATCATTTCGCCCAAACTGGTGGAGGCTGGGCGGCATCTGAACATCGATCTGCATACCCTGTCCCGGGTCGAAGCGGTGCAGGGCGAGGCGGGCCGCTTCCAGGTCACCCTGCGCCAGGCCCCGCGCTACGTAGACCTGCAAAAATGCACGGCCTGCGGCGAGTGCGCCAAGGCCTGTCCCATCGAGACCCCCAACCTCTTCGACGCGGGGCTGCGCGAACGCAAAGCGGCCTACAAGCTCTATCCCCAGGGGATGCCCAGCGCCTTTGCCATCGACAAGCGCACCACGGCCCCCTGCAAGGCCACCTGTCCGGCCCACGTGAGCATCCAGGGCTACATCGCCCTGATCAACGACGGCCGTTACGCCGAGGCCCTGAAACTGTTCAAGCAGGACCATCCCTTTCCCGGGGTCTGCGGCCGGGTCTGCCACCACCCCTGCGAAGGGGTCTGCACCCGCGGGGACCACGATCAGGCCCTGGCCATCCGGGAACTGCACCGCTTTCTGGCCGACGTGGATCGGGCCGCCCAAAACCCCTATGTGCCGCCCCTGCCCGAGCCCCGCCCCGAACGGATCGCCGTCATCGGTTCGGGTCCGGCCGGGCTCAGCGCCGCCTATTTTCTGGCGCTGCGGGGCTATCCGGTGACCGTTTTCGAGAAGCTGCCGGAACCGGGCGGCATGATGCGCGTGGGGATCCCCGCATACCGTCTGCCCCGGGACCTCCTGGCCCAGGAGATCGCCGTCATCGAAAAGATGGGGGTCGAGATCCGCTGCGGGATCACCTTCGGCAAGGACGTCACCTTCGAAAGCCTCAGGGCCGAAGGCTACCGGGCGGTCTTTTTGGCCATCGGGCTCCACGGCGGCCGGCGCCTGGGGGTGGACAACGAGGACGCTCCGGGGGTGCTCCAGGGGGTCGAGTTCCTGCGCGACGTGGCCCTGGGCCGGCCGGTGGAGATCGGCCGGGAGGTGCTGGTGGTGGGCGGGGGCAACGTGGCCATCGACGTGGCGCTGACCGCCCGGCGCCAGGGCGCCGAGAAGGTCACCCTCATCTGTCTGGAAAAGCGCGAGGAGATGCCGGCCTGGGAGCACGAGATCCGCGAGGCTCTGGAAAGCGACATCGAGATCGTCAACAGCTTCGGTCCCAAGCAGTTTTTCATCGACAAGTCCAGCCGGGTGTCGGGCATCGAGTTCAAGACCTGCACGGCCGTCTTCGACGAGAACCGGCGCTTTGCCCCCCGGTACGACGAGGCCGTCTGCCAGCCGTTTTTCGGCGACACGGTGATCATCGCCATCGGCCAGTCCACCGATACGGCGCACCTGGCCGAGCAGGGGGTCGCCATGAGCCGGGTCAAGGGGCTCGAGGCCGATCCGCTGACTCTCCAGACCCCCCTGGAATGGGTCTTTGCCGGCGGCGACGCCTACTACGGCCCCAAGAGCGTGGTGGACGCCGTGGCCTGCGGCAAGGAGGGGGCCGAGAGTATCCACCGCTTTGTCAACGGTCTTGATCTGCGAGAGGGGCGAAAGAAAGAATGGGAATTCGAAAAGCCCGCCATCACGGGCGAGAAGGTCAGGCCCCGCACCCCGGTGCGCTGCCTGGATCCGGCGGCCCGGGAGTGCAACTTTCTGGAGGTTTCCTACGGCTACGACGAACAGGAGGCCCGGGCCGAAGCGCTGCGCTGCCTCAAGTGCGGCGTCTGCTCGGAATGCTACCAGTGCGTCACGGCCTGCCTGGCCGGGGCCATCGACCATTCCATGGCGCCCCGGACCCTCGAGGTGACGGTGGGATCGATCATCCTGGCCCCCGGCTTTACCCCCTACGATCCCAGCCGCCAGGCCCACTACGCCTACGCGCAGCACCCCAACGTGGTCACGGCCCTGGAATTCGAGCGCATCCTGAGCGCCTCGGGCCCCTATCAGGGGCACCTCATGCGCCCCTCGGACCACCGCGAACCGGAAAAGATCGCCTGGCTCCAGTGCATCGGCTCGCGCGACATCAACCAGTGCGACCATGCCTACTGTTCGGCCGTGTGCTGCATGTATGCCGCCAAGCAGACCGTCATCGCCAAGGAGCACAGCACCAGACCCCTGGACACGGCGGTCTTCTACATGGACATGCGCACCTACGGCAAGGACTTCGACCGCTACTACGCCCGGGCCGAAAAGGAAAAGGGGGTGCGCTTCGTGCGCGCCCGGGTCCATACCATCGATCCGCTTCCCGGAGACCTGCTGCGGCTGCGATACGCCAGCGAGGACGGCCGCATGCAGGAGGAAATCTTCGACATGGTGGTCCTCTCGGTGGGGATGGCCCCCAACCCGGAAAGCCGGGATCTGGCCGCGCGGCTGGGCATCGAGCTCAACCGGCACCTGTTCGCCGCCACCGAGGCCCTGGCGCCTGTGGCCACCAGCCGCGAGGGGATCTACGTCTGCGGGGCCTTCCAGGGGCCCAAGGACATCCCCCAGTCGGTCATGGAGGCCTCGGCCGCGGCCGCTTCGGCCGCCGGACGCCTGGCGGCCGCCCGGGGCACCCTGACCCGCACCAAGCAGCTGCCGCCGGAGCTGGACGTGTCCGGTGAGGCCCCGCGCATCGGGGTCTTCGTGTGCAACTGCGGGATCAACATCGGCGGGGTGGCCGACGTGCCGGCGGTGCGCGAATACGCCCGCAGCCTGCCCCACGTGGTCCACGTGGAGGACAACCTCTTCACCTGCTCCCAGGACACCCAGGACAAGATGAAGGAGGTCATCGCCGAAAAGGGGATCAACCGGGTGGTGGTGGCCTCGTGCTCGCCACGCACCCACGAACCCTTGTTCCAGGAGACCATCCGCGAGGCGGGGCTGAACAAGTACCTGTTCGAAATGGCCAATATCCGCGACCAGAACACCTGGGTCCACATGGGCGATCCGGTCAGGGCCACGGCCAAGGCCAAGGACCTGGTGCGCATGGCGGTGGCCAAGGCGGTCTACATCGAACCGCTGCACCAGGTGAGCATGCCGGTCCAGGGCACGGCCCTGATCATCGGCGGGGGCGTGGCCGGCATGGAGGCGGCCCTGGGCATCGCCGACCAGGGCTTTACCGCCGTGCTGGTGGAGCGCGGCGAGGAGCTGGGGGGCAATGCCCGCTGGCTGCGCCACACCTGGGACGGAGGGGCGGTTCAGCCCTGGCTCGAGGAGCGCATCTCCCGGGTGCGCAACCATCCGCGGATCCGGCTCTTCATGCGCACCGAGGCCATCGAGACCTCGGGAATCCTGGGCAACTTCACTACGACCCTGGCCCGGGGGGGGGTTACGGTAACCACCACGGTGATCGAGCACGGGGTGACCCTCCTGGCCACCGGCGGCCACGAGTACCGGCCCTCCGAATACTTCTACGGCCGGCACCCGGACGTGCTGACCCACAAGGAGATGGACGAGGCCATGGCGGCCGGGGACGGGCGCGTGGCGGCCGCCGACACGGTGGCCTTCATCCAGTGCGTCGGCTCGCGCAACGATCTGCGGCCCTCGTGCAGCCGGGTCTGCTGCACCCATTCGCTCAAAACGGCCATCGCCCTGAAGCGGGCGCGCCCCGAGCGCGGCGTCTACATCCTCTACCGGGACCTGCGCGCCTACGGCTTTCGCGAGGATCTGTACCGCGAGGCCCGCAGCCTGGGCGTGATCTTCATCCGCTTCGATCCTCAGACCCCGCCGTCGGTGGCCGCGGACGGCGGGCGGCTGTCACTCACCGTGCGCGACCACATCCTGGGGCGGCCCCTGCGCATCGATCCGGATCTGCTGGTGCTGGCCACGGCGATCGTGCCCAACGAGAACAAGGATCTGTTCGAGCTGTTCAAGGTGCCGGTGAACGCCGAGGGGTTCCTGGTGGAGGCCCACGCCAAGCTGCGGCCGGTGGATCTGGCCAGCGAAGGGATCTTCATGGCCGGGCTGGTCCACTATCCCAAGAGTCTGGATGAGAGCATCGCCCAGGCCCAGGCCGCCGTGGCCCGGGCGGTGACGATCCTGTCCAAGGACGCCATCTGGGTGGGCGGGGTCGTGGCCGAGGTGGATCCCGAGCGCTGCGCGGTCTGTCTGACCTGCGTGCGCACCTGCCCCTACGGCACGCCCTACATCGGTGCCGAGGGGCACGCGGTCATCGAACCGTCCGGATGCCACGGGTGCGGCTGCTGCGTGGCCGAATGCCCGGGCAAGGCCATCACCCTGAAGCACTTCACCGACCAGCAGCTCATTGCCAAGACGGCGGCCCTCTTTGCCGAGTGCGCCTGAAGCGCCGGGGCGGACCGCGGAACCCCAAAACCGAATCAATCGAGAGGCATGCCCATGAACGAGAGCTTCGAACCCCAGATCGTCGCCTACTGCTGCAAGTACTGCGCCTATGCGGCCGGAGACCTGGCCGGATCCATGCGCCTCAACTATCCGGCCAACGTCAAGGTGATCCAGGTCCCCTGCAGCGGCAGGGTGGACATTCTGCATCTGCTGCGGGCCATCGAGGAGGGGGCCGACGCCGTCTACGTGGCCGGCTGACTGGAGGGGGAATGTCATTTCCTGGAAGGAAATCTCAAAACCCGCAAAAAGGTGGAATACGTGCAGCGCACCCTCAAGGATCTGGGCATCGAACCCGAGCGGGTGGCCATGTTCAACCTCTCCTCGGCCCAGGGGCCGCGGTTTGCCGAGATCGCCACCGAGATGACCGAAACGACGCGCCGGCTCGGCCCCAGCCCGGTCCGGCGCCACTGCCAACCCGTTCTACGCGTGCCCGTGAGGTGAACCGATGATTATCGCCGATCGCAAACCGTTGGAAGAGATCCTGGAGATGGTCCACGACTGCGGCAGCATCCTGCTGGTGGGCTGCAAGGGGTGTGTCACCGTCTGCAACGTGGGAGGGTTAAAGGAAGTGGAGATCCTGGCGGCGACCCTGCGCATCGCCCGCAAGAAGGAAGGCCGCCCCCTGGAGGTGGCCCAGCGGGTGCTCGAACGCCAGTGCGACCCGGAGTACCTCGAGCCGCTGCGCAACGATTACGACCAGTTCGACGCCGTGGTCTCCATGGCCTGCGGGGTGGGGCCCCAGTTTCTCTCCGAGGCCTACCCCAGCCAGCGCTTCTATCCGGCCGTCAACACCCGTTTCATGGGCGGGGCCGTCCAGCACGGGGTCTGGGAGGAGCGCTGCGCCGGCTGCGGGGCCTGCAAGATCCACCTCTTCGACGGGCTTTGTCCCATCGCCCGCTGCTCCAAGAGCCTGCTCCACGGCCCCTGCGGCGGCAGCGCCGGGGGCAAGTGCGAGGTGTCGGCCGAAATCGAATGCATCTGGGACAAGATCGTGCGCAAGAAGATGGAAAACGGCCGCCTGGCGGATCTGCGGGTTTTTCGTCCGGCCAAGGACTGGCGCACATCCCGGGACGGCGGTCCCCGGCGCAGCATCAGGGAGGAACTGGTAAAATGAGCGCGAACGGACTCAAAGCGGGCAGCAACCTGGAAAAGGTCCTCAGGGCCGGACATTTCGCCTTCACCGGCGAGTGCGGTCCGCCCAAGGGGGCCAACGTCGAACACCTCAAGGAGAAGTATGAACACCTGCGCGGCGTGGTGGACGCCGTCAACGTCACCGACAACCAGACCGCCGTGGTGCGGCTGTCGAGCCTGGCCAGCAGCGCCCTGATGGCGGCCGACGGGATCGAGCCCAATTTCCAGATGGTCTGCCGGGACCGCAACCGCCTGGCCATGATGAGCGACATCCTGGGGGCCTACGCCCTGGGGATCCGCAACATGCTCTGTCTCAGCGGCGACCACCAGCATTTCGGCAACCACCCCCAGGCCAAGAACGTCTACGACATCGATTCGATGCAGCTCATCGCCCTGGTCAAACAGATCCGCGACGAGGGCAAGTTCCCCAACGGCGACGAGGTGGACGTGCCGCCGAGGCTCTTCATCGGGGCGGCCAGCAACCCCTTCGGCGATCCCACCGAGTTTCGCATTTACCGGCTGGCCAACAAGATCGATGCCGGGGCGGACTTCATCCAGACCCAGTGCATCTACAACATGGAACGGTTTCGCGCCTTCATGCACCAGGCGGTGGACATGGGGCTGGCGGAGAAATGCGCCATCCTGGCCGGGGTCACCCCCATGAAAAGCGCCCGCATGGCCAAGTACATGGCCAAGTTCGTCCCCGGCATGGACGTGCCCGAGGCGCTGATCCAGCGCCTGGAGGGGGCCGGCAAGGGCCAGCAGGGCGAGGAGGGGATCCGTTTCGCCATCGAGCAGATCCAAGAGTTCAAGCAGATGCCCGGGGTGGCCGGGGTCCACCTCATGGCCATCGAATGGGAGCACCGGGTGCCCGAAATCGCCCAGCGGGCCGGGATGCTGCCCAGGCCGGAGGTGTAGCGGTTGGAAATCTAAGGTTCAAAACCTGAAACCTTGAATCTGCAATCTGCAATCTGGAACCTGGAATCTGGAATCTTAAAACCTTGAACCCCCAAAGGAGTGTGTCCCATGACCGAAAAAAAGAGAATCCTTCTGGTGGACGATGAGCCCGATTTCTGCGCCATCGTCCAGGGCGACCTGCAAAAGGCGGGGTTTCTCGTGGAGCTGGCCTACGACGGGGCCGAGGGGCTGGCCAAGATCCGCGCCAATCCCCCGGATGCCGTGGTGCTCGACGTGATGATGCCCGAGATGGACGGCTACGCGGTCTGCAAGCAGCTCAAGCAGGATCCGCGGCTCAAGGAGATCCCGGTGATCATGCTCACCGCCGTGGCCTCCCACGTCTCCTCGACGCGCTACTCGCACTACGACGGGATGAGCATGGAGGCCGACGACTACCTGCCCAAGCCGGCCACGGCCGAAGAGATCACCACCAGCCTCAACCGTTTGCTGGGCATCTGAACCGCTGGGGGCGACCCTCCCCGGGGCCGCCCCCCTGCAGCGGCCATGCATCGGCCGGGACCCATCGACCGGCGCCGCCCGCCAGTGCCTCGGGCCGGGCGGCCCGTTCGCCCGGCAGGGGCCCTGGCCGCCTGACGTGAAGCACATGAACGCGGCCGTCTTCAGCGCCCGCTTCGACGCGGCGACCCCGGTTTTCGGCGTCCTGAGCGATCGGCGGGTCCACACCCACCGCAGCCCGGACCTCTTCACCCGGGTCATGGGGCGGGTGGGACTGCGCGGGGCCTGCGTCCCCTTTCAGGTGGCGCCCGAGGATCTGGGAGCCGCCGTGTCCAGCCTGCGGATTCTCAACCTGGCCGGGGCCGCGGTGACAGCCCCCTTCAAGGAGAAGGTCCTGGCCCACCTGGACGTGCTTTCCGAAGGGGCCAACCTCATCGGCGCGGTGAACACCGTGGTGCGCCAGGAGCGCATCCTCAAGGGCTACAACACCAACGCCATCGGGATCATGGAAACCCTCGACCAGGAAGGGTTCGATCCTTCCGGCCAGCGCGCCCTGGTCTTCGGCACCGGCGCCGCGGCCCGGGCCGTGGTCTTCATCCTCACCTGGAAGCGGGCCGCCGAAGTGGTGGTGGCCGGCCGCCAGCGGGATGCCGCGGCCCGCCTGGCAGGCGCCGTGGGGGGGCTGGCGGCCGGGATGGACGAAATCGATGCCGTGGGCCGGCGCGCCGATATCGTCATCAACGCCACCAGCGTTTCCTGCCCCCAGGACGGGCCCGACCTGGCCAGGCGCATCGAAACGTTGCCCCTGGACAACTGCCGGCTGATCCTGGATCTGAACCGCGATCGGCCCGCCAGCTTCTGGCACGCGGCGGCCGCCAGGCTCGGCTGCCCCTTTGTCGACGGCCGGTCCACGCTGGCCTTCCAGGCCCGACGCACCTTCTTTCTGTGGACCGGGATCGAGGTGCCCGTGGCCGAATTCCTCGCCGCCCTGGAACCCTGAATCCCGCCGCGCTGCCGGCCCGCCTCCGCGGGACCTCCCCGGAGCGCTCTTTTCCGCTCTTCCCGCCGTTCAGGAAAGCCGTCCGCCCGCCGCCCCGCCGCCCGGCCGCTACCGAATGCAGTACTGACTGGCCGGAAGTAATGCCGGTACCAGCAAGCCCGGGCACCGGGATCACAGCGGCGATCCGGCCCGGGCCTTTTTTCTTGATGCGCTTGCGAAGCGGGCGTTGTTGTTTCTGCGGGGTGCTTTTGTCCCCCTCCGTCCCTGGATTTAAACAATTGCTGAAACATATAAGATATCTTGCCTCGGCGGTTGACCTTAAAAGTGAAAGGGAGAAGCATGTGATCCGGCCTGCCGCCGGCATATCGAAAGCCCGCCTTGCGAGAGCCTCGCGCCCTTGCACGGCGGGCTTAGCCGTTTTCGAGGCATGCTCCGCCCAGTGCGATGGACCTGGCGGATTCGAGAAAGCGCTTGCCCCTGGTCGAGAAAAACGGAAGCAGGCCATGAATGCGTCCAGGGGCTGGAGAACAGCCGATTTTCGACGAATGGATCGTTGGCCGTGTTCAGGGATTACCAAGACGACATAGACGATATTGCCATTCTTTACGGGCACACCTCCCGGTCGGCAAAGGGCGACAATCGAATCTACGCCCTGGCGGCCAGACGCTTCGGCAAGGCCGGCACGGGCCATTTTGAATCCCTGGTGCGCACGGACGCCTACTCGGCCCGGGACCGTTACCGCTCCAATCTTTCCCTCGAGGTGCTCCGGTCGGCCCCGCCCGTCGGTGAGGTCCAGCGGCGTTTAAAGGATTTTCTGGACGGTGTTCCAGTGGCGCTGGCCTTCTCGGAACACAGCGACCTGGAGGCCTTGAGACGCTTTTGCGGTGTCGATCGGATTGTCGATCTGAATTTCGCGGCCGAATTCTTCCTGCAGCAGTTACCCTCCTTCAGTCTTGTCCGGCTTTGGAAGGAGCTGATGGCCAAACAGCACGAGAACATGAGCTTCAGTGCCGCGGAGCTGGTGGAATTGGCCGAGGCACTGATCCGGCACATCTGCTGGAAGGATCTGAACGACAGCCATCGCAAGACCGCCGGTGTCATCCGCTACTATCTACAACGCAGCAAAACCCTTTTCGGCCGGCTGTGTTGTCGTCTGGCCACACACTACAGCGACTTTTTCGGTGATCTTCTAAGCCTCGGGACCGACGGCGACACCCCCCCGACTGGCGCGCTTTTCTCAAAACGGCGCTCAGGAGCGCCCTGCAGCAAAGCGAACCCGGTATCAGACTCCGCGAGGAGCGGCTTTTGCGGCCGGATGCGGCCGTTTCGAATGCTTTCTCCAGATTGTCGGCAACAAGGCGGCCTGGCTCGAATACGTCGCCGGCCGCATTCCACCGACCCGCTCAATGCCGCCCGGCGGGCGCTTTTGTCTTCGGACCAGTACTGGCAGCGATGCAATTACGACCGGGACATCAAGCTTCGCCAGGGCATCGGTCGATTGCTGCGGTCCGAAACGGACCGGGGCCGGGTGGTGATACTCGACCGGCGTTTTTGCGACCTGCCGCTGGCCGGGGAATATCTTGGCGCGCCGATGCGACGGTGTGCTTGAAAGGCTCTGGGCCGGGCTGGATCCTGCGTGATTGAGAAGCCTTGGCGGGGGGTAGCGGATGTGGCGCAACCTTTCCGTCTTAAGGGCGTTGGCGGAAGGAGCCATAAAGCCGTATAGTGTTTGTTGCAATTTCGGGCCATTTTTAGTACTTTTCGCCAGCCGTCGACCCTGAAACCGAAAGGGGAGGGCATGCGGACAGAAGAAAGCAGGATTGCAATCGGCGCATAGAGCCCGCCATACAAGAGCCTCATGTTCTTGTAGAGCGGGCTTTGCTGTTTTTCCGGGGCGGTTTTCTCCCCATCTGTCAAAATCCGGTGGTATGATCGGCACAAACCGGATGGTGCGCCTGGTGGACGGCAGCCGGCCGGACATGAAAAAAAGAGCCCTGAACCTACTGAAACAATCCTTGAACGATCCGACCGCGGCTTTCCGGGAGGGCCAGTGGGGTTGCATCGAAGCGCTGCTGGGCAAGCGGCGCCTGCTGGTGGTGCAGCGTACCGGTTGGGGAAAGAGCATGGTCTATTTTCTGGCCACCCGCATGCTCAGGGATGCCGGTGAGGGATTGACGCTGCTCATATCGCCCCTGCTGTCATTGATGCGCAACCAGATCCTGGCGGCTCAGCGGATCGGCATTCGGGCGGAAACGATCAACTCCGCCAACCAGGAAGATTGGGACACGGTGCAGGAAAAGGTCCT